>NZ_JBGCCL010000032.1:0-79946 GCF_041262505.1 Streptacidiphilus sp. MAP5-3
GGCCCGCTCCGCCGCGCACTCACCGCCGGACGCGGCATCGGCGAGACCACCGTCGAACTCTCCGGCGACATCGACGTCCACATGGTCACCCACGAGGAGGCCGGGCGCGGACGCCACATGCCGACCGCCCCGGGACGACGCGGCGGACGCTCGACTGCCCGCCGCTGGGCGGGGATCGCCTGCGGGCTGGTGCTGCCTCCGCTGCTGACCCTGATCCTCTGCCACACCCGCCACGCCATCAACCTGACCAGCGACACCCTGCTCTTCCTGGCAGTGGTGGTGGGCATCTCCTGCCTCGGCGGTCTGGTCTCCGCCCTGGTCGCGTCGCTGACGGCGTCACTGCTGCTCAACTACTACTTCATCCCGCCGATCCACACGTTCACCATCGCCGAGCCCAACAACGTGCTGGCCCTCTTCGTCTTCGCGCTGGTCGGCCTGGTGGTCGCCGGGATCGTCGACACCGCGACCAAACTCTCCGGCCGCGCCGCCCGTGCCACGGCCGAGGCCGAGACGCTCTCCGGCCTGGCCGGAAGCGTGCTGCGCGGCGACCAGGCGGTGCCCGCACTGCTCGACCGGCTGCGCGAGACCTTCGCCATGGACAGCGTCGAGCTGGTCGAACGCGTCGTCGAGCCGGACGAGTTGGCCGCCATGCCGGGCGCGGAGGCGGTCCCGGTCGGCGTCGGCGCCTCGCTGGTGCTGCGCGGCCGTCCGCTGCCCGCCTCCGACCGCCGCGTCCTCGCGGCCTTCGCCGCGCACGTCGCCGTCGCCCTCGAACGGACCCGGCTGGCGGAGGCTGCGGCCGAGGTCGAGCCCGTCAAGGCCGCCGACCGGCTCCGCACCGCGCTGCTCGCCGCCGTCAGCCACGACCTGCGCACACCGCTGGCCGTCGCGCTCGCGTCGGTCTCCTCGCTGCGCAGCGACGACGTCGAGTTCACGCCCGAGGACCAGCAGGAGCTGCTGGCCACCGCCGAGATCTCGCTGGAGAAGCTGACCCGACTGGTGGAGAACCTGCTCGACATGAGCCGCCTCCAGGCCGGCGCGCTCTCGCTCCAGCTGCACCCGACGCCGCTGGAGGACGTGGTGTCGCTGGCGCTGGACTCGCTCACCTCCATGACCGACGTCGAGGTCGACACCCAGGGCCTGACCGAGACCCCGGCCGTCGTCGTCGACGGCCCGCTGCTGGAACGCGTGGTGGCCAACCTGGTCGCCAACGCCCTGCGGCACGCCGACGGCAAGCCGGTGCTGCTCAGCGCCAGCACCCTGGGCGAGCGGGTCGAACTGCGCGTCGTCGACCGCGGCGTCGGCCTGCCCGAGGAGGACCGGGACCGGATCTTCCAGCCGTTCCAGCGCCTCGGCGACAACGACAACGAGACCGGCGTGGGCCTCGGCCTGGCGCTGGCCCGCGGCCTGACCGAGGCCATGGGCGGCACGCTGACCCCCGAGGACACCCCCGGAGGCGGCCTGACCATGGTCCTCTCCGTCCCGGCGGACACCGCCGAGCACGAGCATGACGACCTTGAGCTCCACCCTGAGCTGGAATCCGAACCGCACTACGACGCAGAGGGGGAACTGTCGGCATGACCCGAGTCCTCGTCGTCGACGACGAGCCACAGATGCTGAAGGCCCTGCAGATCAACCTCCAGGCCCGCCGCTACACGGTCGCCACCGCGACCGACGGCCGCCGCGCGCTGACGGAGGCGACCCGCAACCCGCCGGACGCGATCATCCTCGACCTCGGCCTGCCGGAGATCGACGGCATCCAGGTCATCCACGCGCTGCGCGCCTGGAGCGCGGTCCCGGTGATCGTGCTGTCCGGCCGCGCGGACTCCGCCGAGAAGGTCAGCGCGCTGGACGCGGGCGCGGACGACTACGTCACCAAGCCCTTCGCCATGAACGAGCTGCTCGCCCGGCTGCGTGCCGCGCTGCGCCGCCCGACCAGCGAGGACCTGGTCACCGCGCCGGTCCGGCTGGGCGACTACCTGATCGACCTGAACAGCTGCGTGGTCCGCCCGGCGAGCGGCGACGGCACGCCGGTCCGGCTGACGCCGACCGAGTGGCGGATCCTCTCCGTCCTGGTCCAGAACCCGGGACGGCTGGTCACCGGCCGCACCATCCTCCAGCGCGTCTGGGGGCCGGGACGGGACGACAAGACCAACTACCTGCGCGTCTACTTCGCGGGCCTGCGCCGCAAGTTGGAGCCGGACCCGGCCCACCCCCGGCACCTGCTCACCGAACCGGGGATGGGCTACCGCTTCGAGCCGTGAGCTCAGGCCGAGGCCTGCGGCTTCTCGTAGACGGAGACGTGGTTGCGGCTGGCGGCGGTGAGCGGCGTGCGCTGCCACGTCTCGTGGCGCTCGCGCAGCCGCAGCCCGGCGAGGCGGGCCATCAGGTCCAGCTCGCTCGGCCAGCAGTAGCGCATGCGCAGCGGACGGAGCGTGGTGCGGCCGTCGGCGTCGATGGTGATCCGCTGGTAGGTGACGGCCTGCTCGACCGGGTCGTGCAGCTGGACGTCGAGGAAGACCGAGTCCTCGCTGATCGCCCGCGTCTGGGTGCGCTGGCCGCGGTCGAACTCGCTGACGTCCTGCACGTAGCACTCGATGACGAACAGGCCGCCGGGCTCCAGGAGTTGGGCGACATCGCGGAAGCAGTCGAGCTGCCGTTCCTGGGTGGGCAGGTTGAACAGGGTGTTGTAGACGAGGTGGGCGAGCGGGAACGGGCCTTTCACCGCGTCGGCGGCGTCGGCCATGTCGCCGACGGCGGCCGGAATCGCGGCGCCGCCCGGCTTGGCGTGCAGGTGTTCCACCATCGCGGCGGAGCCCTCGACGCCCTCCACCGCCAAGCCGCGTGCGGCCAGCGGGATTGCCACGCGGCCGGTGCCGATGGCCAGTTCCAGGACGCGGGAGCCGGGCGGGACGAGGTCGGCGAGGAAGTCGACGGCGGGGGTGGGGTCGAGGGGGTGTCGTGCGTCGTACTCGTGGGCGTAGTGGTCACCGAAGAAGGACGGATCTGCGAATCCACTCATGGCGGACCATCACATACCTTGGCCGACGCCCTGACAAAGGAATTTCCGGGACGCGGAGTTTCCCTGGTGTGTCAGCCAGTCCGGTTATGTCCGGTCGAGTCCGGTCAGTTCCAGGCGGAGGGGTGGCGTCGGCTCGGCATCTCCGGCTCGAACGATTCCAGCGAGGCCCGCCGGAACCGGGACCGCGCCGTCCACAGCCCCACCGCCGCGCGGACCAGCGCGGGCAGAGCAGCCATCGCGACCAGCGCGGCCAGCCGCCAGGCGTCCGTCCAGCCCGCCCAGCCCAGCGTTCCGTCGCGGTGCTCCACGAACCCGTCGTAGAAGAGCCAGAAGACGGGGACCACCACCAGCGCGGCCCGCAGCCCGCTGCCGCGCCGGGTCACCACCGCGCACGCCAGCCCGACCATGACCAGCCCCACCACCGCATGCCGCGGTGAGGTCACCGCCCCCGCGAACAGCGCCGCCACGGCCGCGATGCCGAAGGCGAGGACGAAGAGCAGCGATGTCGGCAGCGGCGCCGCAGCGGCGGCCGAAAGGTCGGGCGGGGAGTCCTGGAACACCCGCTCATCAGAACCGGGCCGGCCGGTCGTGCCGGTCAATCTTGACGTCTTCCATACGCATCGGGGCCGCATCCATACGCGTTCTTGTCGCCACCTGATGCCGCTGCCGGGCGGGCAGCGCGGTGAGCAGCGCGGGCGGCGGCACGGCCAGCACCCGGCACCCGGCCCGCTTGACGCAGAAGCGGGAGACCGCGCCGTGCAGCCACCGTGCGGGCCAGCCGCGCTCGCCCGCGCCCAGCACCAGCAGGTCGTCGGGCCGGTCGGCCAACTGCACCAGGGCGTGGCCGGGCTCACCGCGCACCACCAGCCGGGTCAGTCCGCCGGTCAGCTGCGGCATGGCCGCGAGCCCGCCGAAGGCGTCGTCGAAGCTGCCCTCCAGCCGGTCCACGGCGGCCTGCTCCCAGGCCTTCAGCAACTCCGGTACGGGAGCGCGTCGGTAGCCGATCTCGCCGCCCGGCGGCGTCCAGGCCAGCACCGTGACCAGGCTCCGCCCGGTCCGGTGCGCCTCCGCGGCGCCGACCCGCAGCGCTTCGAGGCTGCTGATCGTCCCGCTGACGCCGACGACGACGCGTCCGCCGCCCTGGTCGTCGCGCCGCTCGTCCACCGTGTCCATGGCCCTGCACTGCCTTCTTCGAGTGTCTTCGAGGGAAGTCCGCTGACTGCCTCTCGATTGCACACCCGTTCGGCGCATGGACCGGGCGGCCCTGACTGCCTCCATACGCCGGGACCGCCCGTATTGACGCCCCCTTACCGGCTGCCTCAGCGGGTGGGCTCACTGAGCCGCAGACGCAGTCGGCAGACGGTCGCGTCCGTGCGGCGGCGCACGGCGCGGGAGATCAGCGCCCCGCGCTGGTTGTGCAGCGGCCAGGTCCACCAGTGCTCCGGCTCGACCTCGGGGACCAGCACGGTGACGCGGTCGTAGGCGTGTTCGGCGCGCAGCGTGCGCAGGTAGCCGACCAGCGGCCGGGCCAGCTCGCGCCGTGCGGCGGGGATCTCGACCAGCGGCACGCCCGGCTGCCACAACTCCCAGTCGCGGCGCAGGTTCTCGGCCGCGGCCCGCTCCTCCGCGTCGGACTCGGCGGGGACGACGGTCACCGCGACCACCTCGTCGCCGAGCGAGATCGCCGCCGACAGCGCCTCCCGGGTCAGCCGCGACATCGTGCCGACGGGCACCACGACCAGCGAGTGCCGGGCCTCCGGCGCGGCCGGGACAACGCCCAGCTCCAGCTTGTCGCCGATGTTCCGGTAGCCGCGCCGCACCGCGCCGAAGAGCAGCACCAGGGCGGGCAGCAGCACCACGACGACCCAGGCGCCCTCGGTGAACTTGGTCAGCGTCTCGACCACGGTCGCGCAGGCCGTCAGCACCGCGCCGAACCCGTTGATCAGCGCCTTGCCCTTCCACCCCGGGCAGCGCACCAGCCACCAGTGCCGCACCATGCCCACCTGGCAGATGGTGAAGCCGACGAAGACGCCGATGGCGAAGAGCGGCACCAGGCTGTCGACGTCCCCGCCCGACGCGACCAGCAGCACCGCGGACGCGCCCGCCAGCGCGAGCACGCCGTGCCGGTACACCTGGTGGTCGGCGCGGAGCGCGAAGACGTGCGGCAGATGGTGGTCCCTGGCCAGCAGCCGCAACAGCACCGGCAGCCCGCCGAAGGAGGTGTTGGCGGCCAGCGCCAGCAGCACCATGGTGGCGAACTGGACCAGGTAGAAGAAGAACCCGTGCCCGAACGACGCGTCGGTCAGCTGCGCCAGCACGGTCACGCCCTCGACCGGCTGCAGGTGGAACCGGCCGATCAGCACCGCCAGCCCGATCAGCATGATCCCGAGCAGCGCGCCCAGCGCGATCTCGGTGTGCTGGGCCCGCTTGACGCGCGGCGTCCGGAACGACGGCACGGCGTTGGCGATCGCCTCCACGCCGGTCAGCGCGGAACAGCCGGACGCGAACGCCTTGAGCAGGAGCAGCACCCCGACCGAGCTCGCGTTCGACGCCACGTCGGACGCGTGCCCGGTGGCCAGCAGCGCCACGGGGTGGCTGCGCAGCAGACCGACGACGACCACGCCGAGGATGGACGCGATGAAGACGACGGTCGGGATCATGAACGCGCGCGCCGACTCGGCGATCCCCCGCAGGTTGACCCCGGTCACCAGCACCAGCACGGCGAGGCAGATCCACACCCGCTCCCCGTAGAGCCAGGGGAACGCGGACGTCAGCGCGGCGACGCCGGCGGTCACCGAGACGGCCACGTTCAGCACGTAGTCGATGACCAGCGACGCCGCGGCGATCAGCGCGGTCCGCCGCCCGAGGTGCGCCTTGGCCACGGCGTAGGCACCACCGCCGTCCGGGAACGCGGCGATGACCTGCCGGTAGGAGAACGTCAGGAACGCCAGCAGCGCGGCGATCGCGAGCGTGACGGGAAGCGTGTACCCGAGCCCGTGCGCACCGGCCGTCGCCAGCACCAGCACGATGGCCTCCGGCCCGTACGCGACGGACGCCATCGCGTCGAGCGAGAGGGCGGCGAGGCCGCCCATGGCCGAGAGCCGGTGCTTCTCGCTCTCCTCGGAGGCGACGTCGTCCGCCTCCGGTATCGGATGTGACGCGGACTCGTCGGTGGCTGCGGGTGCCGACATTTCCCCTCCCGGGGGGCGGTGCGGGTCGTCTGAATGCGTCCCCATGCTGACCGCGTACGGGACGGAGCCCGCGCCATCCTGATGCGCTCGTAACGCGCTTTGACGTGGTCCATACGCGCTCCATACGGCTGCGCTGTCAGAGCCCTGCGCCCCTGGATGCTGCGTGGTCGCCTCGCCGCACCTGGGCCGTCCGCGCGGCGAGATCAATAGAAATATCCGTTTTAACCTAGTCTCGATCTGTGGTGAACATCCCTCAGATGATGAAGCGCTTGGTCATCGGCCGAGCCATGCGCAGCGAAGAGCTCGGTGAGACGCTCCTTCCGAAGCGCCTCGCGCTTCCCATCTTCGCCTCCGACCCGCTCTCCTCCGTGGCCTATGCCACGCAGGAGATCCTGCTGGTGCTCACCGTCGGCGGGACCGCCTTCCTCTACCTCACGCCCTGGATCGGCCTCGCCGTCGTCGTGCTGATGGCCGTCGTGGTGATGTCGTACCGTCAGGTCGTCTACGCCTACCCCAGCGGCGGCGGGTCCTACGAGGTCGTCTCCACCAACCTCGGCCCCAACGCCGGCCTCGTCGTCGCGGCCTCACTGCTCGTCGACTACGTGATGACCGTCGCCGTCTCCGTCGCGTCCGGCGTGGACAACATCATCTCGGCGTTCAACGGCCTCGCCGGATACCGCGTCCTGATGGCGGTCCTCTTCGTCGCACTGCTGGCCGCGGTCAACCTGCGCGGGGTGCGTGAGTCCGGGAACGCGTTCGCCGCGCCGACCTACCTCTTCATCGCGGGCATCGTGCTGATGGTGGTCACCGGCTTTATCAAGATCGCGCTCGGCCACAGCCCGGTGGCGGAGAGTGCCAAGTACCCGATCACGCCCGAGGGCCACCAGAACACGCTGGCCGGCTTCGCCCTGGTGATGCTCGCGCTGCGCGCCTTCGCCTCCGGCTGTACCGCGTTGACGGGTGTCGAGGCGATCTCCAACGGCGTGCCCGCGTTCCGGAAGCCCAAGAGCAAGAACGCCGCCCAGACCATGGTGGCCATGGGCACCACCGCCGTGGTCATGTTCTCCGGCATCACCATCCTGGCGATGACGTCGAAGATCCACCTCACCAACAACGGCTGTCAGCTCGTCGGCTTCCCCAACTGCAGCAGCGCGCCGCAGGAGACCGTCATCGCGCAGCTCGCGGCGGCGATCTTCGGCGGTGAGCACAGCCTGCTCTTCTACTACATCCAGGCGGTCACCGCGCTGGTCCTGGTCCTGGCGGCGAACACCGCCTTCAACGGCTTCCCGCTGCTCGCCTCGATCCTGGCCCAGCACCGTTACGTGCCACGGCAGTTCCACACCCGGGGCGACCGGCTCGCCTTCTCCAACGGCATTCTGGCGCTGGCCCTGGTCAACGTCGCGCTGCTGGTGGCGTTCAAGGCCAACGTCACCAACCTGATCCACCTCTACATCCTCGGCGTCTTCACCTCCTTCACGCTCTCCCAGATCGGCATGGTCCGGCACTGGAACGAGTTGCTGCGCGACCCCGCCGCCGAGTCCGGCGCCAAGGCGGCGGCCAGGCGTTCGCGCGTGATCAACGCCTTCGGCGCGGTGGTCACCGGGCTCGTGCTGGTGATCGTGCTGATCACCAAGTTCACCCAGGGCGCGTGGCTGGCCGTGGTCGCGGCGATCTTCCTCTTCGCCAACATGAAGGCCATCCGCCGCCACTACGACGCCGTCGCCGAGGAGCTGGAGGTGACCGAGCCGGACGAGGAGCGGACCCGTCCGGCCAAGGTGCACGGCGTCGTCCTGATCTCCAAGCTGCACAAGGCCACCCTCCGCGCCCTCGGCTACGCTCAGGCGCTGCGCCCGGACACGCTGGAGGCGGTCACGGTCTCCGTCGACCGGGACGAGGCGGTCGAGCTGGAGCGGGAGTGGGAGGAGTACAACCTCGACATCCCGCTGAAGGTGCTGGACTCGCCGTTCCGGGAGATCACCCGGCCGGTCATCGGCTACGTCCGCGCGCTGCGGCAGTCCGCGCCCAGGGACGCGGTCGCCGTCTTCATCCCGGAGTACGTGGTCGGGCACTGGTGGGAGCAGCCGCTGCACAACCAGTCGGCGCTCTGGCTCAAGAGCCGGCTGCTGTTCATGCCGGGCGTGATGGTGATCAGCGTGCCATGGCAGCTGGACTCGTCCCGGGCGGCGATGCGGCCGATGCGCCGCGCGCCGGGTGCGGTCCGACGCGGGTTGCCGCCGGTCAGTCCTCGGAACCTGCGGAAGTGACCCGCAGGTGCGCGACGTGGTAGACGGCCTGGTCCAGCAGGGCGGAGACGTGCTCGTCGTAGAGCGCGTACTCCACGGAGCGGCCCTGCCGGGCCCTGGCCACCAGCCCGAGGTTGCGCAACAGCCGTAGCTGGTGGGAGCAGGACGACTGCTCCATGCCGATGTCGGCGGCCAGTTCCTTCGGCGTGCGGGGCCCCTGCCGCAGCCGGGAGAGGATCAGCAGCCGGGACGGCGTGGCCAACGCCTGCAGCGTCGCGGCGACCCGCTCGGCCTCGGCGGCGTCCAACGCGGTGGCGGCAGGCGGTGCGGCGGCTGGGGCTGTGGCGTCAGCCGGAGGCGCGGCGTCGACTGCCGCGTCGACTGCTCTGGGGACCATGGTTTTCATCGTACTCAGGCCCGCGCTCAGCGCGGCGCGAGCCACTCCTGCAGCTCGACGACGTTGCCCTCCGGGTCCCGGACGTAGGCGACGTTCAGCCGGTCGCCCATCGGGGCGGGGCCGGCTTCGACCGTGCCGCCGCGCTCCCGGATCCCGGCCACGACCCGGTCGAGATCGTCGACCCGCAGCGCGATCAGCGTACGCACGTCCGTGGCGGTGCCCTGCGCGACGTCCGGGAGCAGCGCCGCGATCTGGTCCCCGGCCTGCAGGGCGATCGCGGCTGCGCCGCGTGCGGGGCTGAGCTTGGCGTAGGGACCGTTCTCGTTGTCGAACTGCGGCGTGAGCCCGATGACGTCCCGGTAGAACCGGTAGACGGCGGGGAAGTCGGTGACCAGCAGGCGTATCTGCGTCAGCTCCATGGCCCTGACCTTAAGCGTTGCGCCTTCCGCGGCAGGCTGGAATGCAAGACTGACGGAGTGACAGATGATGCTCCCGCCCCTCCCTTGAGCAACACCCTCACCGACGTCCCCGGTTTCCGGGTCGGGCACGCGCAGCGCGTCGGTGACGGGTGGCTGACCGGCGTCACCGTCGTGCTCGCGCCGGAGGGTGGCGCTGTCGCGGGGGTGGACGTGCGCGGCGGTGGGCCCGGGACGCGGGAGACCGACGCGCTGGATCCGCGCAATCTCGTCCAGCGCGTCGACGCGGTCACGTTGACCGGCGGCTCCGCGTTCGGGCTGGACGCGGCGGGCGGGGTGGTCGCGTGGCTGGAGGAGCAGGGGCGCGGATTCCGGGTCGGGCCGGAGGCGTCGCAGGTCGTGCCGGTGGTGCCGGCTGCCGCACTCTTCGACCTCGGGCGCGGTGGCGACTGGAAGGCCCGCCCGGACGCCGCGTTGGGCCGGGAGGCGGCTGCCGCCTGCCACGACGGGCCGGTTGCGCAGGGCAATGTCGGCGCGGGGACGGGAGCCGTCGCCGGTGGGCTCAAGGGCGGGATCGGGTCGGCGTCGGTGCGACTGCCCTCCGGAGCCACGGTGGCGGCGCTGGTCGCGGTGAACGCCGTCGGCTCGCCGGTGGAGCCGTCGACAGGCGAGCTCTACGCGGCCCGCTTCGGCGAGCCCGGCGAGTTCCCGGCCCTACGGGCGAAGCCCACCCATGGGCCGGACGCCCGTCCGCTCAACACCACCCTCGCCGTCGTCGCCACCGACGTCACCCTCACCAAGGCGCAGGCCGCCAAACTCGCGGGCACCGGGCACGACGGCCTGGCCCGCGCCCTGCGGCCGGTGCACCTGCTCTCCGACGGGGACACGGTCTTCGCCCTGGCCTCCGGTGCGCGTCCGCTGCCGGTGCCTGAGGGGGATCCCGCCTTCGCCGTGCACACGGAGGCGGCCGCGCTCAACGAGCTCTTCGCGGCGGGCGCGGACGCGGTTGCCCGGGCCATCGGCCACGCGGTGCTGGCGGCGGAGACGGTAGGGGAGTTCGAGGCCTATCGGGACAGGAGTGCGAACCGGCCGGAATGAGAGTGATCGTCCGGCAAAGTCCTGCCAACCTCGCGCGGCGCGCCGCACACTGGCAGGCATGCGTGTGGAGATAGCGGGGGAACCGCAGCGAGGAGATCGACCCACCGAGGATTTTGTCGCGTCGTCAGGCGACGCCTTCGTGCTGCTCGACGGTTGCAGCGCACCTGTGGCGATGGAGAACGGCTGCGAGCACGGCACGGCCTGGTACGTGCGCCGGCTCGGCGTCCACCTGCTGGCCCGGCTCGTCGACCGGCCGGACCGGACGATGGCGCAGTGTCTGAGCGACGCCATCGCAGAGACGGCCTCCCTGCACGGCGCGCGGTGTGACCTGTCGCATCCCAACACCCCTGCCGCGATGGTGGTTGCGGCCCGTGGGCACGGGCCGGCGCTGCAGTACCTCGTGCTCGGGGACTCGCAGCTGGTGCTGGACCGGAACGGCAGCTTCGCGGTCATCGGCGACAACCAGCCGTTCCCGGCCGGAGAGCCGTTGCGGCGTCAGGTCCATGCGGCCACCCACGGCAGCCCGGAGCGCGCCTCCCTGCACATGCGCTATGCGCTGGCGGTGCGCGCCGCACGCAACACGGGCCACGGCCCGTGGGTCGCGGCGGCGTTGCCGCGTGCGGCCGAACACGCGGAGACGGGTTCCGCCCCGCTCGCCGAGCTCCGCGCGTTCGCGGCGCTCACCGACGGGGCGGCCCGGTTCGTCGACCGCTTCGACCTCGGCGGCTGGCCCGACGCGATGCGCCTGATGGACCAACGCGGCGCGGCCGAGGTGGTACGCCGGGTCCGTGAGGCCGAGGGCCAGGATCCGACGTGTGCCCGCTGGCCGCGCAGCAAGGGCCGTGACGACGCCACGGTCCTCTACGCGCGGCTGCGCTGAGGGCTGTCGCCCTGGTGACTCAGTTGACGACCTTGGCGTACTGCCAGGTCCAGTTGGAGGCGGAGTTGGTCGAGTCGCCGGCGAAGGTGATCGCCTCGCGGAGCGTGGTGTTGGCCGGAACGCCCGTCAGGTAGACCGCGACGGCGCTGGGCGACACCAGCTTGAACCAGACCGTCCGGAGCGACACGTTCTGCCACGAGCTGCCCGTCCACACCTGGATGTGCATCTCCACCCACTCGCCGGTCTTGTTCGGCGAGACCTCGGCGGCGATGGTCGGGTTCTGCGTGTGGTGGTAGTACGTGTAACCGCCGGAGGTGTAGGCGCCCTGGACCATCCGGCTGGAGACCTGGGCCGCGTCCTGGACGAACACGCTGCGGCTGACGGCGGTGTCGCGCGCGTCGCCCGCGAACTTCGCGGTGAAGGTGGCGTCGTGGGCGAGCTTGGCCCAGGCGGACAGGTTGCCGTTGCGGTCGACCGTGCCCTTCTTGAGGACCGAGCCGCCCAGGTCGATCTCGACCGTGCGGTTGCTGGCGGTGCGGCCCAGGTGGGCGTTGACCTCGACCCACTGGTTGTAGCTCGCGTGGGTGGTGCTCGCGCTGATGCTCAGCGCGGTGTTCGCCTGGGTGGCCGGCGCGGTGGTGGCCGCGTTGGCGGGAGCCGTGCCGAGGGCGAGGACGGCGGCGGCAGCGGCCACGGCGGTGGCCACGGCGGTGGCCACGGTGGTGCGGAGCTTCATGTAGAGAACTACCCCCAGAGAAAGGCGTGTTTCTGGGCACGCCTGACTAACCCCCTGTACGCAGGCGCGGCGCTGCAGTCGCCCTGCCATGTGCAGGAAATGTGAATGGTGTGAACGGTAGTGCATGGGTCTGACAGAGACGACCGAGCCCCGTCCACCGATGCGGTGGACGGGGCTCATCGGTCTCCCGCGCGCTTACGCGCGCTTACGCGTGCGACGGCGGGATGACGCCGAAGCGGCCGGAGTTGAAGTCCTCGATCGCCTGCTGCAGCTCCTGGTGACTGTTCATCACGAACGGCCCGTAGTGCGCCACCGGCTCCTTGATCGGCTGGCCGCCGAGGATGACGACGTCCATGTTGGGCGAGCGGGACTCCTGCATCGCCGAGGCCTGGATGGCGATGCCGTCGCCCTCCCCGAAGACGGTCGCCTGACCCATGTGGATCGGACGGTTCTCCTCGCCGACCGTGCCCTCGCCGTTGAGTACGTAGGCCAGCGCGTTGAAGTCCTGCCGCCACGGCAGGGTGATCCGCGCGCCCGGGCTGATGGTGGCGTGGATCATGGTGATCGGGGTGAAGGTCGAGCCCGGCCCCTCGTGGCCGTCCAGCTGGCCGGCGATCAGCCGCAGGATCGCGCCGCCGTCGGGCGTGGTCAGCAGCTTGACCTCGCCGCCGTGGATGTCCTGGTACTTCGGCGTGATCATCTTGTCCGAGGCGGGCAGGTTCACCCACAGCTGGAGGCCGTGGAACAGGCCGCCGCTGGCCACCAGCGACTCGGGCGGGGTCTCGATGTGGAGGATGCCGGAGCCGGCCGTCATCCACTGGGTGTCGCCGCCGCTCAGGTAGCCGCCACCACCGGTGGAGTCCTGGTGCACGAACTCGCCGTCGATCATGTAGGTGACGGTCTCGAAGCCGCGGTGCGGGTGCCAGGGGGTGCCTTTCGGCTCGCCGGCGCCGTACTCCACCTCGCCCATCTGGTCCATCATGATGAACGGGTCCAGGTACTTGGTGTTGATCTTCGCGAAGGCGCGCCGGACCGGGAAGCCCTCGCCCTCGAAGCCTTCCGGTGCGGTCACCACGGTCAGGACCGGGCGGGCGTTCGTCGTCGCCGGGTCCGGCGTCCCCACCCGTGGCAGGACCAACGGGTTCTCAACGGTCACTGCGGGCATGGCAGCCTCCTCGTTCTTGCCTCTCGACACGTCCAAGGTAGTTGAACGTTGAACCTCTAAGCAAGTTGAAGCGTCAACTAATTCCCGCCCCGGTGTTCAGTTGTCCTGAGGCCTACTGCCCCAGTCGATGGTCTGCCCTCAGCCGTACATCCGCCGCATGGTGAAGTCGACCATCTGCTCGACGGCCTTGGCATCGAAGACCATCCGGTGCTCCCCCTCCATGTCCATCGCGAAGCCGTAGCCCGTCGGCAGCAGGTCGAGGACCTCCGCGCCGGTCACGGTGAAGTACTTGGAGTCCTTGCCGGCGTAGCGCCGCAGCTCCTTGAGGGAGCTGAACATCGGGATCACCGGCTGCGGGGTGTTGTGCAGGGCCAGGAAGCCGGGCCGTTCGCCGCGCGGGCAGTAGACCTTGGAGGTGATGAAGATCGACTGGAAGTCCTCGACCGACATCCCGCCCGCGGTGAACATCCGGATCGCATCCGCCAGCGAGGGCGGCGTGGGCTCCGGGTAGGGCTGCTGATAGCCGGGGTTCGGCGCCTGCTGGGGTTGCTCGTAGCCGTACACGGGTCCAGGCTAGCGAGACTTCGGCGCCGGGTGTGACGCAGATCCCGCCCGATATCGGCCCGAGATCGGCTCCGGATCCGCTCAAGGGGGTTGATCTAAGTTACCCTTGGGTAGCATCATGGAGGCTACTTGCTGGTAGTCGGTAGATCGCGCTGGTGGATGCCGGATCCCCCTTGGATCCTGCAGGATCTCCCCGGTGGATCGCGTCGATCGAGTATGAGGGTTCACGACTATGGGTCACTACAAGTCCAATCTCCGCGACCTGGAGTTCAACCTCTTCGAGGTGCTCGGTCGTGACGAGGTCTACGGCACCGGGCCGTTCGCCGACATGGATGTCGACACGGCGAAGTCGATCCTGGCCGAGATCTCCCGTCTCGCCGAGAACGAGCTGGCCGCCTCCTTCACGGACGCGGACCGCAACCCGCCGGTCTTCGACCCGGAGACCAACACCGCGCCGATACCCGAGACCTTCAAGAAGAGCTACCAGGCGTACATGGACGCCGAGTGGTGGCGTCTGGGCATCCCGGAGGCCATCGGCGGCACGCCCACCCCGAACTCCCTGATCTGGTCCTACGCCGAGATGGTGCTGGGCGCCAACCCGGCCATCTGGATGTACTCCTCCGGCCCGGCGTTCGCCGGCGTCGTCTTCGAGGAGGGCACCGAGGAGCAGCACAAGGTCGCCAAGCTCATGGCCGACAAGGGCTGGGGCGCCACCATGGTGCTGACCGAGCCCGACGCGGGCTCCGACGTCGGCGCCGGCCGCACCAAGGCCGTCCAGCAGGCCGACGGCAGCTGGCACATCGAGGGCGTGAAGCGCTTCATCACCTCGGGCGAGCACGACATGTCCGAGAACATCATCCACCTGGTGCTGGCCCGCCCCGAGGGCGCGGGCCCCGGCACCAAGGGCCTCTCGCTCTTCATCGTGCCGAAGTACGACTTCGACTGGGAGACCGGCGAGCTGGGTGAGCGCAACGGCGCCTACGCCACCAACGTCGAGCACAAGATGGGCCTGAAGGCTTCCAACACCTGCGAGATGACCTTCGGCGCCAAGCACCCGGCCAAGGGCTGGCTGCTGGGCGACAGGCACGACGGCATCCGCCAGATGTTCCGCATCATCGAGTTCGCCCGGATGATGGTCGGCACCAAGGCCATCGCCACCCTCTCCACCGGCTACCTGAACGCGCTGGAGTACGCCAAGGAGCGCGTGCAGGGCCCGGACCTGGCCGAGTTCCTGGACAAGGCCGCGCCGCGCGTCACCATCACGCACCACCCGGACGTGCGCCGCTCGCTGCTGACCCAGAAGGCCTACGCCGAGGGCATGCGCGCGCTGGTCCTCTACACCGCGTCGGTCCAGGACGAGGTGCAGCTGCTCAAGGCCCGCGGCGAGGACGCCTCCGCCGCCGAGCGCCTGAACGACCTGCTGCTGCCGATCGTCAAGGGCTACGGCTCGGAGCGGTCCTACGAGCAGCTGGCCCAGTCGCTGCAGACCTTCGGCGGCTCCGGCTACCTGCAGGAGTACCCGATCGAGCAGTACATCCGGGACGCCAAGATCGACACCCTCTACGAGGGCACCACCGCCATCCAGGGCCAGGACTTCTTCTTCCGGAAGATCGTCAAGGACCAGGGCCAGGCGCTGACCGCGCTGTCCGAGCAGATCGTCAAGTCGATCGCGGGCGGCATCGGCGGCGAGGAGCTGGCCGCCGAGCGGGACCTGCTGGCCGCCGCGGCGGGCGACCTGGAGGCCATCGTCGGCACCATGCTGGCCCAGCTCGGCTCGGTCGAGCAGGACACCCGCAACATGTACAAGGTCGGCCAGAACACCTCCCGCCTGCTGCTCGCCTCCGGCGACGTGGTCGTCGGCTGGCTGCTCATGCGCCAGGCCTCGGTGGCCCAGGCCAAGCTGGCGGCGGGCGCCTCCGAGAAGGACGTGCCGTTCTACCAGGGCAAGATCGCCGCTGCGCGCTTCTTCACCCGCAACGTCCTGCCGGGCGTCCACACCCAGCGGCAGATCGCCGAGGGCATCGACAACGCGATCATGGACCTCCCGGAGGAGGCGTTCTGATCGCCGGTTGATCTCTGGTCGTTCGCCGACTGATCACCGAATGATCGTCGGCTGATCACCGGCTGACCGCGACCGTCCTCGCGGTCGGCCGGAACAGGCCGGGAACGAGCACGGAGCAGGCCCGGACCCTTGGGGTCCGGGCCTTTCCCGTTCCCGGCCTATGCTCGACCACAGACCGAAAGGTCGAGACTGAAAACCGTGTCACGTCGCCCGGTGGCTCCCCACGAGCCGCCGCCCTGCTCGTACCCCGAGCGCGCCAACCCTCAGCACCCAGCACTTCTGGAGCAGCTTTGACCCCCGCCGCAGCAGTCGGTGCCCATGGCTTCGACCGAGGCCACACCGACGACCTCATCGCCTACCTGCAGTCCAGTCCCTCCCCTTTCCACGCGGTGGCGAGCGCGGCGACCCGGTTGGAGAAGGCCGGGTTCCGGCAGGTCGACGAGTCCGCAGCCTGGGACGACGCGTCCGGCGGCCGGTACCTGATCCGCGGCGGCGCGCTGGTCGCCTGGTACGTCCCGGAGGGTGCGACCCCGGACACCCCGTTCCGGATCGTCGGCGCGCACACCGACTCGCCCAACCTCCGCGTCAAGCCGATCCCGGACACCGGCGTCCACGGCTGGCGTCAGGTCGCCGTCGAGATCTACGGCGGCGTTCCGCTCAACACCTGGCTCGACCGCGACCTCGGCCTCTCCGGCCGCCTCGCGCTGCGCGACGGCAGCGTCGTCCTGGTCCAGCTCGACGAGCCGCTGCTGCGCGTCCCGCAGCTCGCGATCCACCTCGACCGCAGCGTCAACGACTCGATGACGCTGGACCGGCAGCGGCACCTCACCCCGATCTGGGGCCTCGGCGAGGTCGACGAGGGCTCGCTGATCCGCTACGTCGCGGCGGCGGCCGAGGTCGCGGCGGACGACGTGGTCGGCTGGGACCTGATGGTCCACGACGTGCAGCCGCCCTCCTACCTGGGCCGCGACCGCGAGCTGCTGGCCGCACCGCGGCTGGACAACCTGCTCTCCGTCCACGCCGGTACCGCCGCGCTGGCCGCGGCCGTTTCGGGAGATGACAAGGGGCTGACCCACATCCCGGTGCTGGCCGCGTTCGACCACGAGGAGACCGGCAGCGAGTCCGACACCGGCGCGCAGGGCCCGCTGCTGGGCACCGTGCTGGAGCGGATCGTGTTCTCCCGTGGCGGCACCGTGGAGGACCGCGCCCGAGCACTGGCCGGGACCGTCTGCCTCTCCTCGGACATGGGCCACGCCGTCCACCCCAACTACAGCGAGCGCCACGAGCCGGGCCACCACCCGATGCCCAACAAGGGCCCGATCCTCAAGGTGAACGTCAACAACCGCTACGCCACCAACGCCATCGGCCGCCAGGTGTTCGCCGCCGCGTGCGAGAAGGCGGGCGTTCCGTGGCAGACCTTCGTCTCCAACAACTCGGTGGCGTGCGGCACCACCATCGGCCCGATCACGGCGGCGCGGCTGGGCATCTCGACCGTGGACTGCGGCATCGCGGCGCTGTCCATGCACTCGGCCCGCGAGCTCTGCGGCGCGGACGACCCGTACCTGCTGGCGGCGGCGCTCCAGGCGTTCCTGGAGAGCTGAGCCCGTCCTGAGCGTGAGGGGCCGGGCAACTGCCCGGCCCCTTCGCGTGTGGGTCTGGTCCTACTCGTCCTCGTCCATCCCGGCGAGCACCAGCGCCAGGCGCGCCGTCCCGGCTCCGGTGACCCTGACCGGCACGCCCCAGTCCTGCTGGTGCACGTGGCAGGTCGGGAACTCGATCGCCGGGTCCGCGTCGCACGACGCCGCCATCGCCGAGACGTGCAGCACGCCCTCGGTGACCTCCGGGTCGAGCGTCAGCTCGCGGCGCAGCCCGGTGTCCGCGCCCGCACCGGCGCTGATCAGCTCCGGGGGAGTGGAACTGACGAGCAGTCGGGTGGCCGGGCCGTAGGTCTCGTCCAGTTTCTGGCCGGTCGGTGGCGTGAAGACGACGTCCAGCGTGAGTGTGCCGGGCGCGACCTCCGTGGCCGGGCGCTGGGTCCGGTGCGCGGCGGCCTCGACCCGCACGGCCTCCTCGGGCAGCCGCAGCCGGGTCAGCCGGTGCCGGGCCGACTCGATCACCACGATCTCAGCCGCCCGGTCGCCGTCCGCGGCGACCGTTGCGCCGGACGGCTCCCGCAGGTCGGTCGCGAGCGTGCTGACCTGGCCTGTCTGGGGGTCGAAGCGGCGCAGCGCGTGGTTGTAGGTGTCGGCGACGGCGACTGAGCCGTCGGGCAGCACGGTCACCCCGAGCGGGTGCTGCAGCAGCGCCTGGTCGGCGGCCCCGTCCCGGTGCCCGAAGTCGAACAGGCCGGTGCCGACGGCGGTGTGCACCTCGTGCGTCCCCGCGTCGACCCAGCGCACGGCGGAGGTCTCCGAGTCCGCGACCCAGAGCCGGCGCCCGTCCGCCGCCACGGCCAGCCCGGACGGTTGCGCGAACCACGCCTCGGCGGCGGGGCCGTCGACCAGCCCCTCGTTGGTCGTCCCGGCTTCGACCTGGACCGTGTCGGTGTCGGGGTCGTAGCTCCACAGCTGGTGCGTGCCCGCCATCGCGATCCACACCCGGCCGTCGAACCACGCGACGTCCCACGGCGAGGAGAGATCCACCTCGCGCGCGGGACCGCTGGTCGCGGAGTTCTGCCACCACTGCCGCCCGGTCCCGGCCAGCGTGCTGACCTCGCCGGTCGCCAGGTTCACGCCGCGCAGCGCGTGGTTGACGGTGTCCGCGACCACGACGTCATAGGGCCGGCCCGCGCCCGCGCCCTCGACGAGTGCGAGCCCCTGCGGCTCGCTGAACCGCGCGTCCTCCGCCTTCCCGTCGGTGAAGCCGCGCTCCCCGCTGCCGATCCGCCGGACGACGGTCTCCCCGTCCTCGGCGAACTCGACCAGCGAGTGGTGCCCGGAGTCCGCCACCAGGAACCCGCCCCCGGGCAGCCGCACGGCCTTCCCGGGGAACTTCAACGCCCCGGCCACCGGCTCCGGCGCGACGTACGGCCCGTCCCCGCGCCGCAGCGTCCCCTTCGCCTCGTGCTCCGCCTCCAGCTCTGCGACCAGCGCGCCGATGGCGTGCGCGTGCCCCTCCCCGGCGTGCTGCGCGACGACGTACCCCTCGGGATCGATCACCACCAGCGTCGGCCACGCCCGCACGGCGTACTGCTTCCACGTCGCCAGCTCGGGATCGTCCAGCACGGGGTGCTCCACCTCGTACCGCGCCACGGCGTCGACGACGGCCTGATGCTCGGCCTCGTGCACGAACTTCGGCGAGTGCACCCCGACGATGACGAGGGTGTCCCGGTGCGCCTCCTCCAACTCCCGCAGCTCGTCGAGGACGTGGAGGCAGTTGATACAGCAGAAGGTCCAGAAGTCGAGTACGACGATCTTCCCTCGCAGGTCGAGGAGCGACAGCTCCTCCCCACCGGTGTTGAGCCAGCCGCCCTTGCCGACCAGCTCGGGGGCGCGAACGCGTGCACGTGATGCCATACCTGCATCCAACCGCATCGGGCTGTGGACGCATTCCGGGCAACTGGCCCCGGCTGTCAGTTGTCGGTCTCGTCGGTCATCTGGGCGACCGATCCGGGGCCGGAGCGCAGTGCGGCAACGGAGGAGCGAAGGCCGGAGCGTTCCATGTGGCCGAGCACATCGTCCACGGTTTCCGGAGGGTTGCGTCGGGACTCCGCGATCTGGCTGACGCACGAGTAGACGACCCGGTCGTCAAGGCCGAGCAGATCGAGGATGAATGAGTCTGCCGTCCGCACCTCGACGTCCCACTCGGCGAGGGCACCCGCGGGGAAGTCCTTCACGTTGTTCGTGACGGATCACTTGAGCCTTGGCCTTGATCGCTGCGGCGAGCACGTGTCGATCGTCGGGATCGGGCAACTTGACTGCTGTCACCAGCGGTTCGTATCCGATGACTCGGACGTCACGGATGGAGTTGCTCATGAGACGGCGAAGGCGCTCCAATCTGTCGGGAGCGGTTCCTCTCTGCAAGTGAAGAGCCCGGCTCATCTCATCCAGGATCAAGTCGGTCCACTTGGCTTGGACCATCCCGGCTTGCGCCACTCGAATCAGCAGGTCACGTACTACGTTTGGGTACAGCACGCACGAGTCGTAGACAACGACGAACGCCATGGTCTCAGTCCAGCCCCAGCTCCTGGCCGAGCTGGGCCAGGGCGTTCGCTGCGTCGTGACGGCGTTGGTCGTCCACGCGCTTGTAGCTCATGAGGTCCTCGAAACGGATGCGGCGGTGTCGTCCGACCCGGCGGTAGGGGATCTGGCCGTCCTCCAGGAGTCCGATGAGGTACGGCCGGGAGACGTTGAGCATCTCTGCAGCCCGCTGAGTGGTGAGCTCGGCGTCCACGGGCAGGACCTGAACGCCCTTGCCGCTCGCCAGCGCCGCCAGCATTGCGGCGAACATCTCGGCGACTGGTCGCGGCAGCACCAGGGCTTCGTCCTGTGCGCCGACCTCAAGATGCACTCGGATGTCGTCGTCGCTGCCTTCGGTGCAGGCGAGGTACTCGTTGACCCGGCGCAGCGCGCGCTCGGCGTCCTGCGTGTTGATGACACCGGGTTCCAGCTTCCGGCTCTGTGCTGTGGTAGCCATCAGGTTCGCACTCCCTCCAGTCGCCCAACTGAATTATTCGCAACAAACGAAGTAAACGCAACAGGGGAAGTCGGCGAGCCTCAGCTTGGAGGCCCCAGTCCCAAAATGCGGTGCGTGCTTGCGGATCTTGCGTTCTACTCTCGCGCGAGCGTTCGGGCAGCTGCGGACGGTCGTGCCCGTGGGGAGTCGGCCGAGGCGTCGGCCTGCTGTCTGATGAGGCGATGGCGGGCGCATGTGGGTTGGTCGAATGGCTTCGGCGTCGGACGGGCTTTTCGACGGCCTTCGGGATGCGGGTGGGCGCGGTGGCCTCGATTGGTGCGGCCGGCGGCGGCCTCTAACAACCGCTCACTCCCGGAAGTGGACGAGGATCCGTCCCGGGTTCTTCGGGTCGGGCTCGTGGCGGGTGTAGAGCTTGCGGATGTGCTTCTGGTCGAGGAAGGCCAGGACGCGGCGTTTGAGTTGCCCGGAGCCTTTGCCCGGGATGATCTCGGCGACGGGGTCGCCGGACTGCGCGGCGGTGAAGAGAAACTGACGGAGAGTCAGTTCGATGTCGCGGTTGTTGCGGAAGATGGGGTGCAGGTCGAGGCTGCGCATGGGGCGGTCCGTCCTTTCCGCTCCGGCTCCGAGCCGGGTTGGGGTTGAACGTACCCCCGGACGGTGGGTTGGGCGACGTGGCAGGTGAGGGCAGGTGTCGGAACTGTCGCCGCCTGCTCTCGGTTCCGTTGCGAAAGGTTGTGAAGGACGGGGATGCCGAGGTCAGGCGCGCGCGGTCGGCCATGGTGACCCCCTGATCGAGCTGATCGACCGACTTCGTCCGTGGGGGCCTCATGAACTGCAGCCGTCTTCTCCGTGCCGTTGCCGGGCTCGCCCTGGCGGGCTCGTTGACGGGGTGCTCCGTGATCAGCTTTGGGTCCGGAGGGTCTGGAGGGTCCGGAGGACCTGGAACGTCCGCGGCGACGTCTACCCCGGGCGCGAACGCGACCGGCACCTCGAGCGGCAGCTCGGCCGCGGGAACTGCGGACGCGCGGGCGTTGCTGGGCGACATGGTCCCCTACCCCTCCGGAGCCCGGCCCTGGACCCAGAACAAGACCGGCGCGTTCGGCCTGAGCGACTTCATCGGCAGCTTCTACCTGGCGAGTGCCCAGGCGCAGGAGACCCCGATCGTGCAGCGCCGTGGCTTCACCGGCGCGGCCCGGCACGGTTGGTTCACCGCGGACGGCTCCCAGGCCGAGGTCTGGCTCGTCGACTTCAGTACGGACAGCGGCGCTCAGAGCATGTACCTGGGGCTGAGCAGCAGCTGGAAGGAGGAAGCGTCGTCAGGGGTCAGCTATCAGGACCCCGCCGTGAACGGGATGGGCATGTCCAACCCGACGCTGGACTCCCAGGGCAACGCGTGGGTCAAGGAGGCCGCCCGGGTCGGCCGCACGCTCGTCTACGTCATCACCTTCGCGCCTGCCACGCCGGACAAGGCGGCGGCGGAGGCGCTGATCAAGCAGCAGGTCGGCCGGATCTCCGGCTGACCGGCCCCGGAACGCGACCGACCCCGGAATGCCGACGGCCGCGGAGCACGGGCCCGGTCAGCTGAGCAGGCCCGGCAGCACCCGTCGCAGCATCTTGCGGAAGAGCGCGTCGCGCTCGGCCGGGCTGTCGACCGGGGGCGGACCGGCCGCCGTCAGGACGGCGAGCAGGTGCGGGTGGCGGCCCTCCGCTGCGACGGAGGCCAGGTAGGCGCCCTGCGCCGACGGTGCGGGGGCCGCGCCGGAGCCCGGGGAGGCGGCGAGGAGCTCCTGGCGGGCGAAGAGCGAGGCGAGGCCGCCGACCAGGCCGATCGCTTCCAGCTTGGCGCGGCCGTCGCCGGGGGCGGGGGCCAGCACGGCCAGCGCGTGGTCCAGGTAGTCGATCGCGCGCGGGCCGAGGACCTGGCCCCGCTGGGCGGCCAGGTCGAGCATCCAGGGGTGCCGCAGGTAGACGGCCTTGGACTGGACGGCGAGTCCGCTGAGGTCGTCGATCCAGTCGCCGGTGGGCGCTGCGGAGAGGTCGATCTCGCCAGCCACCGTGTCGGCCATCAGGTCGAGCAGGTCGTCGCGGCTCGCGACGTAGCGGTAGAGCGACGCCGGGCCGGTGCCCAGGAGGTGGGCGATGGCCCGCATCGAGACGGCGGCGAGGCCCTCGGCGTCGGCCAACTCCACGGCCGCGGCGGTGATCTGGGGACGGCTGCGCTCGGGCGCGGGGCCGCGGGCGCCGCGTTCGGGGCGTTGCCAGACGGCAGGGCGTGCGGGGTGTGCGGGCTTGTCTGACATCGGGTTGTCCTCCTCCACGCCACCAGGGCTCCATGCGAACGCACTGAACGCACTGAACACACTGACGCAGTGCAGTCTATTACTGCGAATAGCGATCGCAGATTCACGCTGGGCGCGTCGTTTGCGGACGGATGGAAGCATGGGCGCTGACGTCCGGTCGGCACGGACGCCGGTCGGAACTCCGACCGGGACGCCGATCTGAGGACCAGTGAGGGGAAACGCACCATGAAGTTCCTGATGCGCGAGCGGATCTTCGGCTTCGGCGACGACCACTGGATCACCACCGAGCACGGCGAGAAGGCCTACCTCGTCGACGGCAAGGCGCTCCGCGTCCGCGAGACCTTCGAGCTGAAGGACCATCACACGGGCGAGGTGGTGGCCGTGATCAAGAAGAAGATGCTCTCGGTCCGCGACGCGATGGTCGTCGAGCAGCACCACGGCGGAAAGCTCGCCACGGTGAAGAAGAAGCTGCTCACCGTCTTCCACGACAAGTACCTCGCCGAGCTGGACGGCTCGGTCGGCGGCGGCGAGATCGAGATCGTCGGCAACTTCACCGACCACGAGTTCCGTCTGGAGCAGGACGGCCGCCGGGTCGCGGTCGTCAGCAAGAGCTGGTTCAGCGTCCGCGACCACTACGCGATCGACGTCGCCGACGGCGAGGACGTCCCGCTGCTGCTCAGCATCGCCGTCTGCGTCGAGCACCTGGACGCCGAAGAGCACCACTGAGGGGCGGGGTTCACACCCCTGGCCTCGGCTGACAGCACTGCCTTCCATAACCTTGAGTGGAATAGACTCAACTTATGTCATGCTGGATACGGCAGACATCGGCGCGGGTCGGAGGAGGACCGAACACACGTGGACGCCAGCAAGCTCACCACCAAGGCCCAGGAGGCACTCTCCGCGGCGATCCGGCAGGCGTCGGGCGCGGGCAACCCGGACGTGATGCCCGTCCACGTCCTGCTGGCCCTGCTGGAGCAGCCCGAGGGGATCGCCCGCCCGCTGCTGGAGGCCGTCGGGGCCGACCCGGTGCGGCTGCGCGCCGCGACGGAGCGGCTCGTGCAGGCGCTGCCCAGCGCCCAGGGGTCGACGGTCGCCGCGCCGCAGCTCGGTCGGCCGACGGTCGCGGTGCTCAACGAGGCCGCGGCCCGCGCCGCCGAGCTGGACGACCAGTACGTCTCGACCGAGCACCTGATGGTCGGCCTCGCCGCCGAGGGCGGCCCGGCCGCCGACGCGCTCAAGGCCGAGGGCGCCACCGCCAAGGCGCTGCTGGACGCGTTCAAGGAGGTCCGCGGCAGCGCCAGGGTCACCTCCGCGGACCCGGAGGGCAGCTACAAGGCACTGGAGAAGTACGGCACCGACCTCACCCAGGCCGCCCGCGACGGCAAGCTGGACCCGGTCATCGGCCGGGACCAGGAGATCCGCCGCGTGGTCCAGGTGCTGTCCCGCCGGACCAAGAACAACCCGGTGCTGATCGGCGAGCCCGGCGTCGGCAAGACCGCCGTCGTCGAGGGGCTGGCCCAGCGCATCGTCGCGGGCGACGTGCCCGAGTCGCTGCGCGGCAAGCGCCTGGTCGCGCTCGACCTGGGCGCGATGGTGGCCGGTGCCAAGTACCGCGGTGAGTTCGAGGAGCGACTCAAGGCCGTCCTGAGCGACATCAAGGCCAGCGAGGGCCAGGTCATCACCTTCATCGACGAGCTGCACACGCTCGTCGGCGCGGGTGCGGGCGGCGACTCCGCGATGGACGCGGGCAACATGCTCAAGCCGATGCTGGCCCGCGGCGAGCTGCGCATGGTCGGCGCGACCACGCTGGACGAGTACCGCGAGCGGATCGAGAAGGACGCCGCGCTGGAGCGCCGGTTCCAGCAGGTGCTGGTCGGCGAGCCGAGCGTGGAGGACACCATCGCGATCCTCCGCGGGCTCAAGGGACGTTACGAGGCGCACCACAAGGTGCAGATCGCGGACGCGGCCCTGGTCGCCGCCGCGTCGCTGTCCAACCGCTACATCACCTCCCGGTTCCTGCCGGACAAGGCCATCGACCTCGTCGACGAGGCCGCGTCCCGGCTGCGGATGGAGATCGACTCGTCCCCGGTCGAGATCGACGAACTCCAGCGCGCCGTCGACCGGTTGCGGATGGAGGAGATGGCGCTCTCCAAGGAGTCCGACGCCGCCTCCGTCGCGCGGTTGGAGCGACTGCGCCGTGATCTCGCGGACAAGCAGGAGCAGTTGGGCGCGCTGACCGCCCGCTGGCAACAGGAGAAGGGCAGCCTCAACAAGGTCGGCGAGCTGAAGGAGCGCCTCGACGGCCTGCGCGGCCAGGCAGAACGCGCCCAGCGCGACGGCGACTTCACGACCGCCTCCCGGCTGATGTACGCGGACATCCCCGCAGCCGAGCAGGAGCTGGCCGAGGCGCAGGACGCGGCGCGCACCGAGTCCACCACCTCGTCCATGGTCAAGGAGGAGGTCGGCCAGGACGACGTCGCCGACGTCGTGGCGTCCTGGACGGGCATTCCGGCCGGACGGCTGCTGGAGGGCGAGACGACGAAGCTGCTGCGGATGGAGGAGGAGCTCGGCCGCCGCCTGGTCGGTCAGTCCGCCGCCGTCCGGGCCGTCTCCGACGCGGTCCGGCGCTCCCGCTCCGGCGTCGCCGACCCGGACCGGCCGACCGGCTCGTTCCTCTTCCTCGGCCCGACCGGCGTCGGCAAGACCGAACTGGCCAAGGCGCTCGCCGACTTCCTCTTCGACGACGAGCGGGCCATGGTCCGCATCGACATGAGCGAGTACAGCGAGAAGCACAGCGTCGCCCGGCTGGTCGGCGCCCCTCCCGGCTACGTCGGCTACGAGGAGGGCGGCCAGCTCACCGAGGCGGTCCGCCGCCGTCCGTACGCGGTGGTGCTGCTGGACGAGGTGGAGAAGGCCCACCCCGAGATCTTCGACATCCTCCTCCAGGTGCTGGACGACGGCCGTCTGACGGACGGTCAGGGGCGGACGGTGGACTTCCGCAACACCATCCTGATCCTGACCTCCAACCTCGGCTCGCAGTACCTGGTCGACCCGTCCCTGGACGACGCGGTCAAGAAGGACCGGGTGCTGGAGACGGTGCGGACCGCGTTCAAGCCGGAGTTCCTCAACCGGCTCGACGACATCGTGGTCTTCGACCCGCTCGGGGCCGAGGAGTTGACTCGGATCGTCGACCTTCAGGTCCAGGCGCTCAGCCGTCGTCTGGAGGAGCGCCGGCTCACGCTGGACGTCTCCGCCGCGGCCCGCGACTGGCTGGCGATCACCGGCTACGACCCGGCGTACGGCGCCCGCCCGCTGCGCCGCCTGGTCCAGTCGGCGATCGGCGACAAGCTGGCCCGCGCGATCCTCGCGGGCGACGTCCGGGACGGCGACACCGTCCTGGTCGACGCCGACGAGGGCGCGGACGAGCTGACGGTCGCCCGCAAGGAGGCCTGACCGTCGGACCGTCCGACCGGTAACCGAGCCAGGGTCCGCACACGTCCCGTGTGCGGGCCCTCGCCCTGTGTGGAGCACCTGGAAGCAGCGGTGGAGCACTCTTGTGCTGTGGCAATGCGCGGCACGGTAAGACCCCCTTCCGAGGGGGCGACGACACTGGGCGCTGCACCCCCGGGTGAGGCAGGATGAAGACCGGCAAGCCGTAACCCGAAGGGAACCTCTCTCGTGAGCATCGACCCGTCCGCCATTCCCAACTTCGGCGGGCCGAACCCGCAGCCCCAGCCGCAGCAGGGGCCGCCGCCGGTCGTCATTCCGGACGCCGAACTGGTCAAGCAGCTGCTGGACCAGATGGAGCTCAAGCACGGTGTGGACGCCGAGGGCGACGTCGTCGCGCCCTGGGAGGAGTTCCAGGTCTACTTCATGTTCCGCGGCGAGCAGAAGGAGCTCTTCGCGGTCCGCGCCTTCTACAACCACGCCCACGACCTCGGCGCCAAGCCGGAGCTGCTCGAGGCGCTGGACGAGTGGAACCGCGAGACGCTGTGGCCCAAGGTCTACACGGCCACCCAGGACGACGGTGTGCTCCGCGTGGTCGGCGAGGCGCAGATGATCGTCGGCATGGGCGTGAACATCAACTACTTCGCGGCCATGGTCGTCAACTGGGTCCAGGCCTCGGTCACCTTCAACCAGTGGATCAGCGAGCGCCTCGGCCTGGTCAAGGAGGTCGACGGGGACGGTGCCGCCGATGGCGAGAAGCCCGGCGACAACGATGGAAACAGCACCGAGTCCTAATCTTGACCTTTGCTTTACATGCTGCCTGCAACCGCTTGCGTAGGGTTCGAAGTCTGAGGACGTGTCGGGACGTCCGGTGACGATGTGGCGTGAGCGGAGCAGGTGGCGTGGGACGCGTGGGGCGGATCAAGAACACCATTGGTATGGCGCTGTTGGCCGGCGCCGTGCTGGCCGGAGCGAGTGGCTGCGGGGGCAACGCCTCCGCTGCGGCGTCCAAGGGGACGTCAACCTCGCCGGTGGCCGGCGCGAGTGCGAGTGCGAGCAAGCCGGCCAAGCCGACTACCAGCCCGTCGCCGACGCACCCGGCCGGGCCGCCGCTCGAGCTGGACTCCATATCCCCGGTCGACGGGGCCCAGGTCGGCGTGGCGATGCCCATATCCGTGGTCTTCTCCAACCCGGTCGCCAGCTCCGCCCGCAAGGCCGTCGAGCAGGCGCTGAAGGTGACCTCGTCGACGCCGATCGTCGGCGCCTGGCACTGGTACAGCGACACCCGCGTGGACTTCCGGCCGCAGAGCTACTGGCCGTCGGGCACCCACGTCTCGATCAACGCCGACCTCGACAACGTCGGTGACGGCAACGGTCGTTGGGGCACCCACAACTACCACCACAGCTTCACCATCGGGGCGGACACCGAGACGCAGGTCAGCGTCCCCGGCCACTCGATGAAGGTCTACCGCAACGGCCAGCTGGTCAAGACCATGCCGATCGACGCGGGCAGCCCGGACTTCCCGTCCTGGGACGGCACCATGGCCGTGATCGACAAGCAGCCCGAGGTCCGGATGACCTCCTGCAGCGTCGGCATCACCTGCGACAAGAGCAACCCGAACTACTACGACCTGACGCTGCCCTGGGACGTCCACCTGACGTTCTCCGGCACCTACGTCCACTACTCCACGGGCGACCCGTACCCGGGCCACAGCTACGGCTCGCACGGCTGCGTCCACCTGTCGCTGAGCGACGCGGAGTGGTACTACAACTACGTCGAGGTGGGCGACCCGGTCACCATCTCCGGCTCCCCGCGCGGCAAGGCGGCCGGTGACAACGGCTACGCGGCGTTCAACCTCAGCTGGAGCGACTGGCTGGCGGGCAGCTCGGCCGGTCAGGTCACGACGACCGCGAGCTGACCAGCTGACAGGCTGACAGTTGAGCAGTGATTCACGGCGACGGCCGGTGCGTTGAACCCACCGGCCGTCGCCGTTCCGTTCAGGGCAGCAGCACGGTCTTGCCCACGGTCTCCCGGCGTTCGATCGCCGCGTGGGCGGCCGCCGCGTCCCGCAGCGGGAAGGTCTGACCGACCAGCGGCCGGACGCGTCCCGCCGCCACGGCGGTGAGCAGGTCGCGGGTCTGGCGGTGCTGGACCTCAGGGCTGCGTGCACCCGTCGGCGGCCCGAAGTAGTCGAGGGTGGTGACGCCGCTCTGCTCGGCCTCGCCGGGCGCGATCGTCGTCCCCGCACCGCTGCTGAACCCGAACGCGATGAACCGGCCACCGGGCCGCAGCAGTTCGAACGCCTCCCGGCCGATCGTGCCCCCGACGCCGTCGAAGACCACGCTGACCCCGGCGTCGCTGAGCGCCGCCGACCAGCCGGGCTCAGCGTAGTCCAGGACGGTGTCCGCGCCGAACTCCTTGGCCAGCGCCAACTTCCGCTCGCCCCGGGCCAGTCCGACCACCCGGCGGACGCCGGCCTGCCGGGCCAGCTGCACCAGCAGCGTGCCGACGGCGCTCGCGGCCGACTCCACCAGCACCACGTCGTCCGGGCCGACCGCGGCCAGTTCGGTCAGGCCGACCGCGGTCCGCCCGGTGCCGAGCAGGGAGACGGCTTCGGCCGCGCCCAGCCGTTCCGGGATCGGATGCGCGTCGTGCTCGCGCAGCAGCGCCGACTCGGCGTAGCCGCCGCCCTGCCCGGTCCGTCCGGTGACCCGCGCGCCGACCAGGGACGGATCGACGCCCTCGCCGGTGGCCACCACGGTGCCCGCGACCTCGCTTCCCGGTACCCACGGCAGCGAGGGCGGCGCGAGCGGCGTCCCGGCCATCCGGCCCGCCCGCACCTGCGTCTCCACGAACTGCACCCCGGCCGCCTCGACCCGCACCAGCAGCTCGCCCGGCCCCGGGACGGGATCCGGCACGTCCTCCAGCCGCAGCTGCTCCGGTCCGCCGTACTCCCGCACCACGCTCGCCAGCATCTCCGCGCTCCTTCGTCGTAGGCCCGCAGCCCTGTAGCCCCGTAGCTCCGTAGCCCCGTAGTTCCGTTGCTTCGGACGCTACGCGTCGATGTCCGCCACGACCTCGGCCGTCGGACCGACTCCGACTCGGACCTTCCGCCGAGGGCCCGGGCAGGCCCTATGCTGCGCTCATGAGCAACAGGCCGCTGTTGAACCGCCGTCTGGCGGGCATGGGGACGACGATCTTCGCCGAGATGTCGGCGCTGGCCACCGCGACCGGCTCGATCAACCTCGGGCAGGGCTTCCCGGACACCGACGGTCCGGAGGAGGTCCGCGAGGCGGCGGTCCGGGCGCTGCGGGAGGGCCGGGGCAACCAGTACCCGCCCGGGCCCGGCGTCCCCGAGCTGCGGCAGGCGATCGCCGAGCACCAGCAGCGGTTCTACGGTCTCGGCTACGACCCGGACACGGAGGTCCTGGTCACCGCCGGTGCCACGGAGGCGATCGCGGCCTCGCTGCTGGCCCTGCTGGAGCCGGGCGACGAGGTCATCGCCTTTGAACCGTTCTACGACTCCTACGCCGCCTGCATCGCCATGGCCGGTGCGACGCGGGTCCCGCTCACCCTGCGCGCGCCCGATTTCCGCCCGGACCTGGACGAGCTGCGCGCCCTGATCACCCCGCGCACCCACCTGCTGCTGCTCAACACCCCGCACAACCCGACCGGCACCGTGCTCGCCCCGGAGGAGCTGTCCGCGATCGCGGCGCTCGCCGTCGAGCACGACCTGCTGGTGGTCACCGACGAGGTCTACGAGCACCTCGTCTTCGGCGCGGCCGTCCACCGGCCGATCGCCGCCCTGCCGGGCATGCGCGAGCGCACGGTCTCCATCTCCTCGGCCGGGAAGACCTTCTCCTTCACCGGCTGGAAGGTCGGCTGGGTCACCGCCACACCGGAGTTGGTCGCGGCGGTGCGCACAGCCAAGCAGTATCTGACCTACGTCTCCGCAGGCCCGTTCCAGTACGCAGTCGCCGAGGCGCTGCGCCTGCCCGACGCGTACTTCGACGGCTTCCGCGCCGACCTCGAGCGCAAGCGCGACCTGCTGGACGCGGGCCTGCGCGCGGCCGGGTTCGAGGTCTACGAGCCGCAGGGCACGTACTTCATCACCACCGACATCGCCCCGTTCGCCGAGAAGGACGCCTACGCCTTCTGCCGCGCCCTGCCGGAGCGTTGCGGCGTCGTCGCGATCCCCAACTCGGTCTTCTACGACGACAAGGAGGCGGGCCGCAGCCAGGTCCGCTTCACCTTCTGCAAGCAGGACGCCGTCCTGGAGGATGCCGTCAGCCGCCTGCAGCGCCTGCGCGCCTGAGCGTCCGGACATGGCTGGGCCCGGCCGCTTCCGACCGGGCCCTCCGCCTGCAGTACAGGTGATCTGTCGGTCCGTCAGTCCCGGACCAGGTCCTGCGTACGTGCGCCGGGGGCGCCGGGGACGTCGGCGTCGGACGACGCGACCGGGCTGGCCGGGTGGCCTGCACCGGGAGCGGCGTGGCGGCGGACCAGGGCGAGGACCAGGACGCCGGCGACCAGGCCGGTCGCGCCCGCGGTGAGGTAGACCAGGTCCAGGCCGGAGGCGAACGACGCACGCAGCGACGTCCCGTGGAAGTGGCGCTGGAAGATCGTGCCCAGCACGGCGATGCCGAGCGCGTAGCCCAGCTGCCGGGCCGTGCTGAGCGCGCCGCTGGCCATGCCCGCGCGGGCGGGCGGGACGGCGGCCAGGGCCGTCGACATCAACATCGGCGTGGAGAGGCCGACGCCGACACCCGTGACCAGCAGCCCGGGAAGCAGCGCGGTCCAACCGGAGGACGCGGTGACCGCGGCCAGCATCATCGTTCCGCCGCCGATCAGCAGCAGGCCGACGCCGATGGGCAGTTGCGGGGTGACCTTGTGAAGCGCCTTGCCGCTGACCAGGGCGACCACGAAGGCGGACAGCGCCATGGGCGACACCGCCAGACCCGCCGAGAGCGGGCTCAGCCCCAGCGCCTCCTGCAACCAGAGGGAGGTGTAGGTCAGTTCGGCGAACGCGGCGGCCGTGAGCAGCAGCCCGGCGAGCATCAGGCCGAGGAAGGTGCGGTTGCGCAGCAGCGACAGGTCGAGCAGCGGGTTCGCTCCGCGCAGCTGGATCACGGCGAACGCGATCAGCGCGAGCACGCCGACGCCGATCGAGCCGAGCGCGGTGAAGCTGCCCCAGCCCTTGTCACCGCTCTCGATCAGGCCGTAGGTCAGCGCCGCCGCGAAGAGGGTGAAGCTCGCGGCCCCGGCCACGTCCACCCGGCCGCGGGACGCGCCGGTTCCGCCCTTGAGGAAGCCGACGGTCATCGCGACGGCCACGACGGCGACCGGGACGTTGACGAAGAAGATCGCCCGCCAGCCGAACTGGTCGGTCAGCAGCCCGCCCAGGACCGGACCGACGGCCGCAGCCGCGCCGTTGACCGCGCCCCAGACGCCGAACGCGGTGCCGCGGTCCCGGCCCTGATAGGCGGAGGCGAGCAGCGCCGTGGTCGAGGTCATCATGGCCGCGCCGCCGATGCCCTGCACCGCACGCGCGGTGATCAGCATGGCCGCGTTGGGGGCCAGCCCGCAGGCGAGCGAGGCGGCGGCGAAGACGACCAGGCCGGTGAGGTAGAGGCGGCGGTGGCCGAGGCGGTCGCCGAGCGAGCCGAGCGCCATCAGCAGCGCGGCCAGCGTCAGCGCGTAGATGTCGACGACCCACTGCAGCGAGGTGAACGAGGAGTTCAGGTCGGCCGCCATCTTCGGCAGGGCGACGTTCACGATGCTGACGTCGACCAGCAGCATGAACGCGCCGAGGCAGACGGCAGCCAGGGGTATCCACTTACGCATGGAGGGCTCCAGGACGGACGAAAGGATGGGATCGGGCGGTGTCGCCTGTTCCAGTGTCGGCGTCCTGCTGCCCGTCCTCCACGTCGATTCGGCTTTACTGGCAGATTCCGACACCGCCGTAGGCTGGTGGCATGGAAACCGACATCACTGCACGCGCTGCCGCCCGAGCGGCCGAGGACGGCTACGACAGGCTGGACCGGCAGCTGGCCCAGGCGCTGCAGCTCGACGCCCGTGCCCCGTTCAGCCGGATCGCCGAAGTGCTCGGCGTCTCGGACCAGACCGTCGCCCGCCGCTACGCGCGCCTGCGCGACCGGGGCAGCGTCCGCGTGCTCGGCCTGAGCGAGGCCACCGCGCTCGGCGAGGTCCGCTGGCACGTGCGGGTGCAGTGCATCCCGGGCGCGGCGCCCGCCGTGGCGGACGCGCTGGCCAGGCGGGAGGACACCACGTGGGTCAGCCTCGGTTCGGGCGGTGCGGAGATCAACTGCACCACGCGGGCCCATCCGGACGCACAACAGGACAGCCTGCTGCTGCAACGGCTGCCCCGCACGCCGAGCGTGGTCGGGGTGAGCGCGCACTGCGTGATGCACACGTACTTCGGCGGCGCGCACAGCATCGCGCTCAAGTCCGGTGCGCTCAGTCCGGAGCAGGTCGCGACGCTGCGTCCGGGCGGCTTGCCGTCGCCCGTCGGCCCGGCGGGAGGCCCGGCGGTCGGTGCCGCTGCCGACCCGGCAGTCGGCCTCGCGGTCGGTCCCGGCTCGGTGGGCGTCGACGACGCCGACCGGCGGCTCTTCGAGGTCCTGGCCGTGGACGGCCGGGCCGGACTGACCGAACTCGCCGCCGCCACAGGCTGGTCGGCGAGCACGGTGCGCCGTCGGATGGCGGAGCTGGAGGCGGCCGACGTGCTCTACTTCGACCTCGACATGGACTGGCGGATCTTCGGTATCCGCAACGCCACGCTGCTCTGGCTCTCTGTCGCCCCCGCCGAACTGGACGCCACCGGTGCCGCGTTGGCTGAGCACCCCGAGGTCGCCTACGCCTGCGCGACCACCGGGCCGACCAACCTGCACGCGGTGGTGCTGACTTCGGACGTGCAGGGCTTCTACACCTACCTGACCACCCGGATCGCCGCGTTGCCGGCGGTCCGTCAGGTGGAGACCGCGCCGGTCATGCGCAACGTCAAGGGCCCCGGACCGGTCGCGCTGCCGCTGCGCGGCGCGCACCGACCGCTGCGACGGGCCCGAAGTTGACCGCCTCCGCGACGCCGACCGCGATGCCGGCTGCGACGCGGCGGGCGCAGGCGATGCGCAGCACTCATGCGAACGGGTGAATGCCGAGCGGGCTAATGACGGCGGAGCGCCCCGTTCGGGTGGCACACGGAAGGGTGAAGACGGCAGGCGTAGATATGGATGTATATGCCGTGGGAATGAGCGGCACGCACATGTCCGGAACTCCTCCTCGGATCGTGGCACGTCACGGGCGCGGACCGGTCATCGGTGAGAATCTACGGCGCGGTGATGGGGGCGCGGCGAAAATGGGTAAATCCCCTACGGACACGGAGTATTCGTGCTTCCCTGCTTCCTGAGTCCCCCGAATGTCCCTCCGTCGCGGCAGCATCGTTCCCACAGACCGTAAGGGTTGTCCCGGCGTCATCGAAGGACCCGAGTACGCGGAGCCGAGAATGCTCACCACCCTCCACACCCACTACACCGACACCCGTGCTGGTGACCTGGCCTGGTGCCTGGGCAGCAGCCTGCTTCCGGCACTTGCCGTACTGGACCTGGACCTCGGCCCGAACAGCATCCAACTCCGCCTGCTCGGCGCATCGCACCAGGTCATCCTGGGTGCGGGAGAGGAGGAGTGCGTGGAGACGGTGGCCTGTATGCCGGGCCGTCGCACCCCGCTGCCCGCCCGGGTGGCCGAGCGGGTCCGGGGCTGGGAGTACGAATTCGCGGCCCGGGTCGAAACCCTCTCCTCACACGAGTTCGCGGGCCGGGCACAGGAGTTGCTCGCCCTGGTGGAGAACCATCCGCACGGCCTTGCCGGGGTGTTCCCCGGTGATCCGAATGCGTTCACCGCATTGCTGGCCGGCGGTGACGAGAGCGGCATCCTGTGGCGCACCTGGCATGCATATCCGCAGGAGGGTCAATTGGTGTGTACGCGGTCAACATTGCGCGCATTCGGCTGACAATCCATCAAATACGGCTGTAGGAAGTGGACGGAAGTGCTGGCGGCCTGCTCGAAGGCCGCGCCAGGGCGGGCAAGTTGCACGAACGGGCGTGCGACATGTCAAGGCGACACGATGCGCCGCCACTCCCGTGGGCGACGAGGTTGTCCGCCCTCGTCGCCTAGCGTTTCTGCGTGATCAACCCTTCTCCCCGCGCCACCCGGCTGCTGGTGCTGCTCGCAGCTTTCGTCTGCGCCGCATGCGGGTTGGTCTACGAGCTGGACCTGGTCGCCCTCGGCAGCTACCTGTTGGGCGACTCCGTCACCCAGGCGTCCGTCGTGCTCTCGGTGATGGTCTGCGCGATGGGCGCCGGGTCACTGCTGGCGAAGCGATTCACCCGGCGCCCGGCGTCCGCGTTCGCCATGGTCGAGAGCGCGTTGGCGCTGATCGGCGGTCTGTCGGTGCTGGCGCTCTACGGCTGCTTCGTCTGGTTCGGCCACTACCAGGTCGCGTTGGTCGCGGTCGCCTCGCTGATCGGGCTGCTGATCGGCGCGGAGATCCCACTGCTGATGACGCTGATTCAGCGGGTCCGGCGCCAGGAGGCCGGGCGGGCCGTCGCCGACCTGTTCGCGGCCGACTACGTGGGCGCGCTGATCGGCGGGTTGGCCTTCCCCTTTCTGTTGCTGCCGACCCTCGGCCAGCTCACCGGCGCACTGGTGACCGGGGTGGTCAACACCGCTGCGGGCGGCCTGATCGCGCTCTGCATCTTCCGCAAGGAGCCCGCGCCCCGGGCCCGGCTGCTGCTCTGGCTGCTCAGCGGCGCGGTGGTCGTGATCCTGCTGCTGGCGTGGGCGGGCAGCAGCGCCTTCGAGCGGGCGGCCCAACGGCGGCTCTACGGCGGCCCGGTACGGGTCAGCGAGCAGAGCCGTTACCAGCAGATCGTGGTCACCGGGGGGCTGGGGCCAGCGGGCGGGCCGGTCGGACCGGCCGCGTCCGGCGGTGCGGCGGCCCGACAGCCGGGCGTCGTACTCGACGGGGCGCACATCGGTCCGGGACAGCTGGTGGACGCTGCCGCACTGACCTCCGTCCGCGTCTACCTCGACTCCCGGCTCGCCGTCTGCGGCCGGGATCAGGCCGCCTACCATGCGGCGCTGATCGGCCCCGCGCTGGTCGGCCCGCACGCCCGGGTGCTCGTCCTCGGCGGCGGTGACGGCCTGGCGGCCCGTCAGGTGCTCGACACCCCCGGCGTCCGCAAGGTGACCCTGGTCGAGCAGGACCCCGACCTGCTCCAGCTGGCCCGGACCGATCCGGTGCTCTCCGCCCTCAACCGCCACGTCCTGGACGACCCCCGCTTGGACACCGTCACCGCGGACGCCTTCGGCTGGCTGCGCACCGCGCCGCTCCAGGAACACCCCTACGACGTGATCGTCGCCGACCTGCCCGGCCCCCGGCTCGACGACGCCGACAAGCTCTACACCAGTGAGTTCTACGGCCTGGTCCGCCGGATGCTGGCCCCCGGCGGACGGCTGGTGGTGCACGCGGGCAGCCGTCTCTGGTCGGTGACCGACACCATCCGCTCGGTCGGCCTCTCCGTCCTCGCCTACGACGCCGACGGCCGTGGCGGCTGCGGTCCGGTCACCACGCCCACCTGGAGTTTCGTCCTCGCCTCGGCCGCCCCGGCGCAGGGCGGACAGACCCTCACCCTGCCGAACGGGCCGTCCCACGGACTGCCGGGACCGCTGGGACTGCCCGCCCTCCACCTCCTCACCGAGCCGCGCGGGCACGCCGACCGGGTCACCACGCTGCTCGATCCGCGCTGAACCGGCGCTTCCGGCGCGACGGGTGGGTAGGCTCACCAGGCATGGAGCATGAGGTTCTGGTACCACTGTCGCCGCGGACCCTCCAGCGGTCCCTGGACCGACCCGAGCTGCTCGCGGTCTGTCTGCCGGGATTCACCCCGGACCAGACCGCCACCGACACGGCCGTGCCCGAGGTGCCCGCCCAGGGCGACGGGTCCGACGCGGCGCGTGCGTCGGGGACGCCGTTGCTGGCGGGACGGCTCAAGCTGCGCGTCGGCGGCTCCTCCATCACGTACCGCGCCCGACTGCGACGTCTCGACGACGCCGACGAGGGCGACGCCGACGGCAGTCTCGGCTTCGAGGTCGACGGCGAGCAGTCGGTCGGCAGCGGCAGCATCACCGGTACGGTCCGGGTTCGGCTGGAGCCGGTGGCGGAGGACGCGGCCACGACCCGGGCGGCCTTCCTGACGATGCTTCAGGGCAAGGGCCGGATCGAGGAGTTCTCGTCCTCGGCGTTGGCGACGGCGGGTCGCCGTCTGCTGGACCGATTCTGCGCGGAGCTGGCCACCCGTGCGGAGCAGATGGAGGACTTGGCGGTGGAGGCCGACGAGTTGGACGAAGCCGGCGCTGCAGAAGCGTCCGACCCGCTGGAGGAAGGTTTCGACGACGACGCCGAGCTCTTCCTGGTCCAGGGCTTCGGCGAGTTGAACGACCTGAGCGAGCTCGGGGACCTCAGCGATCTGAGCGATCTCGGTGAACTCGGCGAGCCCGCCACGGTCGAGTCGGCGCGGCGCAGCATGGTCGGCCGCTCCGCCGAGGAGGTCGACCACGCGCCGCCGCGCGGTCGGTACGCCCCGGTCCTGCCGCCCCGCAGCGCCCGCTCCCGCGCGTCGGCGCGCTGGGGCACGACCGAGCGGCGGATGGGCGAGCCCCCGGTCGCCGAGCTGGAGCGCCCGCGCGCAACGTGGTTGGTCGGCGGCGTCGCCCTGCTCGGCGGCGCGGTCATCCTGGTCCGCGCCCTCCGCCGCCACTCGCGCTGACCGACTGCCGCTTCGACGGCGACCGCTCACCTTCGACGGCGACCGCCCACTCTCCACGGCGACCGCCCACTCTCCCACGGCGACCGCCCACTCTCCCACGGCGACCGCTCACCGCTTCGACGGCGACCGCTCACCGCACCGATCCGAAGGGAACCACCCGTGCACCACCCCGCCCCCGTCCTGCTCGCCGCGGGCGACGTCGCCGTGACCGTGCTGCCCGGCGACGGCTGCCGGGTGGGCAGCCTGCGGCTCGGCGACGTCGAACTGCTCCGCACCGCACCGGAATCGGCAGCACGCGCGGCAGCGGAGGGGGACGTGCGGGACGTCTTCGGCCACGGTTCGTTCCCGATGGCCCCGTGGGCGGGCCGGGTGGACCGGGGACGCTTCAACAACGGCCCGATCCGTCACCAGCTTCCGCTCGACCTGCCTCCGCACGCCGCCCACGGCACGGTGGTCCGCCGCGCCTGGCGCGCCGCCGCGCCCGTCGTCACCGGTGCGGACGGCACGGAGTTCTCCGGCAGGGAGGTCCCGGAGGGCACCGTGACGGCGGCCTTCGTCTGTGACCTCACCGACCCCTGGCCCTACCCGGGCCGGGTCACCCAGCTGTTCGAGCTGACCCCGGAGCAGCTGCGCATCACTCTCGCCGTCGAGGCGCTGCAGGACTCGTTCCCGGCGCAGGCCGGGTGGCACCCCTGGTTCCGCAAGCAGCTGCGGGCGGACGGACCGACCGCCGTCCTCGACTTCACCCCGGCCTGGCAGGAGGAGCGCGGCTCCGACCACCTCCCGACCGGGCGGCGGATCGACCCGCTCCCGGGCCCGTGGGACGACTGCTTCGCCCTGCCGGACGGCGTCCTCGCCACGCTGCGCTGGGCCGACGAGCTGACGCTGACGGTCACCAGCGACTGCACCTGGCTGGTCGTCTTCGACCAGCAGGACGACGCCGTCTGCGTCGAACCGCAGTCCGGCCCGCCGAACGGCCTCAACACCGCGCCGCACCTGGTCACCCCGATCGAGCCGCTCGAAGTGACCACCACCTGGAGCTGGCAGCGCGGCTGAGCGGCACTCCTTCGCCGGACCGGGCTCAGACAGGGCCTAAGCTGAAGTCTCATGAGTACCTCGCGTGACGCGCTTCTCGAAGAGATCAAGAACAAGGCCGTTGTCCACGGCAAGGTGACCCTGTCCTCCGGGCTGGAGTCCGACTACTACATCGACCTTCGCCGCATCACGCTGGACGGCACCGCCGCACCGCTCGTGGGCCAGGTCATGCTGGACCTGACCAAGGACCTCGACTTCGACGCGGTCGGCGGGCTCACGCTCGGCGCCGACCCGGTCGCCACCTCGATGCTGCACGCCTCCGCCGCGCGCGGTGAGCGCCTGGACGCCTTCGTGGTCCGCAAGGCGCAGAAGGCGCACGGCATGCAGCGCCGGATCGAGGGCACCGAGGTCAAGGGCCGCCGGGTCCTGGTCGTCGAGGACACCTCCACCACCGGCGGCTCGCCGCTGACCGCCGTCGAGGCCGTCCGCGAGGCGGGCGGCGAGGTCGTGGCCGTCGCCGTGATCGTCGAGCGCGGTGCCGCCCCGACCATCGCCGAGGCCGGCCTGCCCTACCTGGCCGCCTACCAACTCGCCGACCTGGGCCTCTGAGGCGCCGAGACTCCGACGAAGGGGACGTCACCGCTTGCGGTGACGTCCTCCGGTGCCGGTGCCGGTCCCGCTTCCCGTCCCCGCCGTGACCGGGGCCCGCCCCGACTCCGCGCCCTCACCGGACGCGGACGCGGACGCCGCAGTGCCGCCTGCTGCCGCACCGCCGCCCCCGCGACGGCCCTTCAGCACCTCGATCAGGATCGGCGTCAGCGAGAGCAGCACGATGAGCAGGACCGCCGGAACCAGGTACTTGTCTATGACCGGCGCCATCGAGTCGCCGAACTTGTAGCCGATCAGCAGCATGACCTCGGTCCACACGACGGCGCCGAGCGCGTTCCAGACGAAGAACGTCCGCGCGGGCATCTCCAGCGTTCCGGCGACCGGGTTGAGGAACGTCCGCACCACCGGGATGAAGCGGGCCATCACCACCGCCTTGGCGGGGCCGAAGCGGTTGAAGTACTCCTCGGCCTTGTCCACGTGCGAGCGCTTGAAGAGCCGTGAGTTCGGCCGGTCGAACATCCGGGTGCCGAGCTTCGCGCCGAGCAGGTGGCCGAGCTGCGCACCGGCGATCGCACACAACGGTGCGGCGATCAGCAGCGTCCCGACGGACATCTGCGTGCCGAGCAGCGCCTTGCCCGCTCCCGACGCGGCCACGCCCGCCAGGATCAGCAGCGAGTCGCCGGGCAGGAAGAAGCCGATGAGCAGGCCCGTCTCGGCGAAGATGATCGCGAGCAGTCCCACCGTGCCGACCTGGCCGATGAGCGCCTTGGCGTCGAGCAGGTTGAGCGCGAGATTCTGGGTCACCCGCGCAGAGTATCGGGCACGGGTGTCCGTACGCTGTGCTCCCCTGCTGCCACAAGGACCCAGCTCACCCCGTGACCTGCCCTCCGGCAGGATGAACCCCTTGCGCCGGGGTGCGAGAATGGCGCCGGTGCCCGGTCGACGACGTCCGGCGTGCGCCCTTCCCCCGCGTAGACGCCCACCGACAGGAGCGGATCCGAATGCCTATCGCAACGCCCGAGGTCTACAACGAGATGCTGGACCGGGCCAAGGCAGGCAAGTTCGCCTACCCGGCGATCAACGTCACCTCCTCGCAGACCCTGAACGCGGCCCTGCGTGGCTTCGCCGAGGCCGAGAGCGACGGCATCATCCAGATCTCCACCGGTGGGGCGGAGTTCCTGGGCGGCCAGTACAACAAGGACATGGTGACCGGTGCGGTCGCCCTGGCCGAGTACGCGCACATCATCGCCAAGAAGTACGACGTCACCGTCGCGCTGCACACCGACCACTGCCCCAAGGACAAGCTGGACGGCTACGTCCGCCCGTTGCTGGCGGTCTCCGCCGAGCGCGTGGCCCGCGGCGAGAACCCGCTGTTCCAGTCGCACATGTGGGACGGCTCCGCCGAGACCCTCAACGACAACCTGGCCATCGCCGAGGAGCTGCTGGCCCAGGCCCGCGCCGCCAAGATCATCCTTGAGGTCGAGATCACCCCGACCGGTGGCGAGGAGGACGGCGTCTCCCACGAGATCAACGACTCCCTCTACACGACGGTCAACGACGCGGTGCGCACCGCCGAGGCCCTGGGCCTGGGCGAGAAGGGCCGCTACCTGCTGGCCGCCTCCTTCGGCAACGTCCACGGCGTCTACAAGCCGGGCAACGTCGTCCTGAAGCCGGAGTTGCTGCGCGAGCTGCAGGACGCGATCGGCAAGCAGTACGGCAAGACCGACCCGTTCGACTTCGTCTTCCACGGCGGCTCCGGCTCCTCCGCCGAGGAGATCGAGACCGCGCTGGAGAACGGCGTCGTCAAGATGAACCTGGACACGGACACCCAGTACGCCTTCACGCGCCCGGTCGTGGACCACATGTTCCGGAACTACGACGGTGTGCTGAAGGTCGACGGCGAGGTCGGCAAGAAGTCCGCCTACGACCCGCGCACCTGGGGCAAGCTCGCCGAGGCGGGCATGGCCGCCCGCGTCGTCGAGGCCGCCAACCAGCTCCGCTCGGCGGGCAACAAGCTCAAGTAAGGCTTGATTCGCTCGTTTCAGGAGCTTCGCGCGTATTGCGCGTATTGCGCCGAAGGCCCCGGAACCATCAGGTTCCGGGGCCTTCGTGCGGTCTCTGTCCTATCGGGGACCGGCTACCGCCGCTACTGCTTGAGCTCGGTGTACGCCTCGGCGCTGCTGTCCTGGAGGAACTTCCAGCAGCGGGCCGCCTCGTCGGTCTCGCCGATGGAGTCGGCGGCGCGGGCCAGGGCGGCCAGGCAGCGCAGGAAGCCGCGGTTGCCGCGGTGCTCCCACGGGACCGGCCCGTGGCCCTTCCAGCCGGCCCGGCGCAGCGAGTCGAGGCCGCGGTGGTAGCCGGTGCGGGCGTAGGCGTAGGACTCGACCACTCGGCCGGCCGCGAAAGACTCGTCCGCCAACTGCGCCCAGGCCAGGGAGAAGGTGGGGAACGCCGCCGCGATCTGCGCGGGCGAGGCGGACTCTTCGGCCATCTGCTTGTAGGGCTGCTCGTCCTCGGGCAGGAGGGTCGGCTCCGGTCCGCCGAGCAGGTTCTCGTGAATGGTCATGGCAGTCAGTCTGCCACTCCGCCTTCGGCCCCAAGCCCCCCGGACGCATCAAGATCATGCATCGCGCACGGTCTATCGGGCACGGTCTACCGGGCGCGTCCACCGGGCCCGGCCTGTCGGCCCGTCCGGGTGCGTCGGCCAGTCCGGCCCGGTCCGTCGCGCGCTGCCCGTCGGCCCGACGCATCAAGACCGGTGCGTCAGACCGGGACGCGCAGTGTCCAGGCGGACGGCTCGACCGTCCAGGTGCGCTCGTGGACCGGCGGGCTCAGCGCATGGTCGGCCTCGTAGGTGAAGAGGCCGCCCGCGCCACCGGCCACCGTCACCTGTCGGGCCTGGACGGTGAGGGGTATCGCGCTGCGACCGTTCCGGGCGCTGATCCGCACCTCCGCGCTGCCCTCACTGCTGCGCAGCGCGAGCCCGCGCATCGGGTGGGCCGGGTCCGCCAGCAGCCTGCCGTCGGCCTCGACGCGCAGCGGCGGCTGGGCCGGCACCCGCGCGGAGGGCGGCGCCAGGGCCCGGACCACCCTCCGGCCGACAGTTGTCCACCAGGCGGACGCCACTGTGTTCGCCCTGGGCGAACAGGCTGCCGGGATCCGTACCGCGTCCAGCACCACGCCGCCGTGGTCGTCGACCAGCAGATCGAGCGGCCGGTCCGCACCGCTCACCACGGCCCGCGCGGCCCGCACCGGATGTGTCGCCGCGCCCAGCGCGCGGGCCACCTCGATCCGGTGGCCCCGACCCACCGGGATCAGCCCGACCGGGGCCGCGTCCAGCGTCGCCTGCTGGTGGAGGAGTTGGACGACCTGCTGGAGGTACCGGTCGTCGCCGATCACCACCGGTCGCCGCCGACCACGTCTGGCCAGCGCACGCTCAAGATCGAGCAGGCTCTGCGGCACCACCGCCTTCATCGGCAGCGCGGCGCCCAGCACATCCCTGGCGACCCGCACCGACTCGCCGTCGTGCGACAGCGCCGCCGGTGAGACCAGGACCAGCACGGGCTCACCCACCGAACGCTCAGCCGACACCGCGGTCCTTCCTCGGGTAATCTCTCGGTGTAAGAGCCCCTTGCGCTTTTGCGCCAGGGGCTTGGTCTATCCGGGGCCAGTGCGGCGACCTTCCGCCGTGTGTTGTGCCCCGCCCGAAAGGGGTGTACGCCTGTGCCCGCACTCGTGCTGGTCGGCGCTCAGTGGGGAGACGAGGGCAAGGGGAAGGCAACTGACCTTCTCGGCGGCTCTGTCGACTACGTGGTCCGCTATCAGGGCGGCAACAACGCCGGTCACACGGTGGTCGTAGGCGATCAGAAGTACGCACTGCATCTGCTCCCGTCCGGCATTCTCAGCCCGAACTGCGTCCCGGTCATCGGCAACGGCGTCGTCATCGACCCGGCCGTGCTCCTCTCCGAGCTGGCGGGCCTGCAGGACCGTGGTGTGGACACCTCGAAGCTGGTGATCTCCGGCAACGCCCACCTGATCACCCCGTACCACCGGACCATGGACAAGGTCTCCGAGCGGTTCCTGGGCAAGCGGAAGATCGGCACCACCGGGCGCGGCATCGGACCCTCCTACGCCGACAAGATCAACCGCATCGGCATCCGGGTGCAGGACCTCTTCGACGAGAGCATCCTGCGACAGAAGGTCGAGGCGGCCCTCAGCGACAAGAACCAGATCCTGGTCAAGCTCTACAACCGCCGGGCCATGCCGGCCGAGCTGGTCGTCGAGGAGTACCTCGGCTACGCGGACAAGCTCCGCCCGTTCGTCGCCGACACCGCGCTGCTGCTCAACCAAGCGCTGGAGGACGGCAAGGTCGTCCTTATGGAGGGCGGCCAGGGCACGCTGCTCGACGTGGACCACGGGACGTACCCGTTCGTCACCTCGTCCAACCCGACCTCGGGCGGCGCCTGCACCGGCACCGGCATCGGTCCGACCAAGATCGACCGCGTGATCGGCATCCTCAAGGCCTACACCACCCGCGTCGGCTCCGGCCCGTTCCCGACCGAGCTCTTCGACGAGGACGGCGAGGCGCTGCGCCGGATCGGCGGCGAGCGTGGCGTGACCACCGGCCGTGACCGCCGCTGCGGCTGGTTCGACGCGCCGATCGCCCGCTACGCGACCCGGATCAACGGTCTGACCGACATCTTCCTCACCAAGCTCGACGTGCTGACCGGCTGGGAGCAGATCCCGGTCTGCGTCGCGTACGAGATCGACGGCGTGCGCGTCGACGAGGTGCCCTACTCGCAGACCGACTTCCACCACGCGAAGCCGGTCTACGAGATGCTGCCGGGCTGGTCCGAGGACATCACCAAGGCGAAGACCTTCGACGACCTGCCGAAGAACGCCCAGGACTACGTCAAGGCGCTGGAGGAGCTCTCCCGCTGCCGCATCTCCGCCATCGGCATCGGCCCCGGCCGCACCGAGACCATCCAGGTGCACTCGCTGCTGTAGCAGCGCAGCAGTCTGCGACTCGGCCCCTGCCCCTCCGGCGGGGGCCTTTCGCGCTCCTCTCTTGGCGATTTGTACTAGTGCAGATATTGATTGCATCTAGTTCAAAGTGGAGTTATGTTTCGACCATGACCGCGAAGACGCCCCTTTCCGTCGTGCTGACCGGCCGGCACATCCGGCTGGAGCCGCTCACCGTCGACCACGCCCCCGCCCTCTGGGAGTCCCTGAGGCTGTGCGTGGAGGAGGTCTTCCAGTGGCTCCGGGCGGCCCCGCGCAGCGCCGAGGAGCTGGCCGGATGCATCGAGGCGCTGCTGAACGGCCCGGACCGCTGCCTCGCCTTCGCCGTCGTCGATCTGACGACTGGTCAGCCCGTCGGCTGGACCACCTATCTCGACATCCAGGAGCAGCACGAACGCCTGGAGATCGGCTGGACCTGGTACGCCCGCTCGCACTGGCGCACCGCCACCAACACCGAGGCCAAGCTGCTCCTGCTCACCCACGCCTTCGAGGACCTCGGCTACGGCCGGATCCAGTGGAAGACAGACATCCGCAACGAACGCTCCCAGGACGCCATCGCCCGCCTCGGCGCACAGCGGGAGGGAGTGCTCCGACGCCAGGTGCAACGCTCCGACGGGACCTGGCGCGACAGCGCCTACTTCGGCATGCACATCGACGAGTGGCCGGCCGCGAAGAAGCAGCTCACCGAACGACTCGCAAAGGGCTGAATCTCATCACCATGGCTGACATCACCATCTCCGCCCCCACCGCCGAGGACTACCCGCGCTGGCGCGAGCTCTTCATCGGCTATGCCACGTTCTACCACGTCGAACTGACCGAGGAGCGGCTCGCCGAGTCCTGGGCCTGGATCCACGACGCAAACCACCCCGTCGAGTGCCTGCTCGCGCGTGACGCTGACGGAACCGCGATCGGCCTGGCGCACTTCGCCCCGGACCACTCCCCGCTGCGCGGCACCCGAGGCTTCCTCCACGACCTCTTCGTGGACCCGGCCCGGCGCGGCAGCGGTGCGGTCGACGCCCTCCTCGCCGAGCTGCGCCGGATCGCCCGGGAACGCGGCTGGTACCAGATCCGGTGGAACACGGCCGACGACAACTACCGCGCCCGCTCCGTCTACGACCGGCACGGCGAGAAGACCCCGTTCCTGCTCTATGCGATGCCTGCCGAAGTGACGCCTGCCGAGCCCGCATAAGCCCTGGTCGCTTGGAGGATCGGCTGACAGCCTGTCGCCCTGCCCCCGGATCGTCAGACAGGATGTCTGTACCGGGGGCGGTCAGGCGAAAAATACGCTGGTGGGCATGACGATCTCCCCAGGCCCCTCTGTTGACGCAGACCCGGCGCTCGGCCAGGCGGTCAAGGCTGCCGACCGTGCCCACGTCTTCCACTCGTGGTCCGCGCAGTCCGTGATCGACCCCCTCGCCGTGGCCGGGGCCGAGGGCTCGTACTTCTGGGACTACGAGGGCAGGCGCTACCTCGACTTCTCCTCCCAGCTGGTCAACACCAACATCGGTCACCAGCACCCGAAGGTCGTCGCCGCGATCCAGGAGCAGGCGGCCAAGCTCTGCACCTTCGCGCCGGCCTTCGCCATCGAGGCCCGCTCCGAGGCCGCCCGGCTGATCGCCGAGCGCACCCCCGGTGACCTCGACAAGATCTTCTTCACCAACGGCGGCGCCGAGGCCGTCGAGAACGCCATCCGCATGGCGCGCCTGCACACCGGCCGCCAGAAGGTGCTCTCCACCTACCGCTCGTACCACGGCGGCACGGCCAATGCGATCACGCTGACCGGTGACCCGCGCCGCTGGCAGAACGAGACCGGCGTCTCCGGTGTCGTGCACTTCTGGGGCCCGTACCCGTACCGCTCCAACTTCCACGCCGAGAACGAGGCGCAGGAGTGCGAGCGCGCGCTGGCGCACCTGGAGCAGGTCGTCGCGTTCGAGGGCCCGCAGACCGTCGCCGCGATCATCCTGGAGACCGTCGTCGGCACCGCAGGCATCCTGGTCCCGCCGGCGGGCTACCTCGCGGGCGTCCGCGAGATCTGCGACCGCTACGGGATCGTCTTCATCCTGGACGAGGTCATGGCCGGCTTCGGCCGCACCGGCGAGTGGTTCGCCGCGGACCACTGGGGCGTCACCCCGGACCTGCTGACCTTCGCCAAGGGCGTCAACTCCGGCTACGTCCCGCTGGGCGGTGTCGCGATCAGCGGCGAGATCGCCCAGACCTTCGCGACGCGCCCCTTCCCGGGCGGTCTGACGTACTCCGGCCACCCGCTGGCCTGCGCCTCCGCCGTGGCGACGATCAACGCCATGGCCGAGGAGGGCATCGTCGAGAACGCCAAGCGCATCGGCGAGACCGTGATCGGCCCGGAGCTCCGGGCCATCGCCGAGCGCCACCCGTCCGTGGGCGAGGTCCGCGGCCTGGGTGTCTTCTGGGCGGTCGAGCTGGTGAAGAACCGCGAGACCCGCGAGCCCATCACCCCCTACAACGCGGCGGGCGCCGCCAACGCGCCGATGGCGGAGCTGGCGGCGGAGTGCAAGAAGCGCGGACTCTGGCCGTTCACCAACATGAACCGCTTCCACGTCGTGCCGCCCTGCAACGTCAGCGAGGCCGAGGCCAAGGAAGGCCTCGCGATCCTCGACGAGGTGCTGACGCTGACCGACGCGCACACGGTCTGAGCGTGTACATGCCCTGACCTGCAGGTTTGTTGGTCAGACAACTTAACCAGGTCGTGACTCGGCCTGAACCACATTGGCCCCGCAACCCCTCCGAACGGGGGATGCGGGGCCTTACCATTGGGGGGCCTGGACCGGCGGTATGCGGACAACAAGGGGTAAGCCAGGCAGAAGTGAGTAAGTGGATCAGTCGGGAAGAAAGCGGAGGGAACGGTCATGCCGAGTGGCAGAGCCCCCGAGCGCGCGTTTCCGGCCGTGGTCCAGCGCAGCTCGCTCCGCGAGCAGGTCGCCGGAGCGCTCCGTGAGGAGCTGATGGCCGGTCGCCTCGCCGCAGGCCGCCACTTCACCGTCAAGGAGATCGCCGAGCTCTACGGCGTCTCCGCCACTCCGGTCCGTGAGGCCCTGGTCGACCTGGCGGCCCAGGGCCTGCTGGTGGTCGAGCAGGGCCGCGGCTTCGCCGTGCCGCGCTACACCTGGGACGACTTCATCGACATCGTCGAGGCCAGGTCGCTGGTGATCGACGGCATCTTCCGCAGGGTCCGCCCGCGCATGGCCTTTCTCGACGGCGCGGCCGTCCCGTCCCTGCGCCGTCGCGCGGACGCGGCGGTCCAGGCGGCCCGCGCCGGACAGCTTGACGTCCTGGTCGGCTGCGACCGCCGCTTCTGGGGCGAGCTCGGCAGGTTCGCCGGGAACCGGCGGATCAGCGACTACCTGGACCAACTGCGGGTCCAGTACTGGATCTTCGCCTCCGCGTTTCTGCGGGGCCGCGAGGACCTTGCCGGGTTCTGCTGGTCCCGGCATCTGGAGCTGGTCGAGCGGATCGAGGCCCACGACATCGCCGGTGTCCACCTGATGCTGGTCGACTACAACGAGGAGTCCCTGCGGCAGATGTCCATGCTCTGCGGGGAGCCGCTGCCGCATGTCCCGGGGCCGCGTGCGCCCGTCCGCGAACCGGGTCCGTGACCGCAGGCGACGCAGTAGGGTGGACAGCCCCGGATCGTCGCCGCGATCGGCAGTCTGTGATCGTTGCCCGAGAACCCCGTCGAGACCGTCAGGAGAGCGTGTTGGCCTGTGACGTCTGGCTCGTCCCGTTGGTCGACCTGCTGGTGCTCAGCCCTGACAACCCGTTCGCTGAGGACCTGGAGATCTACAACGGGTCCCTGACGGCCGCAGGGCTGCCGCAGGTGCCGGTCTTCCAGTACATGCCGGGCCTGAGCGGCGACGTGGAGCCGGTCGCGGCGTTCGACTACGACTCGCTGCACTTCCTCCGCCGCGCGTACCTGCTCCAGCTGACCGGCCTCGACGTCACGCCGGTGGACGAGCTGGGCGGCGACTACGAGCAACTGCTGGAGATGTTCGAGTCGACGGCCGAGCAGAGTCACCTGGTCTGGCACTTCGACCACGCCGGGGCGTACGTCCCGCTGGACTTCGACCTCCCCGTCGTCGACGACGCGCTCCTCGCCACCGGCGGCCCGCTGGGTTCGGTGCAGCGGCTCCTCAAGGAGCTGGAGGCGGTGGCCCCGCACATCGGCATCGACCCCGCGCTCCCGCCGGTCCCGGTCCGCCCGGTCGCGCCGACGACGCTCGAAGGCCCCGCGTTTCCCCCTCCGGGGCAGGACGGCCCCTACTCCCGCGAACGGCACGCCTGGACCGGCCTCCACGCCGCGGCGACCCGTGCTCTGGCCCAGGGCTCGATGATCGTCTTCGCCTGACGGATCGCTAACGGAGCGGGGACTCCGGGGGGCGCTGCCGGGGCATCGTGGGGCGGGTGCCCATCGTGGGGAGGACGCGGACCTGCGCGTTCGCGCCCTCGACCCGGCCGCCCCAGCTGCCCGCCGACTGCGTCGGCAGCTGCGTCATGGAGGCGCGGAACTCCAGCATCCACTCCGAGGTCTCGCTGCGGACCATGTCCGAGACGTCCTCACAGAACCGGCGCAGCACGCCGAGACAGCGCTCCGCGGCCTCGCTCGCGGTGCCCTCGGTCGGGCCGAGCACCTCGCGGACGCACTCCGAGGCCCAGTCGAACTGGAACGCCTCGAGTCGCCGCTGCAGTGCGTGCGCGGTGCTGACGTCCCGCATCCAGCCGCTGGTCAGGCCGAAGACGCGGTCCGCGAGCAGGCTGCACCCCGCGAGCAGGAGCAGCACGTAGCCCCAGTCCTGACCCGCCCTCCAGACGCCTGTCAGGGCGACCATCGGCAGGACCGCGCCGCCCACGGCGAGCAACGCCGCCAGCCCGCGCAGCAGCCGGGCGCCGCCGCGCTTCCAGCGGCGGTCGCGGTGGTACCAGTCGATCGCCTCGACGGCGCGCTCCTCCGACCAGCGGTAGAGCTCCTCCAGGCGCTCCGCGGGCTCGCCCCAGTCGCCCAGGGGGAACTGGCGCACGCTCAGGTCACGTCCACCACCTGCCGAGCGCGGCGCGGGCACGGCTGGAGCCGCCGTGGCTGACGTGTCCTCAGCCCCGGCCTCCTTGCCCCAGGAGGACTCCTCGGGCTGCATCTCCGGCTGGCTCACCGTGGAACTCCCTGTCCTTCGGCCTGCTCGGCTTCCAAGAGCTACTTCTTACCGCCAAATGGCTGAGCTTGGTGGCGGTTCGGGTCGGATTGTTGTGCGAAATCGTGCAGGTTTCGCAAGGTGGGCGCAGGGATTCGGCTCTCTGCGGCTGGTCCATATCTCACCCCTACGAGTGGGTGTTTCGATGGCACCGATCTGACTGGCTGCCGGATTGTTGCGAATTGTCTCTTCAGTCGTGATGAAGCGGAGATGTGCGACGCGGGCGGCGTGCCCGGGACCCCGCCAGGACCCGGCCGGAACCCGGCCCTCCTGGTAGGCACTAGGCTCTGGGGGTGTGAAGGTCCTTGTCATCGGCGGCGGCGCCCGCGAACACGCCCTGTGCCGCGCGCTCTCGCTTGATCCCGAAGTCACCTCTCTGCACTGCGCGCCCGGCAACGCCGGTATCGCCCAGGTCGCCCAGGTCCACGCCGTGGACCAGCTGGACGGCCGGGCGGTCGCCGACCTCGCCGTCGAACTCGGCGCCGAGTTCGTCATCGTCGGCCCGGAGGCCCCGCTGGTCGCGGGCGTCGCCGACGCCGTCCGCGAGCGTGGCATCCCCGTCTTCGGCCCCGGTGCCGAGGCCGCGCAGCTGGAGGGGAGCAAGGCGTTCGCCAAGGACGTCATGGCCGCGGCCAACGTTCCCACCGCGCGCTCCTACGTCTGCACCACCGCCGAGGAGGTCGCCGAGGCCCTGGACGCCTTCGGCGCGCCCTACGTGGTCAAGGACGACGGCCTGGCCGCCGGCAAGGGCGTCGTGGTGACGGACGACCTCCAGGTCGCCACGGACCACGCGGCCCACTGCGAGCGCGTGGTCATCGAGGAGTTCCTCGACGGCCCCGAGGTCTCCCTCTTCGCCGTCACCGACGGCACCACCGTCGTCCCGCTCCAGCCGGCCCAGGACTTCAAGCGCGTGGGCGACGGCGACGCGGGCCCCAACACCGGCGGGATGGGCGCGTACTCGCCGCTGCCGTGGGCCGACCCGAAGCTGGTCGAGGAGGTCCAGGAGACCGTCCTCCAGCCCACCGTCGACGAGCTGCGCCGCCGGGGCACCCCCTTCTCCGGTCTGCTCTACGCCGGCCTGGCGATCACGTCGCGCGGCGTGCGGGTGATCGAGTTCAACGCGCGCTTCGGCGACCCGGAGACGCAGGTCGTGCTGGCGCGGCTGAAGACTCCTCTCTGCGGGCTGCTGTACGCGGCGGCGACGGGCCACCTGGCCGACTTCCCCGAGCTGCGCTGGCGTGACGGCGCAGCGGTGACGGTCGTGGTCGCCTCGGAGGGCTACCCGGCGTCCCCGCGCAGCGGCGACCCGATCGGCGGCCTCGCGGAGGCCGAGACGGAGGACGGCACGGCCTACGTCCTGCACGCGGGCACGCGGCTGGCCGAGGACGGCGAGACGGTGCTGAGCGCGGGGGGCCGCGTCCTGTCGGTGACCGCGACGGGCAAGGACCTGACCGAGGCCCGCACCCGCGCGTACGACTCCGTCGCGAAGCTCACCCTCCAGGGCAGCCACCACCGCTCCGACATCGCGGCCAAGGCCGCAGCGGGGGAGTAGCAGCACTTTTCGCTCCCGCAGGCAGTTCCCCGCGCCCCTTGGCAGTGCAACAACCTGCGGGAGCGCTGGTCGCCGCCCGCAGGGCTTCGCTCCCTGTTTGGGGCAATGCCTCCGACCGAAGCAGAAAATCTCCTCGCGCGGGGCGATTAGCCCACGCGAACATTCCTTCGGGTGATGGGAAGCGCATACGCCTGACGTACGGCCGCACCCGGCCGTATCGTGCCCAGGACCGGCGTGAGCCCGACTGCGCGCTCCGGGCCTGCGCGGGTACACCATCGCGCCAGGGGGGAAGCTGCGGTCCACAGGGAATCACTGATCCGAGTGGTTCCGGGCTGCGGCAGGAACACCGGGCCGGGCTCGTGCGTCGGATCGGACAAGGGCGTATGCCGTGCGAAAGCCAGAACGCTCGCCGACTCCCGTGGGCTCTCGTCGGGAGCCGACGGTCGGCGGCAGGCGGTAGGGGGTGAACCGAGCCATGGGTGTCAGCACGAATGGGGCCACCGCCCGGGCGGCCGTGATCCTGCGGTTGCGCGGGCTCGCGGTCGCACTCGCCGCAGTGCCGGCCGCGCTTGCGGCCGTGCTGGTGGCGGGGTGGTTCACGGGTCATCTGGGCGCGCCCGGCAGCGCGGACGCCGCCGCGTGGGACGCGGCGCGGTACGTCGTGGTCGCGGTGGCGCTGCTGACGCTGGGCTGGGCCGCGGCCTTCGCCGTCGCGCTGCGGCGGGCCCGGCCGCACCGGACCCCGTCCGTGCGGCTCACCGAGCGGGAGGCTCCGGAGCTGCACCGGATGGTGCGCGAGCTGGCCGAGCGGATGGAGGTGCCGGCGCCCGGGGCGATCGCGCTGACACCCGACTGCGACAGCTGGCTGGAGGACGAGACCGCCCCCGGCGGACGCAGCCCGGCACCGCCGACGCTGGTCGTCGGCTCGCCGTTCCTGTGGTGGATGCGGGTGGCCGAGCTGCGGGCGCTGCTCGCGCCCGTGGTCGCCGGGACGGCCTGCGCGCTCGATCCGGAGATCTCCGCCGCCCGCCGGTTCACCCACGGGCTGGACGCGCTGCTCGGCGCGCACCAGGGCCGCGGCGGCTTCTGGGCCTCCATACCCGCGCGCTCGCTGCTGCGGCGCTCGCGCGTCCACGCGGCGGAGATGGAGCGGGCCGTCGCGGGGTGGGCGTCGGAGCAGGCCCGCCAGGTCGACTACGGAATGCGCATCGCCGCCCAGGAGCAGGTCGGTCTCGCCTACGCGGGCTGGGACCGGCTGTTGACCCGGGTCGCACTGCCCGCGTGGCGGCTCGGGCGGTGCCCGACGCGGCTCAACGCGGGGGTGGTGTCCGCCCTGACCGAGCTGTCCCGTCGGGACCGGCTGGCCGAGGGCTTCGAGAGCCGTCTGGGGGAGCGCCCGGCCTGCGACCTGCTGGACGAGCCGGGCCGGATCGACGAGGCCACCTCGCTGCTGGCCGCGAGTCTCTTCTACGTGGGGCCGAACGCCTTGCCCGCGCCCGGCAGCGGCGAGTCCCGGCTGGACTGGGCGGACTACCCGCGCGAGGTCGTGCTGCGACAGTGGGGCAACCAGTCCGCGTCGCTGCTGGCGGCGCTGGGGGCGGAGATAGCCTCGCCCGCGGGGGCGCTGGCGACCGCCCTGCGCGCCCTGCGCGCCGGAACGGGGGAGCAGTTGGCGGCGCGGCTGGAGGCCCAGCGCAACGGGCTGCCGGTCTCGCGCAGCGGTCGGGACGCGGTCTCCGACGGCCTCCACGCGCTGGTCTGCCGGGCGGCCGTGGACGCGGGGCGTGCGGAGCCCGGGATGGACTGGCTGGACGGTCCAGTGCTGCTGGTCGACGGCCGTCGCTGCGCCGACCTCGGCGCACCGATCGCACTCGCGGTGGAGCACGGTGACGACGAGCCACTGCGGGTCTGGCTGGAGGGGGCGGGCATATCCCTGGCGCGTCCGGCGAGACTGCGATGAACGGCCGCCCCGCCCCTTCGTGGTGACGGTCCGTGACCAGACAGCGGTGACGCAGCGTCAATCCCGGCACCGACCCTGCTCTGATGTCGTCCCTGTGATTAGGATGGATGTACTGCCGGTGAGTCATCGGCAGCGCACGGTAACGGAGTTCCTCTAACAGTTCGTCAAAGTCCGGTCGCGCGGGCCCGACGGGACCACGAGGTCCGGTGGGCGAGGCCGGTCCGGTGGGTGCCGGGGCCGGCAGGGCGCAGGAGGGGGTCGGGGGCAGTGGGTGCAGAGCAGACCCGCCGCTGGGAGTCCGGCGCGCTCGCGCACGGGGTGACCGACCCGTTCGGCCAGGGCCCGCTGCCGTGGCTGCGCGGCGCGGACCAGTACTTCGGCGACACCGGCCTGATGGTCCCCTGGTACGTGGATCCTGCGCTGCTGCCCGCTGCGCGGCGGTCCCCCGACTACGACCCCAAGCCCGCGCTCGGCAGACCGCGCACCTCGGACGACGTCGGCGGGCAGATCAAGGGCTTCGCCGCGGGGGCGACCGATCTCGGCGGCTCGCTCGACCTGCGGGTCAGCGTCAACCCGCCGCAGGAATTCACCGTCGACGTCTACCGGATCGGCCACTACGGCGGAGCGGGAGCACGTCATATGGCGGCCAGCCCGCGCGTCTCCGGACTCGTGCAGCCCGCCCCGCTGGTGGCCGGGCGGACGGTCTCCTGCCACCACTGGTGGATGTCCTGGCGGTTGCAAGTCCCGCTGCACTGGACGCCGGGCGCCTACGTCGCGGTGCTGACCACGGCCGACCACCGGCACCGGAGCCACATCCCGTTCACCGTCCGCGCCGGGCGGGCCGCCGACCTGCTGCTGCTCCTGCCCGACGTCACCTGGCAGGCGTACAACCTCTACCCCGAGGACGGTCGGACCGGAGCCAGTCTCTACCACGCGTGGAACGAGAAGGGGGAGCTGCTCGGTGAGCCGGCGGCGGCGACCACCGTCTCCTTCGACCGCCCCTACGCCGGTGCCGGGCTGCCGCTGCACATCGGCCACGCCTACGACTTCATCCGCTGGGCCGAGCGCTACGGGTACGACCTCGCCTACGCCAACGCGACCGACCTGCACGCCGGACGGGTCGATCCGACCCGCTACCGGGGGCTGATCTTCCCCGGCCACGACGAGTACTGGTCCGCGCCGATGCGGCGTGCCGTGGAGCGGGCCAGGGACGGCGGCACCTCGCTGGTCTTCCTCTCCGCCAACACCATGTACTGGCAGGTCCAACTGCACCAGGGCCCGGCGGGTGAGCCGGACCGGCTGCTGACCTGCAGCAAGCGCCAGGCGGAGACACCGGCGAGCGTGCTCTGGCGTGACCTCGGCGAGCCGGAGCAGCAGTTGATGGGCATTCAGTACTCCGGCCGGGTCCCCGAACCGGTCCCGATGGTCGTTCACAACACCGACCACTGGGTGTGGGAGGGCACCGGCCTGCGCGACGGGGAGGAGATCCCGGTGCTGGTCGCCGGGGAGTCCGACCGGTACTTCCCGCGCGTCCCGCTGCCCGAGTCGACGGAACGGGTGCTGCTGGCGCACTCGCCCTACAAGGACGTCCGAGGGGTCGGTCGCCACCAGGAGACCTCGCTCTACCGGGCGGCGAGCGGCGCCCATGTCTTCGCCAGCGGCACGTTCGCCTGGTCACCGGCGCTGGACCGTCCGGGTCACACCGACGAGCGCGTTCAGCGGGCCACCGCAAACCTGCTGGATCGTATCTGCAAGGTGCACTGAACACGGCGCACCGAACTCCGCGCCGAACTCCGCACGGCGCGCTGCACGGTCCGCTGAACGAGCGGGGCGCGGTCGGTGGCGAGAACCCGATTTCGCGGCGTGAAAGTCCTGCATGAAAGACTCATGACCGGCCACCCACCCACAGACCCACGTCTTGAAGTCCCGAGGGGACCACCTTGAGCGGATTCGTCGAGAAGCCCGAGCCGGTGCAGGTGCCCGGCTTGATCCACCTCCACACGGGAAAGGTCCGTGACCTCTACCGTGATGAGGCCGGACAGCTGGTGATGGTCGCCAGTGACCGCCAGTCCGCCTTCGACTGGGTGCTTCCCTCACTGATTCCCGACAAGGGACGGATCCTGACCCAGCTCTCGCTGTGGTGGTTCGAGCGGCTCCAGGACCTGGTCCCCAACCACGTGATCTCGAGCGAGGTCCCGGCCGGCGCGCCCGCCGACTGGGAGGGCCGGACGCTGATCTGCCGCAGCCTGGACATGCTGCCGGTGGAGTGCGTCGCCCGTGGCTACCTGACCGGCTCCGGCCTGGTCGAGTACAACGAGTCCCGCACGGTGTGCGGGATCACCCTGCCCGAGGGCCTGGTCGACGGCTCCGAGCTGCCCGCGCCGATCTTCACCCCGGCCCTCAAGGCCGAGGTCGGCGAGCACGACGAGAACGTCCCCTACGAGGAGGTCGCCCGTCGCGTCGGTGCGGACGTCGCGGCGCAGCTGCGGCAGACCACCGTCGCGGTCTACAGCCGGGCCCGGGACATCGCCCGCGAGCGCGGGATCATCCTGGCGGACACCAAGTTCGAGTTCGGCCTGGACGAGGACGGCGAGAGCCTGGTCCTCGCCGACGAGGTGCTGACGCCGGACTCCTCGCGCTTCTGGCCGACCGACCAGTGGGAGCCGGGCCGCGCGCAGCCCTCCTTCGACAAGCAGTTCATCCGCGACTGGCTCTCCTCGCCCGCCTCGGGCTGGAACCCCAAGGGGGAGGAGGCGCCGCCGGTGCTGCCGGAGGAGGTCGTGGCGCAGAGCCGCGCCCGCTACATCGAGGCCTACGAGCGCATCACCGGCCTGGCCTGGAGCTGATCCTTCCGCCGGCGTGCGGATGGTCCTCGGCGGGCAGCCATCCGCACGCGGGTGGCTGCCCGCGTGCGCTCCGGTGACGGCTCCCGTGCCCATGCCCACGCGCTTCGGGACGGCATGCAAAAAGGGCGCCTCCGAAGAGGCGCCCTTTGCTGGAGCGGACGACGAGATTCGAACTCGCGACCCTCACCTTGGCAAGGTGATGCTCTACCAACTGAGCCACGTCCGCACGATATGAGGTTATGAGATTGAGAGCGGACGACGAGATTCGAACTCGCGACCCTCACCTTGGCAAGGTGATGCTCTACCAACTGAGCCACGTCCGCAGTACTCCGAGACCCGTAGGCCTCGGCGTGCCCTCCACTCTACCCCATCACAGAGGGAGCTTTCGCCACCCTTTTGATGAGGCCGAGCGGATGAGAGCAGGTGACAGGGATCGCACACTGTGCCTTCCCTCTGGAAGAGGGACGCTCTACTACTGAGCTACACCTGCGAGAGCCGCCCCGCCGACCTGGCCTTTCGGCCGCTGTCTGCGGTGCGTTCCGCTGAGAAGAACATTAGCCCATCTCGCGGGCCGTGATCACCACGGCGGGGCGGTATGTCCGTATTGTCCAGAAAGTTTCGACGGGCGAGTTCTCAGCTCGCCTGCGCGAACGCCTCGTAGACGTGCTTGGGAAGTCGACCACGGGCCGGCAGGTCGATGCCGCGGGACTGTGCCCAGGCCCGGACCGTTGCCGGATCGGGGGCGACCTCGGTCCGCCGCGGGGTCTTCGCCGCCGTTGCGCGGCCTTGCTTCCGGCCTGCCTGTACATAGGGCGCAAGCGCGGAACGGAGTTTTTCCGCGTTCTTGGTGGACAGGTCGATCTCGTACGACTTTCCGTCGAGTCCGAACTGAACCGTTTCTTCGGCAACCCCTCCGTCGAGGTCGTCGGAGAGCGTGACCACAACGCGCTGAGCCATGGAAGCCAATCCTCTCGGGCTTTGCCGTGCGACCGCAGGTGCTGGCCGCGACCGGCGATGCCATTCTGCCCCCAATGACCCCAGAAATCGAAGAGGCAGGATTTTTCCGCGCTATTTTCGTGTCGTTTCGGTACCGCGCTGATACCGGCGCGAAACCTCTGATACGGGCAATTTTGGTAGGAGGGCCGCGCTGTTCGCTGCGGGCGTGAGTGCGGGCGTGAGTGTGGGCGCGGGAGAGCCCGGCGTGGGCGCGTGCTTTGTGTGAACCTCCGCACGATTCGGCGTTCTACGCGCGTCGCGCTGGATGAGTCTCCAAGATCGCATTTTCACCCCGGTAGGCTGGGAAGTCCCCGCACCACTCATCACCGGGAGTACCTGTGGCACGCGTCGTTGTCGACGTCATGCTGAAGCCGGAGATCCTCGACCCGCAGGGCCAGGCGGTGCAGCGCGCGCTGCCGCGCCTGGGCTTCGAGGGGATCACCGACGTCCGCCAGGGCAAGCGCTTCGAGCTGGAGGTGGAGGGCCCGGTCGACGACGCCGCGCTGGCCCGCATCCACCAGGCAGCCGAGACCTTCCTCGCCAACACCGTCATCGAGGACTTCACCGTCCACGTCGAGGCTGTGCCTGTCGAGGAGGGACAGTGACCGCGCGGATCGGCGTCGTCACCTTCCCTGGCAGCCTCGACGACCGCGACGCGCTCCGAGCCGTCAAGCTGGCCGGCGCCGAGCCGGTCGCGCTCTGGCACCGCGACAAGGACCTGCACCAGGTCGACGCCGTGGTCCTGCCGGGCGGCTTCTCCTACGGCGACTACCTGCGCGCCGGCGCCATCTCCCGCTTCTCGCCGGTGATGGAGACGATCATCGAGCAGGCCAGGGGCGGCATGCCGGTCCTCGGCATCTGCAACGGCTTCCAGGTGCTGACCGAGTCGCACCTGCTGCCCGGTGCCATGCTCCGCAACAACCACCTGCACTTCGTCTGCAAGGACCAGAAGCTGCGGGTCGAGAACATCACGACCGCCTGGACCAGCGACTACGCGCAGGGCCAGGAGATCATGATCCCGCTCAAGAACATGGACGGCCGGTTCACCGCGGACCGCCGCACCATCGACGAGCTGGAGGCCGAGGGCCGGGTCGTCTTCCGCTACCTGGACGGCAACCCGAACGGCTCGATCGACGACATCGCCGGCATCAGCAACGCCGCCGGCAACGTCGTCGGCCTGATGCCGCACCCGGAGCACGCGGTCGAGCCGATCGTCGGCACCGGCGGCACGGACGGCACCGGCTTCTTCACCTCGATCATCAAGCGGCTGGTGAATGCGTAATGACGCTCGACACGGTTAAGAACGCTGAGCAGACGCCGGACGTCGAGCTCCCCTGGGCGGCGCTCGGTCTCAAGGAAGACGAGTACCTCCGGATCCGCGAGATCCTGGGCCGCCGTCCCACCGGCGCCGAGCTGGCCATGTACTCGGTGATGTGGTCCGAGCACTGCTCCTACAAGTCGAGCAAGGTGCACCTGCGCCAGTTCGGCGAGAAGGCCCCGCAGTCCGACGCCATGCTCGTCGGCATCGGCGAGAACGCCGGCGTCGTCGACGTGGGCCAGGGCTACGCGGTCACCTTCAAGATCGAGTCGCACAACCACCCGTCGTACGTCGAGCCCTACCAGGGCGCGGCCACCGGCGTCGGCGGCATCGTCCGCGACATCATCTCCATGGGCGCCCGCCCGGTCGCCGTGATGGACCCGCTGCGCTTCGGCGCGCCGGACCACCCGGACACCAAGCGCGTGCTGCCCGGCGTCGTCGCGGGCATCGGCGGCTACGGCAACTGCCTGGGCCTGCCCAACATCGGTGGCGAGGTCGTCTTCGACGCCTGCTACCAGGGCAACCCGCTGGTCAACGCGCTGGCCGTGGGCGTCATGAAGCACGAGGACATCCACCTGGCCAAGGCGTCCGGCGCGGGCAACAAGGTCGTCCTCTACGGCGCCCGGACGGGCGGCGACGGCATCGGCGGCGCGTCGATCCTGGCCTCGGAGACCTTCGACGGCACCAAGCCGTCCAAGCGCCCGGCGGTCCAGGTCGGCGACCCGTTCCAGGAGAAGCTGCTGATCGAGTGCACCCTGGAGGCCTTCCGGGCGCAGCTCGTCGTCGGCATCCAGGACCTCGGTGCGGCCGGTCTCTCCTGCGCGACCAGCGAGCTGGCGTCCAACGGCTCCGGCGGCATGCGCTGCGACCTGGACGACGTCCCGCTGCGCGACGCGACGCTCACTCCCGAGGAGATCCTCATGAGTGAGTCGCAGGAGCGCATGTGCGCGGTCGTCGAGCCGGAGAAGATCGAGGCGTTCCTCGCGATCTGCGAGAAGTGGGACGTCACCGCGACCGTCATCGGTGAGGTCACCGACGGCGACCGCCTGGAGATCTTCTGGCACGGCGAGAAGATCGTCGACGTGGCCCCGCGCACCGTGGCCCACGACGGCCCGGTCTACGAGCGCCCGTACCACCGCCCGAGCTGGCAGGACGCCCTGCAGGCCGACGCCCCGACCGCCGAGCGCCTGGCGCGTCCGGCGAACGGCGACGAGCTGCGCGCGGCCGTGCTGCAGCTGGTCGGCTCGGCCAACCAGGCCGACAAGAGCTGGATCACCTCGCAGTACGACCGGTTCGTGCTCGGCAACACGGTGCTCGCGCAGCCGGAGGACTCCGGCATGATCCGCGTGGACGAGTCCACCAACCTCGGCGTCGCCATCGCCACGGACGGCAACGGCCGCTACACCAAGCTCGACCCGTACGTCGGCTCGCAGCTGGCGCTGGCCGAGGCCTACCGCAACGTCGCCGCGACCGGCGCCAAGCCGCTGGCCGTCTCCGACTGCCTCAACTTCGGCTCCCCGGAGGACCCGGAGGTCATGTGGCAGTTCGCCGAGGCCACCCGTGGTCTCGCCGACGGCTGTCTGGAGCTCGGCACCCCGGTCACCGGCGGCAACGTCTCGCTCTACAACCAGACGGGCACCGAGGCGATCCACCCGACGCCGGTCGTGGCCGTGCTGGGCGTGATCGACGACGTGACGCGGCGTACGCCGATGGCGTTCGCGGAGGAGGGCCAGCTGGTCTACCTCCTCGGCGACACCCGCGACGAGCTGGGCGGTTCGGCGTGGGCGCAGGTGGCCCACAACCACCTCGGCGGTCTGCCGCCGAAGCTGGACCTTGCCCGCGAGAAGCTGCTCGCCGAGATCCTGATCGCCGCCTCGCGCGACGGCATGATCGACGCGGCGCACGACCTCTCCGACGGCGGCCTGATCCAGGCCCTGGTGGAGAGCGCGCTCAAGGGCGGCCAGGGCGTCCGTCTGGTCGTTCCGGAGGCGCTGGACCCGTTCGTCTTCCTCTTCTCGGAGTCGGCCGGCCGCGCGATCGTCGCGGTCCCGCGCAGTGAGGAACTCCGCTTCACCGAGATGTGCGGCGTCCGGGGCCTCCCGGCCACCCGCATCGGCGTCGTCGACGGCGACGTGGTCGAGCTCCAGGGCCACTTCTCGCTGCCGCTCGCCGAGCTCCGCGAGGCGAACACGGGCGTGATCGAGGCGCTGCTCGCGTAGGCGAGAGTCTGTAGCTGTGGGCCTTGGTGACGGGACGTCACCAAGGCCCACTGTCATTGCGGGTCGTTTCGGACGTTCGTCGCCTGTAGCTCAGAAAACGCGAAACCCGGTAGGCCCACCGTCCGGAGGGCGACCGGGTTCACTTCGCGGGACACCGCCCCCGCGCAATCGCAGCGCAGTGCGGCGTTCTGGGCCGTGTCGAGGGGATTCGGGTCGCTCGATCGGGTGGTGTCACGTTCTGGGGCGCTGCCCTGTCTTCCCTACCGGAAGCCCGGCAACCGGGTCTCAGGAAGGCGGAAACGACCATGGCCCGCATCTCGCTCACCCCTCCCCGCACGATCGTCTACCGGATCGCGGAGTGGTACTCCAAGCGCGTCTACGGGGACGTGCTCGACCCCGGGAAGGTCTACGGCCACAACACCAAGGTGCTGCTGGCCTACGCCGGGTTCGAGCGGAAGGTCGCCAAGTGGAAGGCTCTCGACCCGCGGTTGACGCGGCTGGCCGTGATGGCAGCCGCCGCGCGGATCGGGTGCTCGTGGTGCATGGACTTCGGGTACTGGGAGGCGCACTCGACGGGCATCCCGCAGGAGAAGCTGCGGGCCGTGCCGATGTGGCGGGAGGCGCGGGAGGTGTTCACGCCCTTGGAGCTCTCCGTGCTGGAGTACGCCGACGCCATGACCGAGACCGAGCCCACCGTCACCGACGCGATGGTGGACGGACTGGTCAAGCAGCTCGGTGAGCCGGCCTTTGTCGAGCTGACCGCGGTCGTCGCCGTGGAGAACCTCCGATCCCGCGTCAATTCCGCTGTGGGGCTCGTGGGGCAGGGTTTCAAGGACCGTTGCGAGGTACCCGGGGTACCGTCGAAGGCGTGACCGACAGCGCAGTCCTGACGACCTTCGAGGAGCACCGTTCCACGCTCTTCGGCATCGCCTACCGCATGCTCAGCAGCGTGGCCGACGCCGAGGACATCGTGCAGGACGCCTGGCTGAAGTGGAGCGCGGTCGACGTCGACCGGGTTGTCCAGCCGCGTGCGTACCTCGCGCGGACGGTCACCAACCTGTCGCTGAACAAGCTTCAGTCCGCCACGGCCCAGCGTGAGTCCTACGTCGGGCCGTGGTTGCCCGAGCCGCTGGTGACCGCGCCGGACGCGGGCGACGCCGGCGATGCCGTGGAACAGGCGGAGAGCGTCTCGCTGGCCATGCTGGTGGTCCTGGAGACGCTCTCCCCACTGGAGCGGGCGGTCTTCCTGCTCAAGGAGGTCTTCGGGTTCTCGTTCGCCGAGATCGGCGACATGCTGGACCGTTCCGAGGCGGCGGTCCGTCAGGTCGGCAGCCGCGCCCGCTCCCACGTCCAGGCGCGGCGTCCCCGCTACGACGCCCCGGCGGAGACGCGGCGGGCGGCGACGGAGGAGTTCCTGGCCGCGTGCCTCGGCGGGGACATGAACCGGATGATGGAGCTGCTTGCCCCCGACGTCACCGTCTGGTCCGACGGCGGCGGCAGGATTCGCGCCGCGCTGCGCCCGCTGCACGGCCCGGACCACGTGGTCCGCTGGACCATGGGCGTGCTGGCGCGCTACCTGCCGGGGCAGCTGGAGGTCCACCCGGTGAACGTCAACGGCAAGTTCGGGGTACTGATCAGCGCCGACGGCGTGACCGACGACGTGCTGACCGTCGACCTGGACGAGAACGGCTTGATCTCGGAGGTCCGGCTGATCCGCAACCCGGACAAGCTCCGGCACGTCACCGTGCCGCAGGCGCCTGCCGCCGGGTGAACTACCGCCGGGTGAACTGCCGAGTGAATTACCGCCGAGTGAACCGGGACACGGCCACGCCGCCGAGGCAGAGCACGCCACCGCCGACGGCGACCCAGGTCGGCGTCTCGCCCAGCATCAGCCAGCCGAGCAGGATCGAGATCGGCGGGACGAGGTAGGTGGTGGCGCCGAGCTTGCCCGCCTTCGTGCGGGCGAGGGCGTAGCCCCAGGTGGTGAAGGCGACGGCGGTCGGCATCAGGCCCAGGTAGACGGTCCAGACGATGCCGGAGGTGTGCGCCTTGGGCAGCTCGTCGAACAGCTGCGGGCCGAACGGCAGGCACACGATCATGCCGACGGCGCAGGCCAGGAAGGTCAGCGGCAGCGGGGAGACCCGGCTGAGCATGGGCTTCTGCAGGATCACCGACGTCGCGTAGACCACGGCGGAGCCGACGCAGAGGGCCGCGCCGAGCCAGTCCGTACGTCCGTGCTCTGCCGAGCCGAATCCGATGACCAGCACACCCGAGAACGAGACCGTGACGCCGAGCAGCAGTGACTTCGGCAGACCCTCCTTGAGCGCCAGCCCCGCGATCACGGCGATCAGGATCGGACTCACGTTGACCAGCATCGACGCCGTCCCGGCGTCCACCCGCTGCTCGGCGGTGTTGAGCATCAGGTTGTAGGCGCCGAACCACAGCACGCCGATGAGCAGGATGCGCGGCAGATCCTGCCGCGAGGGCCACGCCTCGCGCCGGAGCAGCGTCATCGCGCCCAGCGCGGCGGTCCCGACGACGAGCCGGAGCAGGGCGAGCGGCCCCGCGGACAGGTCGTGCCCCGCGGACCGGATCCCGACGAAGGCGGACGCCCACAGCACGACGGTCACGCCTGCGGCGAGGGCCGCGAGGCGGGCGGGTCGACCGGAGACGGCGGAAGAGCCGGAGTCGGGGATGAGGGGTGCGGTGGTGCTTTCCGTGGTCACGCCTCAAGGGTTCCGACGGGCGGGAGCCCCTGCAAGCGGTAAACGGCCACTTCACTACTGACATCCCGCCAATCAGCTCCTGAGCAGTCGGGAAGTTGCAACACCCAGGGGCGCGGGGACCTGCGCGAGAACCCTCCCCAGGAGGATGGCCCTGTCCGCTTGGGATCTCACCGACCTGGGTGGCTTGTCGCGCCCGCGCGGCGGAGCCGCAGATCAGCAGAGCCCCCGCGCCCCCCGACCGTGCAGCGTCCCGAGCCGTGGAGGCGGCCCGACTGGCTAGAGTGCCGAGCATGTCGCCTGCCTCGCGTCCCCGCGCGCGTACCTACGACCGGCTGAAGTCCCGGGCCGCGCTCCGCGCGCAGGCCGAGGCGTTGTGGGGTGTCGTCGAAGGGCTCGACGACGCGCAGTTGGAGTTGCCGACCCGGCTCGGCGGCTGGCGGGTGCGGGAGCTCGTCGCGCATCTGGCCACCGCCTTCGACGCGCTGCCGCGCTTCCTCGCCGCGCCGGACGACGGGACGCAGGCCGCAGGCACCCTCGCCGACTGGGCCGCGGGCACCCGGACCTCCGCCGCGGCCATCGCGGACGCCGCCGAGGAGAGCGCGGCGAAGGCCGACGACGTGCGGGCCGTGCTGCGCGAAGCGATCGACCGCGCGCTCGCCGAGCTCGACCCCGACCGGCACGGGCCCCAGGCGCGGGTCGTCCACCGGCGGGGCGTGCTGCTGCTCGACGACTACCTGGTCACCCGCCTGGTCGAGACCGTCGTCCACGCCGACGACCTCGCTGACGCGCTCGCGCTCGACGCGTTCCCGCACGACCGGCACGCGCTCGCGTCCACCTGCCGGCTGCTCGCCGACGCCCTCGCGGTCCGCGCGCCCGGCGGGGCCGTCGAGCTGCGGATCCCGCCCTTCGCGGTGGTGCAGTGCGTCGAGGGGCCGCGGCACACGCGCGGTACGCCGCCCAACGTCGTGGAGACCGCGCCGCTGCCCTGGATCCGCCTGGCGACGGGCCGGACCACCTGGGCGCAGGCTGTGGACGTGGCGGAACTCACGGCCAGTGGTGAGCGCAGCGATCTGTCCTCGCTACTCCCCGTGATGGGCTGAGGCCGTTCTACGCGCGTCCGGAACCCCTTACCCCGCCCTCCGAAATCGAATGGATCGTGCGTCGTCGGTCCGGCGTGTCCACCTGCCCTAGACTCGGTTACGTGCCACGTGGTGACGGACGACTCAGCCATGACCTCCTCCCCGGCGAGAAGGGCCCGCAGGACGCCTGCGGCGTCTTCGGAGTCTGGGCCCCCGGCGAAGAGGTATCCAAGCTCACTTACTTCGGGCTCTACGCCCTGCAGCACCGCGGACAGGAGTCCGCGGGCATCGCTGTGAGCAACGGTTCCCAGATCCTCGTCTACAAGGACATGGGACTCGTCTCCCAGGTCTTCGACGAGACCTCCCTCCACTCCCTCCAGGGTCATATCGCGGTCGGTCACGCCCGCTACTCCACCACCGGTTCCTCGGTGTGGGAGAACGCCCAGCCGACCTTCCGTGCGACTGCCAACGGCAGCCTCGCGCTCGGTCACAACGGCAACCTGGTCAACACCGCCGAACTGGCCAAGCTGGTCGCCGAGCTGCCCGGCGAGGAGCACGTCTCCCGCTCCGGCCGTCCGGCCGTCACCAACGACAGCGACCTGCTCACCGCCCTGCTCGCGGGCCAGCCGGACCTCTCCATCGAGGAGACCGCCCGGCAGATCCTGCCGAAGGTCAAGGGCGCGTTCTCGCTGGTCTTCATGGACGAGCAGACCCTCTACGCCGCCCGCGACCCGCAGGGCATCCGCCCGCTGGTGCTGGGCCGCCTGGAGCGCGGCTGGGTCGTCGCCTCCGAGACCGCCGCACTCGACATCGTCGGCGCGTCCTTCATCCGCGAGGTCGAGCCCGGTGAGCTGATCGCCGTCGACGAGAACGGCCTGCGCACCTCCCGCTTCGCCGAGGCCGTGCCCAAGGGCTGCGTCTTCGAGTACGTCTACCTGGCCCGTCCGGACACCTCCATCGCCGGGCGCAACGTCCACCTCTCCCGCGTCGAGATGGGCCGCACGCTGGCCCGTGAGGCGCCGGTCGAGGCCGACCTGGTGATAGCGACTCCGGAGTCCGGCACCCCGGCCGCCATCGGCTTCGCCGAGGAGAGCGGGATCCCGTTCGGGTCCGGCCTGGTCAAGAACGCCTACGTGGGCCGGACCTTCATCCAGCCCAACGAGACGATCCGCCAGCTCGGCATCCGGCTCAAGCTGAACCCGCTGCGCGACGTCATCCGCGGCAAGCGGCTGGTCGTCGTGGACGACTCGATCGTCCGCGGCAACACCCAGCGCGCCGTGGTCCGGATGCTGCGCGAGGCCGGTGCGGCCGAGGTCCACATCCGGATCTCCTCGCCGCCGGTCAAGTGGCCCTGCTTCTTCGGCATCGACTTCGCCACCCGCGCCGAGCTGATCGCCAACGGCCTGTCCGTCGAGGAGATCGCCTCCTCGCTGGGCGCGGACTCGCTGGCGTACATCTCCATCGACGGCATGATCGCGGCCACCGACCAGCCCAAGGACCGGCTCTGCCGGGCCTGCTTCGACGGTGTCTACCCGGTCGACCTGCCCGACCCCCAGTTGCTCGGCAAGCACCTGCTGGAGGCGGAGATCTCCGCCGCCAAGCAGGCCCCGCCGACGCGCGGCGGCAACCGCTCGGACGTCGACGGCGTGCAGACGCTGATCAGCGGCCCCGGCGCGTCCGACGCGCTGCGGCGCCCCTAGGGCGTGTCGCCGACGCAGGTGTCGGCGGGCGGGCGCCGGTGAACGGCGCCCGCCGCGCCCGCCCCCAGGTTTCCCCCCACCCGCCGCCCACCACCACCCCTGTACGAGGCGCTACGCGCCACACCCCTTGTGACCCGAAAGGGCCGTCCCGTGAGTGACCAGCAGTCCACTGGTGCGACCTACGCCGCCGCAGGCGTCTCCATCGAGGCCGGGGACCTGGCCGTCGAGCTGATGAAGGAGTGGGTCGGCAAGACCACCCGCCCCGAGGTCGTCGGCGGCCTGGGCGGCTTCGCCGGGCTCTTCGACGCCAGCGCCTTCAAGCGCTACGAGCGCCCGCTGCTGGCCACCGCCACGGACGGCGTCGGCACCAAGGTCGCGCTGGCCGCGGCGATGGACAAGCACGACACCATCGGCCACGACCTCGTCGGCATGGTCGTCGACGACCTGGTCGTCTGCGGCGCCGAGCCGCTGTTCATGACCGACTACATCTGCGTCGGCAAGGTCCACCCGGAGCGGGTCGCGCAGATCGTCAAGGGCATCGCCGAGGGCTGCGTCCTGGCCGGCTGCTCGCTGGTCGGCGGCGAGACCGCCGAGCACCCGGGCCTGCTCGGCCCGGACGAGTACGACGTGGCCGGCGCGGGCACGGGCGTGGTCGAGGCCGACGCGCTGCTCGGCGCGCACCGGGTGCGCGCGGGCGACGTGGTCATCGCGATGGCGGCCTCCGGCCTGCACAGCAACGGCTACTCGCTGGTCCGCCACGTCCTGCTGAAGGAAGCCGGCTGGCAGCTGGACCGGGAGGTCCCTGAGTTCGGCCGGACGCTCGGTGAGGAGCTGCTGGAGCCGACGCGGATCTACTCCCTGGACTGCCTGGCGCTGGCGCGGGCGACCGAGATCCACGCCTTCTCCCACGTCACGGGTGGCGGCCTGGCGGCGAACCTGGCCCGCGTCATCCCCGCGGGCCTGCACGCGCGGCTGGACCGCGGCACGTGGACGCCGATGCCGGTGTTCCAGACGGTGGCCGAGGTCGGCAAGATGCACACGCTGGAGATCGAGAAGACGCTCAACATGGGCATCGGCATGGTGGCGGTCGTGCCGCCGGAGTCCGTGGACGCCGTGATGGCGGTCCTGGAGGACCGTGACGTCGAGTCCTGGCTGCTGGGCGACATCGTCGCCCGCGAGGGCGACTACGCGAAGGCGGAGGGCGCGGCGCTGTACGGCGCGTACGCCTGACCTTCGCCAGACGGTGCAACACCGAGGGGGGGGGGGGGGGGGGGGGGGGGGCGGCCCCCCCGGGGGGGGGGGGGGGGGGGGGGGGCCCGCCCCCCCCCCCCCCCCCCCCCCCGGCCCCCCCCGGGGGGGGGGGGGCGCCCCCCCCCCCCCCCCCCCCCCCTCGGTGTTGCACCGTCGTGCTTGTGGACAGACGACGAAGTGCCGGTTCGGCATCACGCCGAACCGGCTCCGTCGTCTACTGCGGGATGTCAGGCCCGTTTGCGAGGGGGACTCTCGTCCACGTCCTCATCGTCCTCGTCGCTGTAGTACGAGGCGTACGGATCGTCGTCCTCTTCCTCGTCGTCGTCGAACGGCTCCGGATTGACCGTCTCGTTCGTCGACGCAACGCCCAGCTCATTGGCCAGGCGCGACGCGTCGAAACCGCCGCTGTTGTACTTCAGCTGGCGGGCGACCTTTGTCTGCTTGGCCTTGGCCCGGCCGCGCCCCATGGCTCGACCCCCTCAACGACGGAGCTCACGGCTCCGAGTCTTGTCACGCGTTCATGATTGGGAACGGCTCCTCGTTGAGATGAGAGAGCCGGTCCTTAGAGCAACAACGGTACCTGCTTCCAGCGCCGTACGGTACGCCGCCTGTGCGACGTGGCGCACGCCACCCCTGGTTGTGACCATATTGATGCAGGTCAGGGCCGCAAAAAGGGGCGAAGGCCGGACCGTGGACAGCGCGTCCGCAGTGACCGATCCGACACGATTATCCCCCGTACGGGCAAGGGGTATCCCCCGGACGGTGGCGTCAGGTGAGAACGTCGTTCCCGTCCGGGGGTATCCGGGCCTCAGCGCGAACGCGGCAGCAGGATCGTGCGGAGGCGGCCGACCTCGGCCATCCGGCGCTCGGCCAGGCGGTCCGCGGCGACCGCCGGGGGGACGCCCTCGGACTCGGCCAGGGCGAAGATCTCGAGGGTGGTGTCGAAGATCTTGGCGGCCTTGGTCTTGGCGCGGTCGAAGGAGAAGCCCTCGATCTCGTCCGCGACCTGGATCACGCCACCGGCGTTGACCAGGTAGTCGGGCGCGTAGAGGATCCCGCGGTCGGCGAGGTCCTTCTCGACGCCCGGGTGGGCGAGCTGGTTGTTGGCCGCACCGCAGACGATCTTCGCGGTCAGCGCGGGCACCGTCTCGTCGTTGAGGGCGCCGCCCAGCGCGCACGGGGCGTAGACGTCGAGGTCGGCGCGGATCAGCGACTCGGTGTCGGCGGCGACCGCGACGCCGGGGTGCGCGGCCCGGACCCGGTTGACCGCGTCCTCGCGGACGTCGGTCACGACGACCTGCGCGCCGTCGTTGACCAGGTGCTCGACCAGGTAGTGGCCGACCTTGCCGATGCCGGCCACGCCGACGCGGCGGCCCTCGAGCGAGGGGGAGCCCCAGCGGTGCTGTGCGGCGGCGCGCATGCCCTGGAAGACGCCGAAGGAGGTCAGCACGGACGAGTCGCCCGCGCCGCCGTACTCGGGGGAGCGGCCGGTGACGTAGTCGCACTCGCGCGCGATGACGTCCATGTCGGCCACGTAGGTGCCCACGTCGCAGGCGGTGACGTAACGGCCGCCGAGGGACTGCACGAAGCGGCCGTAGGCGCGCAGCAGGGCCTCAGTCTTGATCTTGGTCGGGTCCCCGATGATCACGGCCTTGCCGCCGCCGAGGTCCAGCCCGGCCAGGGCGTTCTTGTAGGACATGCCCCGGGAGAGGTTGAGGGCGTCCTGGACGGCCTCCTCCTCCGTGGCGTACGCGTGGAAGCGCGTGCCGCCGAGGGCGGGGCCCAGGGCGGTCGAGTGGATCGCGATCACGGCCTTCAGGCCGGTGTCGCGGTCGTGGCACAGGACGACCTGCTCATGGCTGTCGCCGGGCGCCGAGGTGGCGTCGCTCGAGAAGATACGGCTGAGTACGCCGGATCGCTCACTGACATCAGTCACGGTGGTGACTCCATTGTCGACTCGCGTCCGCTTGCGGTGGTGCGGACGTTCTCCCAGAAGCGTAGGACTGCGCGAGGGCCGTTCGGTACGTGGTCCACAGCTTGGACCGAACTCTCGTACTGCGGACGTCGGATGGGGCGCGGGGGGCGCGATCGGAGCGGACCGTCGTCTTCCGGGCCGCTGCGCGGGCTGGGCGTGCGACGATGCCAGGGTGCCTATGCTGCGGACCTCGGTGCATCCTCCCTACGCCGCCTACTTGCGCGTCTACGAGCCGCTGGCGGCCTTCGCGGAGCCGGAGCGCTCGTACTGGCAGGGCTATGCCGCCGGTCGACCGCATCCCTCCGCGGTGGACGAGCGGCGCGGTCGGCTGGCCGACCTGATTGCCACGCCTCCCGTCGCGATCCCCGAGCGCGAGAGCCGGGACGCCTTCGTGCACGAGGCCGACGGCGTCCTCTACCTCTGCCCGTGGCGGACCCGGCTGCGGAGCTGGCTGGCGCTGTCCGAGCTGCGCGAGGAACTGCCGCTGCCGCTGCTGGACGTGGCCGTGCCGCCGGTCGTCCGGGCCCAGGCCGAGGCGGACTGGGACCGCTGGCGGTCCCTGCACCCGGACGGGCGGCCGTGGATCCTCACCAGCACCTGGAACATCCCGGTGCGCTGGTTCCTGCTCTTCGGGGAGGAGGAACGCGAGTTCGTTCCGTCCGGCCTGGAGGACGCCTCCGGTACCGAGCACGCCTCCGGTGCCGAGGGCGCCGGGTCCGGGGCGGCGGCCGGGGACGGCCCGCCGTCGGAGGAGGGCGCGCGGCCCGACGGGGGCGCGCGGTCGGGGGACGCGTCGTCCGAGGGGGTGTCGTCGGCAGGCGCACAGGAGGACGCGGGCGGAGCGAAGCGCCGGACCGCGCCGGTGCTGCGCTACCGCACGCCGATGGCCCAGGCCCGGCGCCGGGTCGCGCGCGGTTACCGGGTGCTGCGGGAGACGCTGGACGAGGGCCCGCTGGTCGCCGGCGTGGAGGAGGTCGGGCGCTGGCTGGAGGAGTTCCACCCGCGTTCCCTGGTCGAGCTGGACTACGGCGGGCTGGTCCACGCCATCCCCGAGCAGGGGCTGGCGGACGACCGCTCGGCGGAGGACGTCGCGGAGGGCGTGGCCGCGCTGCGCGAGGGGGATCCGGTGCGGGCGGGCCGCTGCTACCGGTCGGTCACCGAGCGCTGGCGCCGGGTCCAGGACCTGCAGTTCGCGAACTGAGTTCGCCGACTGGGCGGCGTCCGAGGTCACCCGGAGTCCTCAAGCAGTGCCTGGGGGCCCTCAGGCGGCCGTGGGGGCATTCCGGGGCCGTCACCCCTGGGCGGGGAGCCGGGGAGCGCGTAGGGTCGGGAAACACGTCTCAGAGGCCCCCTGGGGCCTCGCCGGGGGCATGGAAGCCCCTTCCTGTCCCGGTTTTCACGTAATCGACACGACACCCCACAGAACCTTCGGGATCCCTGACAACATCTGTCACAGATGGCGGGCTTCCGCCACGACCGATCACGCCACCTGGCGGCCAGGGGAGCAGTCGGACATGCGTGGCACCATCTCCTCAGACGTCACAGGGGTGCTTATCCCGTCTCCACATGGGACCTTTGTCTCGGAACGGGTCAATCCCCCATCAACGTGACGTGACTCACCGTTGACGCGAAGGCCGCACTGAGTGTCAAAATAGGACAACCAGCCTCACTGCAGACCACCTGTGCCCACGTAAGAGTGGTTCTGCGGAGCTTGAGGTCCTTCGCGGGGGAAGCGGGGGGTCCGACTGCTGTGACAGATGGTCGCTTTGCGGTGACTGTCCGTTATGGCATGGTCCATCGCAATCCGACGAACTTGGCCCCTGAGGGGTCAAATCCGCCGGTTTGGCTGATTGGACTGGACGGATGGTGTAGTTGTAGTGCCAAGGACAAGCCGTTCGTCCTATTACCGACTTGGTAAGCGGTGGCCATTTCGGGCATCGCATGCCAAGGTGCAGAATTTCTAGGAAAGAACCGTGTTGGTTCGGTTCTCCCGAGGAGGCCGCTCATGACCGCTCGTACCCCTGATGCCGAACCCCTGCTGACGCCGGCTGAGGTCGCCACCATGTTCCGCGTTGACCCGAAGACGGTCACTCGCTGGGCCAAGGCTGGCAAGCTCACGTCGATCCGTACGCTCGGGGGGCACCGCCGCTATCGCGAGGCGGAGGTGCGTGCTCTGCTCGCGGGCATTCCGCAGCAGCGCACGGAGGCCTGAAGGCGGGTCGAGTAGACGCGCTTTTGGCTGCATCGGACTCCGCCGGGTCCGGTGCAGCCCTTTTTTATGGCCGGATAGCCGGAATTCGTTTATCGCCTGTGCAATTGTACATATAAAATGAGTAGACCCTGTGAAGCCTGAAACATGAGCTGGGATCAAGAAAACTTGAGTGACACCGGTCACATCCGTCACTCGGGCCGCATGCGGAGTGACGCGCGTAGAGCTTAGCGGAAGAAGACGGAAAACAGATCAGCCCGGATCCGAGGGGATCCGGGCTGATCTTCTGTGCGACTCCGACGGGACTTGAACCCGCGACCTCCACCTTGACAGGGTGGCGAGCTAACCAACTGCTCCACGGAGCCTTGCGCGAGTCAGACTGTACTAGATGCTGGTGGTCAGGGTCGAATCCGTGCTCGCCCGGCCTCGGCAGCCGGGCGTCGGGGTGGTCAGGTCGAGGCGCGGAGCAGGACGCCGGCCGCGTAGGTGATCGCCATGGCGACGGCGCCGCCCGCCACGTTGCGGACCACTGCGGGCCAGATCCGGGCTCCGCCCATCCGCGCGCTGATCCAGCCGGCGACGGCCAGCGCGGCGATCACCGCCGCCACCGTGACCGGGATCCGTACCGACTCCGGCGGCAGCACGATCGCCAGCAGCGGCAGCAGCGCTCCGACGGTGAAGGCCAGGAAGCTCGCCCCGGCGGCGTGCCAGGGGTTGGTCAGCTCCTCCGGGTCGATGCCCAGCTCGGTCTCGGCGTGCGCGGCGAGGGCGTCGTGTTCGGTCAGCCGGACGGCGACCTCGTGGGCCAGCTCCCTGGTCAGGCCCTTGGCCATGTAGAGGCCGGTCAGCTCCTCCAGCTCGGCCTCCGGGGTCCGGGCCAGTTCGAGGCGTTCCAGGTCGAGCATGGCCAGCTCGGAGTCGCGCTGGGTGCTCACCGAGACGTACTCGCCGGTGGCCATCGACATCGAGCCGGCCAGCAGCCCGGCCAGCCCCGCCGTCAGCAGCTCGTGCGACGTCGCCGCGGCGCCCGCGACGCCGACGACCAGCCCGGCGGTGGAGACGACGCCGTCGTTGGCGCCGAGGACTCCGGCGCGCAGCCAGTTCAGCCGACTGCCCATGCCGCCGCCGTGGTGCGGCTCGTCCGGATGCCGGGGCGCCGGATGCGACGGTGGGGTGGGGGGTTGGTCGTCCCTCGGATCGTCGTGGGTCACACCACGCAGTCTGGCGTCCGGCGCGGGTGCGTCGGCGGAAACCCGCCGAACTCGTCCATGTCGTCCATGTCGTTCAGGGCGTCCACGTCGTCCACGTCTTCAAGGAGGTCCGAGCGCTCCAAGCGGTCCGGCGCTCGGTCGCCGGTCGATCGGCGTGACGGTGTGCCACCCGTGGGGTGGTGAGCCTGCTGCCAACCGGGTGACACAGCCTGGCGCGGTCCCTCGTGCCCCGGTACACGTGTGGCGTGGCACTTCTCGTGAGACCCTCCCGCGCGGCCTGGGGGACGGTGCTGACCGTCGGTTTCGGCACGCTGCTGCCCGCCGCGCTCGCACCGTTCGGCGCGCACTCCGTGGCGGCCCTGCCGGGTCCGTCGGTCAAGGCGCGGATCGGGTCGTCCGCCGCGTCCTCCCAGGACGCGCTGTGGCTGCGTCCGCATGCCCGCGCGGCGACGCGGTCCCGGTCGCGGTTCGGGCTCGGTGCGGCGGAGTCCGTGCCGGTGCCGCAGCCGCGCCAGGTGATGGGGGCTGCGGCGGTGCTCGTCCCGGGCTGGACCATGCCGGTCTCCATGCCGGTCTCCGTGCCGGTCGCCGGTGCGACGGTCGCGCCCGTCCCCGGCTGGTTCAGTCCCGCGCCCGGAGCGGCCATCAGTCAGCCCTTCGGCGTTCCGGATCCGGAGTACGCGGCCGGGTACCACACGGGTGTGGACTTCGCGGTGTTCACCGGCACCCCGCTCTACGCCGTCGCGGACGCCACCGTGGTGACCGCCGGATGGGGCGGTGCCTACGGCAACTGGATCGTGCTGCGGCTGCCGGACGGCTACTACGCCCTCTACGCCCACATGTCCCGGCTGGACGTGCGGACCGGCGACCACGTCGCCGGCGGGCAGCAGATCGGCCTCTCCGGGGAGAGCGGCAACGCACGCGGGCCGCACCTGCACTTCGAGATCCGTCCCAGGAACGTCTACGGCGCGGTGATCGATCCGCTGCCGTACCTCCGTGGTCACGGTTGCCACGTCTGACGAGGGCCTGGCGGGCGGTCGCCCAAAGCAGTCGGCCCGGAACGGGAACCTCCCGGCAAACTCCCAGCGTCCGTACAGATAAGCTGCACCGCTGGGCGTGAACACGGCAAAGTGCACGCCGCCGTACGTTCTCGCAGGGGTCGATCATGAGCCTGACCGGCACGCCGTTCTTCGTCGCCACCGTCGCACTGATGGTCGTGGCGATGGTGCTGTTGGCCTTCGTCTGGAACCGAATACCCGGGCCGCGCCCGGTCCGGTACGCCGGGCGGCTGGGCGCCACCATGTTCAGCCAGATCGCGGCCGTGGTCGTCGTGTTGGTCTACGTCAACAACTCGATGGGCCCGTTCTACGACAGTTGGCAGGACCTCTTCGGTGACGACGGGGACCAGGCGGCCACCGCGACGAACGTCTCCGGGGGCCCGACCGGCTCTGCGTCCGCCGGCACCGCGTTGAAGCTGCGCTTCACGACCTACCTGCCGGGCGTGCAGACGACCGACGCCCACGGCCCGGCCTCGGGCATCACCGGCAGCCTCTACGTCTGGCTGCCGCCGCAGTACAACGACCCCGCGTACGCCCACACCGACTTCCCCGTCGTCGAGTTGCTGCCGGGGACGCCCGGGACGCCGCAGGCGTGGTTCGGGTCGATGAAGGTTCAGGACGCCATCGCGCCGCTGATGGCGGAGGGCAAGGTCAAGCCGATGATCCTGGTCGCGGCCAAGCTGAACGTCCTTCCCGGTGGCGTGGACCCCGGCTGTGCGGACATCCCGGGCGGGCCGCGCACGGCGACCTGGCTGGACCAGGACGTGCCGCAGCTGATCGCGGCCAACTTCCGTACCGAGCACGGCGCGCAGCACTGGGCGCTGATGGGTTACTCGGCGGGCGGCTACTGCTCCGTCAACCTGACGGTCCAACACCCCGGCACTTTCCACTCGGCGGTCAGCCTCTCCGGCTACAACGCGCCCGAGGCGCCGCTGGTCCTCAAGGACCCGGCCCTGACCCGGGCCAACAACCCGTACTCGGTGCTCCTGCACGACAAGCACCAGCCGGACATCGCGCTGCTGATGGCGGGCAGCACCCAGGACCCCGGCACGGTCCCGGCCGCCAGGGCGCTCCTCTCGGTCCTGCACACGACCGGCCCGAACCAGTTGCTCACGGTGACCCACGGCGGCCACACCACCGACGTCTGGCGGGCCATGCTGCCGGACGCGCTGGTCTGGCTCTCGGCCCGGGTGGGCTGAGCGCCGGAAGCCCGGCTCCGTAGCAACGTCCAGCGGCACTGGGGCACTTCGGTGCTCCGGCGCTTCTGCATCTCTTCGTACTCCGCGTGTCAGGAATCCTTGACGTGCGACTGTGATGTCAGGCTACCCTGACAGCCATGGAAGCTTCGGAGGAACGCCGTCCGGCCGCCGACCTGGTCGGTCAAGTCACAGGCAAGGATCCGGCCCAGGGGCTGGCCGCGGTCGTCGCGCTGCGGCGGCTGCTGGAGGAACTGGAGCGCCTGCACGTCGACAACGCCCGCGACAGCGGCTGGACGTGGCAGGCCATCGCAACGGCGCTGCAGGTGAGTCGGCAGTCCGTGCACGAGAAGCACGCAGGCAGGCGCAAGGCCACGGGCAAGGAGAACTGACGTGTTCGAGTACTTCACCGACCGTGCGAAGCGGGCGATCGTCGTGTCCCAGGACGAGGCGATCGCGTGCGGCCACGACTTCATCGGCACCGGGCACATGCTGCTCGGACTGATCGCCGTACAGGACGGCGACGCCGGTGCGGTCCTGGCCGACCAGGGCGTCCGGCTGGACCCTGCCAGGGAGGCGATGGTCCGGCTGCTGGCCGAGGCGGGCGTCCCCACCAACGGCCGCCAGGACGCGCGCGACGCGCTGGCGTCGATCGGGATCGACGTCACGGAGATTCAGCGCCGCGCCGACGACAACTTCGGTGCGGGCGCGTTCCAGTTCCCGCGCCCGGCCTACACCCCGCATGCGAAGATGGCCCTGGAGCAGACGCTGCGCGAGGCCAAGGCGCTCGGCCATGAACGCTTCGGCACCGAGCACATGCTGCTCGGCCTGCTCGCCGTCGGCTCCAGCGAGTCGGAGGTGGACGCGTGCGACGTGCTCACCGCGCTTGACCTCGGCGTCGACATCGACAAGCTGCGGTCGGCGGTGCTGGCGCGGATCGGCGCGCACGAGGCGTAGCGCGGCTGTGCGAAGGGGAAGTGCCCTGCCGCGAGGGCGACATGACAGCATGACGGACATGATCCCGTCCGGTTCAGTCGCCCCGACCGCAGCTGTGCTCGTCCCTGCAACCGCGCCCTCGTCCGCAGCTGTCGCGCGGGACTCGCTGCAGGGGCTCGCCTTCGGTGACGCCTTCGGCGTGTACTGGTACGGGCGTTTCCAGGCGGGTGACCACAATGCGCGGGCGCAGTTCGAGAGGCGCACCGTCCCCGTCGAGTCGCCCTGGCGGTGGACCGACGACACCGCGATGGCCCTCGCCCTGCTGCGCGTGCTCTACCTGCGCGGAGCCGTGGACCAGCGGCAGTTGGCGGAGTCCTTCGCCGCCTTCTTCCTGGCCGACCCCAACCGCGGCTACGGCTACGGGATGCAGAGTCTGCTGCCGCTCCTCGCCCAGTCCCCGGACACCTGGCGGGCGGCGGCGCGGAGCATCTTCGGCGAGGGCAGTCTGGGCAGCGGCGGGGCGATGCGCGTCGCGCCGCTCGGCGCCTGGTTCCACGCGGACGTAGAGCGGGCCGCGGAGCAGGCGGCCCGCTCGGCGGAGGTCACCCACGCGCATCCGGAGGGCGTCGCCGGAGCGGTCGCGGTCGCCGTGGCGGCGGCTCTGGCAGTGCGCGGCAGGGGGATGACGCCGCCTCAACCCGGTGCCCTGCTGGCGCAGATCGCCGAGATGACCCCGGCGGGTGCGGTCCGGGACGGTCTGCTCCGAGCTGCGGGCCTGCCCTTGGGAACACCCGTCGGGCAGGCCTTGTCGTGGCTGTGCAAGGGCGAGCGGGGCCGGGCGAGCGAGACCGTCCCGTTCGCGCTCTGGTCCGCCGCGTGCCATCTCGACAACCTCACCGAGGCGTTGTGGATGACGGCTGTCGGCGGTGGTGACGTGGACACCAACTGCGCCATCACCGGCAGCGTGGTCGCGGCCCGCACCGGCGTCGCGGCGCTGCCCCCCGAGTGGCACCAGCGGCGCGAACCGTTGCCGGGGTGGGTCTGAGCTGCTCGCTTGGTCCTGACTCCCGGTCGGGGGTGTACCTGGCACTACCCCCAACTGGGCTGTGGGGACTACCGACTTCGCGTGGCGAACCGAGCAGGCTGATCACTGTGCCCGACAGGCGTCGGGCCGGTGGTCGGACAGCCTTGAGGGGGAGCCATGAGCACGGTGACATCGCTGTCGGAGTTCGGCGTCCGAGCGCCGCGGGGCGCGGGCGGGCGGACGTTGTCCGTGCCGATGGTGCTGCTGGGGATGAGCATCGCGCTGATCCCGTGGGTGGTCCTGCTCGGCGCGCAGGGGGAGTGGTCCTGGGTCGGGCTCGACGCCCTGGAGGTGGCAGGCCTGGCCTCCACCGGCGCGCTGCTCCGGCGCGGCGACAACCGCTACGCGCTGACGGCGAGCGCGACCTTCGTCCTCCTTGTGACGGACGCGTGGTTCGACATCACCACCTCCCACGGCCCGGGCCTCGCCCTGGCGTGGGTGCTGGCCCTGCTGCTCGAGCTGCCGATCGCCGCGTTCTGCGCCCGGCTGGCGCTGCGCGGCGTAGGGACCGGCGTCGGCCGGCGGCGCCGTGCAGGCGGCGGTGCCGGTCAGTACGGCATCAGTACGGCAGTAGTCCGGTGGTGAGGAGGTCGAACGCGAATGGTTCGGGGATGTGCAGCGTCTCGCCGAACTCGATGTCCTCGCGGCGGTGGTACTTCGTTCCGTCGGGCCGGCTGAAGAGGGTGACGGTCTTCTGCCTGGCGTCGATCACGAGATAGAGCGGGATCCCCATGACCGGGTAGTCCCGTACCTTCCCGATCCAGTCGTTTTCCGGGTTGGAGGGAGAGACGAGTTCCACCGCGATCGTGGCGACCTCGGCGGGGACCTGGTTGTCAGTCGTCTCCAGGGCCTCGCCCGGAAGGTATGTCAGATCCGGATTGCGGCTCTTGCCGACGTTCGGTGAGACGAGGTCGGTGTTCTCACTGGGCAGCAGTTCGGACGGTGCGTGCGCATCGAACTCGCGCCGCACCGTGAGCAGATTCCGTTGGTGGATGCCCGAGGGGATGACCATCATGACGATGGTGTCGCCGGACAGTTCGGCCTTGAACCCGTCAGGCAGACTCCTGCGGGCCTCTTCGAGGAGCGCGAAGTGCTCCGGGTTCATCGTGGTGCCTCCTGAGATGCGCCGGGCGGCACTTCAGGGTAGTCCGCGGCAGATCAGGTGTCGCCGGAACGGGGCCCTGGCTGTCCGAGCGGCAAGGGCCGGTCGCCCTTGCTGCGCTGTCCGGCTGCCAGCCGTGCAGGCACCTTGGTCGCGCAGGTCCCCTGTCGCGCAGCGCGCCGCCTCGGTGCACGCTGGCTTTGGGGCGGAGGAGGTACGCGATGGCGGTGCACATGGCACTCACGGGCAATGCTGGAGCGGTACGAGCCGTAGTAGCCGCAGTGGGCGACAGATTCACGACCACGGAACGGCAGGTACCCCGAGCTCCAGGAATGCTGCGTACGAGGATCTACGAGGTGGACGCGGCCTCAGCGGCCACCGGCCGGCCTGGGAGTGCCCTGGCCCCGGCGGGATCCGGCAGCGTGCACGTCACCCTGACCGGCGACGTTGACGACACCCGCCGACTCACGGGATGGATCACCGGCACCTTCCGCTCGGAGGGTGAGGCCGTGGGCACCGACAGCCGGCTGAGCTTTGACGTACACGCGGATGAAGCTCCCTCAGCTGGGCAAGCGGACCGCAGCCAGTAAGCCTGTCGCGCAGGCTACGCAGGTTCGAAGCCCGCACCCGCCACGTGGAAGAGCGGCGAACTGTCTGGTTCGACCGTGCCGGGGCGGGCGTGGCCTCGTGTCGACGGTGTCTCGCGAATCTCGGGTATGGGTGTACCGAATCCTCCCCACTGGTCGATGCCTTGGGTAGGATTCAATGCATGGTCGACTCTCTCAGACTCGAAATGCGGCTGAGCGCTCTGCCGCCGACCTTCACCACCACGGAGGCTCACGGGGTAGGACTGGCATCGAGGGATCTGGCGACGCTACTGGCCTCTGGCGAGCTTGATGAGCTGTCCCGAGGCGTCTATCGCCTCGCGTCCGCACCGGAGAGCGCCCATCTGGATCTGTTGGCCGTCGCCCGACGTGCACCTTTGGCGGTGGTGTGCGGCGAGTCCGCTCTGGCGTTGCACGAGCTGATCGACGACATCCCGTCGGCCGTCCACGTCGCGGTGCCCAGGGGCTCGCACCGACCGCAGATCGCGTACCCGCCGACGGTGGTTTCGCAGTACGCGGCGGAGACCTTCAGGGTAGGTGTGGAACCGTTCGAAGTGGCTCCGGGTGAGGCGGTGTCGGTCTACAGCGCTGAGAGATCGGTCGTGGACGCGATGCGCTTCCGGCACCGAATCGGTGAATCCCTGGCCCTCTCCGCGCTCGGTCGCTTTCTGCGAAACGGTGGCCCGGCCCGCGTGGCCGAACTCAACCGGATCGCCGGTGAACTGGGCGCGCTGACCGTCATCCGTCCCTCCGTCGAAGCGGTGCTTGCCTGATGCCGAACCCCACAGGCGACACCACCGCGGGCCGGGTCTACAACGACCTGCGTAACCTCGCCCGTCGCAACCGTCGATCGACCGACGAGGTGATGGTCGACTATCTCCTGGAGCGCTTCCTGTTCCGCATGGCCGCCTCCCCCTGGGCCGAGCGCACTTCGTGCTCAAGGGAGGCCTGCTGCTCGCCCAGTTCGGCGCCCGCCGCATGACGCGCGATATCGACATCCTCGGGCTGCGGTTCCCGGGGGAGCGGGACGAGATCGTCCGGCGCATCACGGCCATCGCATCGCTGGAGATCGACGACGGAGTGGTCTTCGAAGGCCAGAGCATCAAGACCGTTCCGATTCGCGAGGACGACGAGTACCACGGGCTGCGCCTGGCGATGGCGGCCACCATCGCCCGAGCGCGACTCAAGCTGCAACTGGACGTCAGCTTCGGGGATCCGATCACACCCGGCCCCGAGCCGATTGCGTATCAGCAACAGCTGTCGAACGAGACGTTCCAGCTGCTCGGCTATCCGATCGTCACCGTGATCGCAGAAAAGCTCACCACTGCGCTCTCCCTGGGCGCATTCAACACCCGGGACCGTGACTACGCGGACCTCTACCGCCTCTTCACCCTTCATGAGTTCGACTCCAAGGGAGTGGCCTCCGCGCTCGATGCCACGGCTGCGCACAGGGGCATCCGGTTGCAGAGGTTGAGTCCTCTTCTCCTGCCGGACTACTCCGAGAGGCGGCAGTCCTCGTACGCAGCCTGGCGTCGGCGGCAAGGCCCTGTCGCGACCGTGTATCCCGAGCGATTCGGCACCGTTGTCGAGGTGGTCACGGCCTTCGCGGACCCGCTTCTCGACGGCTCCGGATCCGTGCCCGGCCGGACGTGGTCTCCGGAGACGCGCGCCTGGGGCTGAAGAGAGTGGCCGTACGGCGAGGCGTTGTCGTACCCGTGGGCGTAACGGGCAACAAAAAAGCCCCTGCTCGATGATCGAGCCGGGGCGTTTCTGCTGGTCAGACAAGGTGGCCAGGGCCGGGGTCGAACCGGCGACCTTCCGCTTTTCAGGCCGCCTGAGGAGCGTGCTGGGTGGGCGGATTCGCAGTTGGCGAGTCCGCCGAAGGCTGTGGATGCCCTCCTGGGATTGTGGACGTTGGCGTACACGTTGGCGTACGCCTCCAGTTTGGTGGGCGGCTTCCTACTGGATTGGTAGCTACTAGTAGGAGCTAGTAGTTGGCTGTCTGGCTGGGCTTTGGTGGTGTCTCAGGGGGCTTGG
>NZ_JBGCCL010000033.1:0-78226 GCF_041262505.1 Streptacidiphilus sp. MAP5-3
GACCCGGGCATGGGCGTCATCCGCCACGTCGACGCCGGCTACGACCTCGCCGCCGACGTCGCCGACGAACGCCAGGTCCGCATCCCGATGCGCGAGGGTGAGTGACGGTCAGATGACGAAGGCGTACGAGGAGGAGATCGGCGACGCCGCGGACGGCTACCGCCGGATGTGGAACGAGCTCCTTCCGGTCGGTCGTTTCCAGAAGTCCGGCGGCTACCGCCGGCACGCCTGGACCAGCGCCGACGCGGAGTGCCGCGCGTGGTTCGAGGAGCAGGCCGGCAAGCGCGGCCTGACCTACGAGGTGGACCGCAACGGCAACCAGTGGGCCTGGTACGGGGATCCTGAGGGAGAGGGGGCCATCGTCACCGGCTCCCACCTGGACTCCGTTCCGGACGGCGGCGCGTACGACGGGCCGTTGGGCGTGGTCTCCTCGTTCGCCGCGCTCGACGCGCTGCTGGCGCGCGGCGTCCGGCCGACCAAGCCCATCGCGCTGACCAACTTCGTCGACGAGGAGGGCGCCCGGTTCGGCGTCGCCTGTGTCGGATCCCGGCTGACCGCAGGTGTGCTGACGCAGGATCAGGCATTCAGGCTGCGCGACGCCGAAGGCGTCTGGTTGCCGGACGCCATGGCCGCGGCCGGGCAGGACCCGGCCGCGATCGGCAAGGACGAGGCGCGGCTGGCGCGCGTCGGCGCGTACGTCGAGCTCCACGTCGAGCAGGGCCGGCACCTGGCGGAGACGCCGCACCCGGTCGGCGTCGCCTCGGCGATCTGGCCGCACGGCCGCTGGCGGTTCGACTTCCACGGCGAGGCCAACCACGCCGGGACCACGCGCCTCGAGGACCGGCGCGACCCGATGCTCACCTACGCCAACACCGTTCTGGCGGCCCGGAAGAAGGCTCGGCTGGCGGGTGCGCTGGCCACCTTCGGCAAGGTCAGCGTCGAGCCCAACGGCACCAACGCGATCGCCTCGCTGGTGCGCGCCTGGCTGGACTCGCGCGCCGCCGACGAGGCGACGCTGACCGCGCTGGTGGACGAGATCGGCGCGGCCGCCCGTGAGCGCGCCGAGCGCGACGGGGTGCGCGCGGAGGTCGTGCGCGAGTCATACACGCCGGTCGTGGACTTCGACGCGCCGCTGCGGGACCAGCTGGTCTCCGTCCTCGGTCCCGACACGCCGGTGCTGCCGACCGGCGCGGGGCACGACGCGGGAATCCTCTCCGCGGCCGTCCCGACTGCGATGCTGTTCGTACGGAACCCCACCGGCGTCTCGCACTCGCCCGCGGAAACGGCGGACGAGGCCGACTGCCTGGCCGGCGTCGCCGCGCTGGCCAAGGTCCTGGAGGCTATGTCATGCAGTTGAGTGAGGGTGCAGCGACCGTCTTCTGGGCCCCGCACGCCTGGCTGCGGCGCGAGGGCGCGTCGATGCCCGCCGTCGAGAAGGCGGTCCGCATCGACGTCGACGCCACCGGCCGGATCAGCGCGATCACCGCGGACAGCGGGCCCGCGCCCGCCGGCGCGACCGTCCTCACCGGCCTCGCCCTGCCCGGCCACGCCAACGCCCACTCGCACGCCTTCCACCGCGCGCTGCGCGGTGCGGTCCAGGTCGGCAGCGGCACCTTCTGGACCTGGCGCGACACCATGTACCGGGCGGCCGACGCGCTCGACCCGGACAACTACCTCGCGCTGGCGACAGCGGTCTACGCCGAGATGGCGCTGGCGGGCATCACCGCGGTCGGCGAGTTCCACTACGTCCACCACCAGCCGGGCGGCGCCCCCTACGCCGACCCGAACGCGATGGGCGAGGCGCTGATCGAGGCTGCGGCGCGGGCCGGGATCCGGATCACCTTGCTCGACGCCTGCTACCTCTCCAGCGGCTTCGGCGAGCCGCCGAACCGGCACCAGGAGCGGTTCAGCGACGGCACGGCGGAGGCCTGGGCCAACCGCGTCTCGCTGCTCAAGGAGCGCGACCACGCCAAGATCGGTGCCGCGATCCACTCGGTGCGCGCCGTGCCCGCAGCGGAGTTGGGCACGGTCGCCGCCTGGGCGAAGGAGCGGCGCGCGCCGTTGCACGTGCACCTCTCGGAGCAGGTCGCCGAGAACGAGGCCTGCCTGGCGCGGTTCGGCATGACGCCGACCCAGCTGCTGGCCCGCCACGGCGTCCTCGGCCCGCGGACCTCCGCGGTCCACGCGACCCACCTGACGGCGGACGACCAGCGGCTGCTGACGGACTCCTCCACGGTCGTCTGCATGTGCCCGACCACCGAACGCGATCTGGCCGACGGCATCGGCCCGGCACGGCAGTTGGCCAACGGCGGCTGCCCGGTCTCGCTCGGCTCCGACAGCCATGCGGTGATCGACCTCTTCGAGGAGGCGCGCGCGCTGGAGCTGAACGAGCGTCTGGCGACGCAGCAGCGCGGCCACTGGACGGCGGCAGCGCTGCTGCGCGCCGCGACGGAGGACGGCCACGCGTCGTTGGGCTGGACGGACGCGGGCCGCCTGGAGCGCGGGGCGCTGGCGGACTTCTGCACGGTGGCGCTGGACACGCCACGCACGGCGGGCCAGCCGCCGGAGCTGGGCGTGGAGACGGCGGTCTTCGCGGCGGGCCCGTCCGAGGTGCGGGACGTGGTCGTCGGCGGGCGCGTCGTGGTGCGCGGTGGTGTCCACACCACGGTTCCGGAGACGGGCCGCGCGTTGAACGACGCGATCGCTGCACTTCGCTAGGGGCGCGGGGAACTGCGCGGGCAACCACTCTGTGCGGATGGCCCTGATCGTTCGGTGTTCTACCTGCGTGGGTGGCTTTTCGCGCAGTTCCCCGCGCCCCTGGATAGTGCAACGACCTGCGGGAGCACACCGGCTGCTCTCCGGCCACGCGGCGGAGCCGCACATCAGCAGAGCCCCGCGCCCCTGGATAGTGCAACTTCCCGCCGCCTCAAGCTTTTGCCTCGACTAGGAGCGAGAACGTGACCACCCTGATCACCAACATCGGCAGCCTGCTCACCAACGATCCCGAGCTCGGCACGCTCACCGACGCCGCGGTGGTCGTCCACGACGGTCAGGTCGCGTGGGTCGGCGCCGCCGACTCCGCGCCGGACGCGGACGACCGGGTGGACGCCGAGGGGCGGGCCGTCATTCCCGGGTTCGTGGACTCGCACTCGCACCTCGTCTTCGGGGGTGACCGTACCGCCGAGTTCAACGCGCGGATGTCGGGGCAGGCGTACACCGCGGGTGGTATCCGGACGACCGTGGCCGCCACGCGTGCCGCCTCGGACGAGGCGCTCGACGCCAACCTGCGGCGGTTCGTCAAGGAGATGCAGCGGCAGGGCACCACCACCGTCGAGGTGAAGTCCGGCTACGGGCTGACCGTCGAGGACGAGGCGCGTGCGCTGCGGATCGCCGGTGCGCATACCGCCGAGACCACCTACCTGGGCGCGCACGTCGTCGCGCCCGAGTTCGCCGACGACCCGGCCGGATACGTGGACCTGGTGACCGGGCCGATGTTGGACGCCTGTGCGCCGCACGCCCGTTGGGTGGACGTGTTCTGTGAGCGCGGGGCGTTCGACGGCGACCAGGCGCGGGCGGTCCTGACTGCCGGAGCAGCCCGCGGGCTGCTCCCGCGTGTGCACGCGAACCAGCTGACCGAGGGGCCCGGCGTGCAGCTCGCCGTCGAGCTCGGCGCGGCCAGCGCCGACCACTGCACCCACCTGTCCGACGCGGACGTCAAGGCGCTGGCCGACGCCCGGGACACCACCGTGGCCACGCTGCTGCCGGGTGCGGAGTTCTCGACGCGCGCCGTCTACCCGGACGCGCGCCGTTTGATCGACGCGGGCGCGACCGTCGCGCTGTCGACCGACTGCAACCCCGGGTCGAGCTTCACCAGCTCCATGCCGTTCTGCATCGCCGTCGCGGTCCGCGACATGGGGATGACGCCGGACGAGGCCGTGGTCGCGGCGACCCTCGGCGGCGCCCGCGCGCTGCGGCGGACCGACATCGGGCACCTGGCGCCCGGTGCCCGTGCCGACCTGGTGCTGCTGGACGCTCCGTCGCACGTCCACCTCGCCTACCGTCCCGGTGTCCCGCTGGTCAGCGCGGTCTGGCAGGGGGGCGTGCGCGTGCTCTGACGCGCCCTTCGCTTCCGCTCGCGCACCTCGGCCTTCCCAGACGTTCACACCGTTCCCTGAGAAGGTCGCTGCACGAGGCTTCCCCCTGATGTGTGCCTGCCGTACCGTCGGCAAATCTGACGACTAGTCAGTAAGGTGCACGGTCCGGAGGAGGGCGAGCGTGAGCGGCAGCAGGAGGATCACCCGGGGGGCGGCGGCAGCGGGTCTGTTCGCCTTCGGCATGGCAGCGGCGGTGGCCACACCGGCACACGCCTCGACGGTCCCGGTCAACTACGTGTGTCAGTCGCCCATCGGGACCAAGTCGGCGACCTCGCAGGTCGACGTCGAGGCGACCGCGAGCGGGTCGAACTACAACGTCACGGTCACCTTCACCAACGGCGTGTCGTCCAGCCCGGTGGCGCTGGGCGCGGGTTCGATGGTGCCGAGCGTCACCGTGGACGTCGGCGGGGCCGACTCGGGCAGCTTTGTCGCGAAGGGCAGCGGCAACGCGCAGACGATCCCCGCCAACACCCCGATCAAGCTGGGCAGCATGACCGGGACCTACACCCCGCACCACAACGGCTCGGTGACGCTGACCCCGGGCAAGCTGGTCATCGCGGCCCTCGGCACCACCACGAACTGCACCGCCTCGGGAACGCCGGTCGCGCTGACGCTCAACGTGTCCAACGCGTCCGGCGGTTCCGGTTCCGGGGGCAGCAGCGGGGGCGGGTCCAGTTCGGGCTCCAGCTCCGGCGGCTCCGGGAGCTTGGGGAGCTCCGGCGGTTCGGGCGGATCGAGCTCCACCGGCGGGTCGAGCAGCGCCGGCGGCACCGGCAGCACCCTCCCGCAGACCGGTCCGGCGGACGACGCCGTGGCGTTCGGCCTGTTCGGCGGCACCGTTCTGCTCGTCGGCGTCTCCGGCGCGCTCTGGCTCACCCGGCGCAACCGTCCCGCGCGCCCCGGCGCCCGCATATGAGTGCCCAACCCAAGTTCTCCATCTGACGGTTCGTGAGTTCCAAGGGGTCCGGGGCCGACCACCCCGGGCTCCCGCAAGGGAGGCTGACCGATGCCGCAATCCCCGCTCGCCGTGCTGCCGCCATCGCGGCGGACCTTCAACGCGTCAGCCTTTGCCGCCCCTGTGGTGGTCCTGCTCACCGCAGTGGTGGCGTTCGGCGCGCTGCTGTTCGGCGGTGCGGGGGCGGCGTCGGCCGCAGACACCAGCAGTAACGAAGGTTGGGCCGTCTTCCCCACCCCGCCGCCCGGCGTGACCACGCCGGGCCCGGGGGACCGGCAGTACTTCTACCTCGAATCCGCGCCCGGCCGGACGCTGAGCGACCACGTCTCCGTGGCGAACCTCGGCACCCGGCCCATGACGTTCCAGCTCCATGGCGAGGGCCAGGGCATGACCGGCGTCGGCGCGTGGCTGATTCTGAGCGCCACCCGGCTGACCGTGCCGCCCAGGACCCGGGCCGACATCCCCTTCACCCTCTCGCTCCCCGTCAATGCCGAGCCCGGTGACCACCCGGGCGCGATCGTGGCGGTGGCAGCCACGCGTGGCACCACCGCCCAGCACGCCGTCGCAGCGCGCATCTACCTGCACGTGACCGGCGTCTCCGTGCCCGCGCTCGCCGTCACGTCCGTCACCGTCCAGCGCTCGGCACCGGCCTTTGCCGACTTCGGGGCCGACACGGCGGTGCTCCACTACACCCTCACCAACCAAGGGAACGTGACGCTCCACCCGCGCGTCGAGATCACCGAGTCCGGCTGGTTCGGTTCTGTCTATCAGGGCCCACTGACAGACACCGGTCTGGAACTGCTGCCGGGCCAGTCGGTGCAACTCACCCGGGCGTTGCCCGGTCCGCCGCTGGTCGACGACGTCTCGGTCGCGGTCAAGGCGACGGACGGCGCCACCGGCGCCTCCGCGAACGGCAACGGCGGCTATCTGGTGCTGCCCTTGCCGCAGGCGATGCTCCTGGTGCTGCTGCTCCTGGGCGGCGGGTCCTGGCTCTGGGTGCGCGCCAAGCGGCGACGGATCCACCGAGGCCCGGGCGACGCCTGGCGTCGCGTCCGCGAGGCGAGCCGGAAGCCGACGGGGGTGGCCGCATGACGCATCGTCATCTGCGCAGGACGGGACGGTTCGCCACCCTGCTGTGCGTGCTGCTGCTGGCGGCCGGTGGGGCGCTCGGCGGGGCGGTCGGACTGCCGGTCGCCGCCGCCCACGCAGACGGAAGCAGCGGCAGCAACCCGACGGCCACCGCCGTGCCCGCAGCGGCCAAGCCGGGTGTGACCATCACCGTCTCCGGCTCCGGCTGGCCCGCGTCCGCACTGCTCACCGTGCTGCTCTGCGGACAGGACGCCATCGCGGGCACCGACGACTGCGCCAATGCCACCGGACGTGCCGTCACCACCGGTGCCGACGGGCAGTTCAGCCAGCAGCTCGCGGTCGCGACGCCGCCCAAGCCCTGCCCCTGTGTGATCCACGTCAGCGCCGTCATGGGCAACCAGCAGAGCGTCAACACGCCGTTCGACGTGATGGGCGCGCCGACCGCGCCGATCCCGCAGAACGCGGCCGGGGCCGGACAACTCGTGATGCTGAGCGCCTCGTTGAGCGGCGGCAACGGACCGCTCAACTGGTTCGGTGCGCCGCCCGACCGCACCCTGCGGATAGTCGTCGCGGACATGGGCGGCAGCCCGATCACCAACCCCGAGTTCCAACTCGGCACCTGGCACTCGGTGCTGGCACCCGACTGGAGCGCCGCGCCCTGGCAGGGGACGCTGGAACCAGGCAAACAGCAGGAGATCGACCTGCCGGTGCAGTTCGACTCCGGTGCGAGTGGCGAGTACTTCGTCGGCCTGAGTTACCAGGGCCGCACCCTGACCACCCAGCACGAGGACCTGCCCGTGGCGTGGGGCGTGGACGTCTTCTGGGTGCTGCTCTTCGTCGTGGTCGCGGTCGGTCTCTTCCGGCTCGGCCTTGCCGTGCTCGACAGGGTCCGGCCCGATGTCACCCAGCGCGCACGGGACCGGCGACGCTCCCACCTCGGCCGCCGCCGCGCGGGCGACCCACGCCGCGCCGCGCCGTCGGCGGACGTGAGCCCGTTCGTGATGCCTCCCGCGCCGCCCCACGTGCCAGTGCAGGCGCCGGTAGCGGTCGCGGCCGTCCAGCCGGGCGAGTTCGTCAATCCGGACGCGGAGACCGCCGTACTGCCGCCGACGCCTGCGGCTCCGACGGCTCCGACGGCTCCGACACTGGTGCCGCTGCCGCCCAGCTACGCCCCGACCGTGCCGCCCACCGCATCGCCGCAGCGAGAGCCCACCCTGCCCTGGTTCGCGCCGGGGACGGTGGCCACCTCCGCACCCAAGCCCGCACCACCCCAGGCCCGCACCCCTGGTCCGACCACCCCGAGCGGAAAGGACCACTGACACGTGAAGAGGATCCGGCTGGCCGGGGGCCTGATCATGGCCCTGGTCGGCGCTTCGCTGATCGCGGGCGCGCCCAGCGCCTCCGCGGCCGACGACAGTTTCGCCACCACCTGCAACCCACCCATCGGCGGCGCGGTGCACGGCACCACGGTCGTCGCCGTCTCCAGCTCCAACGCCAGCCCGAGTGTGGGCGACACGGTCACCATCACCTGGCACTTCGTCCAAGCCGCCTCGCAGAACCCCGGCTATGTCGACCTGGCCGCCAACTCCGTGCTGCCGACGGGCGATCTGACCGTCGGCGGCGCCCAGAGCAGCACGCTGGCGATGACCGGGACGCGGACCAACCCGCCGATCCCGAAGAACTCGCCGATGGTGCTCTCCGACATGACGGCGACGATCAAGCTCACCACAGCCGGGAGCGTGACCTTCACGCCGAAGGACTACAACGTCAACGTCATGTCGACGAACACCTCCTGCACGCCCGACTCCACGCCCAGCCCCGGCCTGACCCTTCAGGTGGGCTCCGGCGGCGGCACGAGCGGGGGAACGACGGGCGGCACCACGGGCGGCACGTCGGGCGGGAGCACCGGAGGCACGACCGGCGGCACGACGGGAGGCACGACGGGAGGCAGCACCGGCACGACCTCCGGCGGCACAACCTCCGGCGGTTCAACGACCGGCGGCAGCACGGGAGGCAGCACCGGCAGCTCGGCCGGAGGTACGACGACCGGCGGCACCGGAGGTGGCGGGAGCTCGTTCCCTGGCACCCCGGTGACCGTCGACTACGCCTGCACCACGCCGATCGGCAACGTCAGCGCCAAGCCCCAGATCACCATCAGCGCGGTGAAGTCCGGCAGCTCCTACAAGCTCACCGAGTCCTTCGCCTCCGGTGTCTCCTCCTCGCCGGTCGCGCTTCCGGCCGGCTCGATGACGCCCAGCACCACCGTCGACGTCGCGGGCGCGGACAGTGGCACGCTGACCCTGACCGGCCCCGCCAACTCCGCGTCCATCCCGGCCAACACCCCGATCAAGCCGAGTGACATGAGCGGTAGTTACGCTCCCGGGCACACCGGCCAGGTCACGTTCACCACGGGCGTGCTGACCATCAAGGCGCTGGGCACGACCACCACCTGCACCCCGAGTCCCAAGCCGTCGCCCTCGCTCACCCTCCAGGTCACCGCGGCCGGATCGAGCGGCATCACCGGCGGCAGCGGTTCCGGGGGGTCGAGCGGCTCCGGCGGGTCCAGCGGGTCCGCCACGACCGGCGGCAGCAGCGGCTCCGGCGGCAGCTCAAGCACCAGCGGCGGTCTGGCCGAGACCGGTGGCAGTAACGCCCCGTACCAGGCGCTCGGCCTGGTCGGCGGCACGATCCTGCTGCTCGGCGCGGCGGTCTTCGTGCTCACGCCGTGGCGTCGCCTGCGCAAGCAGCGCTGAGTGGTCCGGTCCGTACCGGCAACGCGGAAGGGTGGGCCCCCGACGGGGACCCACCCTTCCGACGTCAGTGCGTCAGTGCGTCAGCGCATCAGTGCACGTCGCCCATGAGGCCCCGGACCTTGCGGCGGTACAGGAACATCGCGACACCGGCGAGCGCGGCAGCCGCGCCCTGGATGGCGAAGGACGTGTCGCTGAGGAACGCGTTGCCGAGCAGCTGCTGCAGCACGGCGGCGACGCAGTCGCCCGCGGTGACCGCGAGGAACCAGATGCCCATCATCTGGCTGGCGTACTTCTTCGGCGCCAGCTTGGTGGTGACGGACAGGCCGACCGGGGAGAGCGTGAGCTCACCGACCGTCTGGACCAGGTAGACCATGGCCAGCCAGAGCGGGGTGACCAGGTGACCACCGGAGGCGGCGGCCTGCGCGATCATCATGACCACGAAGGAGGCGCCGATCAGCACCGAACCGATGCCGAACTTCACGGCCGTGCTCGGGTTCTTGCCACGGCGGTTCAGCCACACCCACAGCCAGGCGAAGACCGGGGCCAGCGCCATGATGTAGAGCGGGTTCAGCGACTGGAACCAGGTGCTCGGGAAGTCGAAGCCGAACAGCTTGCTCGCCGTGTTGTTGGTGGCGAAGAGGTTCAGCGTCGAGCCGGACTGGTCGTAGATCATCCAGAAGACCGCGGCGGCCACGAAGAACCAGATGTAGCCGGAGAGCTTGTTGCGCTCGTCGCCGGTCAGGTCCTTGTCCCGCCTGATGCGGGTGAAGACGATCACCGGGATGACCAGGCCGACCAGGGTCAGCGCCCAGATGAACCAGTTCACCGTCAGGTGGCCGCTGATGGCGACGGCGCCGAAGAAGGCGACGGCCAGGACCATCCAGAACGACGCCTTGCGCAGCAGCGAGTTGCGCTCGGCACGCGGCATGGGCGACGCGACGACCTTGCTCTGCTCGCTGAGGTGGCGACCGCCGACGATGTAGTTGATCAGGCCCAGGGCCATGCCGACACCGGCCAGGGCGAAGCCCAGGTGCCAGTTCACGTTCTGCCCCACGGTGCCGATCACCAGCGGCGCGGCGAAGGCGCCCAGGTTGATGCCCATGTAGAAGATCGTGAAGCCGCCGTCCCGGCGCGGGTCGTTCTTGTCCGGGTAGAGGTGGCCGACCATCGTCGAGATGTTGGCCTTGAGCAGGCCGGAACCGACGGCGATGAAGCCCAGGCCGATGAAGAAGGAGAACTCGGCGGGCACGGCCAGCAGGAAGTGGCCGATCATGATGATCGCGCCACCGATCATGACGGTCTTGCGAGCGCCCCAGAACCGGTCGGAGATCCAACCGCCGGGCAGGGCCAGCAGGTAGACCATGGCGTTGTAGATCGAGTAGATCGCCATGCCTGTCGCGGCGCCCAAGCCCAGGCCGCCCTTGGAATGGGGGGCGACCAGGTAGAGCACCAGCAACGCGCGCATGCCGTAGAAGCTGAAGCGCTCCCACATCTCGGTCATGAACAGCGTCGACAGGCCACGGGGGTGTCCGAAGAAGGTCTTCCGGCTGGGGGTCTCCCGAGCAACGGACAGGGCCTCTACGGCGACCTCGGCAGGTATCGGCGGCATTGCGTGGTTCCTTGCCATCTGTACAACAGGGATTCGGACCACTGTAGGTCAGCGTTTGACGGCCTTTGACAGCGATCACGCTGATTGATCGCTATGCCCGATTCCGGATTTCGGTCACGGCGTCTGCAAATCCATTGGTTTTTATCCCATTCACCTGGGATTCATCGAGTCCGACCCGCTTCTGGTTGCGGAATCAGCGATTCCGGGGCGAGGCGTGTTCGGTTCCCTGATGTGACGTGGTTCTCAGCACCCACCGCCGGGCTCCTCGGCATGGTAGGGCTGCGGCCCCCTCAACGTCTCCTCTGTGCACGTACGTTGGGGTCGTTGTCGCAGTTCAGCGCACTTCGCCCAGGTAGTGGCGGATCTTGTGGCGGTTGAGCAGGACCGCGATGCCCGCCAGCACCGCCAGTGCCACCTCCGCCGCCACGTAGCCGCGGCTGTTCAGGTCCGCGCCCGCCGTGGTGGCCAGGGAGGTGGTGCAGTCCCCGGCGGTCACCGCCAGGAACCAGACGCCCATCATCTGGCTGCCGTACTTCTCCGGGGCCAGCTTGGTGGTGACCGAGAGCCCGACGGGGGAGAGACAGAGCTCGCCGACCGTCTGGATCAGGTAGACCACGCAGAGCCAGAGCGGCGTCACCTTGTTCCCGCCGCTCGCCGCGGCCAGTGCCCCCAGGAAGACGGCGAAGGACCCCCCGACCAGGAACAGGCCGAAGGAGAACTTGGTCGCCGTCTCCGGTTCCCGGTTCCGTGCCGCCAGCCACTGCCACATCCAGGCGAAGACGGGGGCCAGCGCCATGATGTAGAGGGGGTTGAGCGACTGGAACCAGCTGGACGGGAAGTGGACCCCGAGCAGGCTGTTGGCCGTGTTGTCGGCGGCGAAGATGTTGAGCGTCGAGCCGCCCTGGTCGTAGATCATCCAGAAGACGGCCGCCGCCACGAAGAACCAGATGTAGCCGGTCATCTTGGAGTTCTCCGCGGGGGAGAGGTCCCGGTCGTGCTTGATCCGCCAGAGCATCCAGGCCGGGAAGACCAGGCCGATGACGGTGAGCGGGATGGTGACCCAGTTGATCGTGTAGTGGCCGGTGCCGCCGAGCACCGCGTAGAAGACGACGGCCAGGACCAGCCAGAACAGCCCCTTGCGCAGCACGCTCCGCTTCGCCTCGGTGCTGAGCGGGGTGGGCACCACGGAGCTGTTCGGGCTGAGGGTGCCCATGCCGATCAGGTAGATGACCAGGCCGATGCCCATCCCGATGCCGGCCAGGGCGAAGCCCAGGTGCCAGTTGACCCGCTGCCCGACGGTGCCGATCACCAGCGGCGCGGCGAAGGCGCCCAGGTTGATGCCCATGTAGAAGATCGTGAAGCCGCCGTCCCGGCGCGGGTCCTCCGGGCCGCTGTAGAGCTGTCCGACCATCGTCGAGATGTTGGCCTTGAGCAGGCCCGAGCCGACCGCGATGAAGACCAGCCCGCCGAAGAACGACGCGGTGGCGGGCAGCGCCAGCAGGAAGTGCCCGATCATGATCACGCCGCCGGCCACGGCCACCGTCTTCTTCGGCCCCCAGAGTCGGTCGGCGACCCAGCCTCCGGGCAGCGTCAGCAGGTAGACCATCGAGACGTAGACGCTGTAGATCGCGGTCGCGGTGCTCTTGGAGAAGCCCAGGCCGCCGTCGCTGTGCGGGGCGACCAGGTAGAGCACCAGCAGCGCGCGCATGCCGTAGTAGCTGAACCGCTCCCACATCTCGGTGGTGAAGAGCGTCGCCAGCCCCCAGGGCTGGCCGAAGAAGCTCCGGTGTGCGTGCCGGTCCGTCGGTGGCGCCAGGTCCTGAACCATGCGCTGCGTCGCCTCTCCCCAGGAGCCGGTGGCGTGTGGCCGTTGGCCCGGTGGCATTCATCCGGCATTGATCACTTTTGGATCGCTTTTGTCGACGGTAGGCCAGCGACCCCGGACCGGCCCTGAAATGCGGCGTACGGTCCTCCGTTCGATGGAAGCGGGACGGGGCCGCTCGGCGGACTACGATCGAGCCATGACGCGTGTACTGCTCGCCGAGGACGACATCGCCATCTCCGAGCCGCTCGCCCGCGCCCTGCGTCGCGAGGGCTACGAGGTGATCGTCCGTGAGGACGGCCCCTCGGCGCTGGAGACCGCGGGCACCGGCGGCGCGGTCGACCTGCTCGTGCTCGACCTCGGCCTGCCCGGCATGGACGGTCTCGAGGTCGCCCGTCGGCTCCGCGCCGACGGCCATGCCTTCCCGGTCCTGGTGCTGACCGCCCGCGCCGACGAGGTGGACACAGTCGTCGGCCTGGACGCCGGTGCGGACGACTACGTCACCAAGCCGTTCCGCCTCGCCGAACTCCTGGCCCGAGTACGGGCGTTGCTGCGCCGTGGCACCGCCGACATGAGCACCGGCGCGCACGGCGTCAAGATCGACGTCGACTCGCACCGCGCCTGGCTGGGCGAGGAGGAGATGCAGCTCTCCGCAAAGGAGTTCGAGCTGCTCCGCGTCCTGGTCCGGGACGCGGGCCGGGTCGTGACGCGTGAGCAGATCATGCGCGAGGTCTGGGACACCACCTGGTGGACCTCGACCAAGACGCTCGACATGCACATCTCCTGGCTGCGCAAGAAGCTGGGCGACGACGCGGCCAGCCCCCGCTACATCACCACCGTGCGCGGCGTCGGCTTCCGCTTCGAAAAGGGCTAGGCGGGACCCCGTACGTGAAGCGCAGGTTGCTCAACTCCATCCTCGCCGTGGTGCTCGTGACGGTGGCCCTGTTCAGCGTGCCGCTGGCGCTGGTCGAGAAGCGCAGTATCGAGGGCTCGGCGCAGGACGCGGTGCGCACCGAGGCGCTGCACATGGTCGGCGTGGTGGAGAACCGGTACGTCGCCAAGGAGCCGATCGACGCGGCTTCGCTCACGGGCCTCAACGACCAGGGCTCGGGCCGCTACGCCGTGGTTCAGCTCGTCGACGGCCGCACCATCACGCTGGGCAGGCCCCCGGCCGGCGACGACCCGGTCACGGCGACGGAGAAGGGCCCGCACGGCGAGTCCGTGGTGGTGCAGGAGGCACGCGGCCCGGTCGACACGTCGATCCTGCGGATGCTGCTGCTCCTGGTCGGTGTCGCGGTGCTGACCATCGCCGCGGCGATGGCGTTGGCGCTGTGGCAGTCCAGGCGGATCACCCGCCCGCTGCTCGACCTGGCGGAGACGGCGGAACGCCTCGGCTCCGGAGACCCGCGCCCCCGGCAGCGGCGCTACGGCCTGCCCGAGCTCGACCGCGTCGGCGAGGTCCTCGACCGCAGCGCGGACCGGATCGGCCGGATGCTGACGGCGGAGCGCCGCCTCGCCGCTGACGCCTCCCACCAGCTGCGCACGCCGCTGACCGCGCTCTCGATGCGGCTGGAGGAGATCATCGAGACGGACGACCTCGACACGGTCAAGGAGGAGGCCGCGATCGCCCTGGTCCAGGTCGAGCGGCTGACGGACGTCGTGCAGCGGCTGCTCACCAACAGCCGGGAGTCGCGCAACACGTCGGCGGTCGCCTTCGACGTGGACGAGGTCATCAAGCAACAGGCCGAGGAGTGGCGCCCGGCGCTGCGCCGCTACGGCCGCAAGCTGTACCTGGAGGGCCCGCCCGGCCTCTGGGCCGTCGGCACGCCGGGCGCGGTCGCCCAGGTGATCGCGGCGTTGATCGAGAACACGCTGATGCACGGCGACGGCTCGGTCACCCTGCGCACGCGTGTGCGCGACACGAAGGTCGTCATCGAGTGCCAGGACGAGGGCGCGGGCGTCCCCGACGAGCTGGGCGCACGCGTCTTCGAACGCGCGGTCAGCGGCCACAACTCCACCGGCATCGGCTTGGCGGTCGCCCGCGACCTCGCCGAGGCCGACGGCGGACGTCTGGAGCTGCTCTCGCAGCGACCGCCGGTCTTCGCCCTCTTCCTGGCCCGGCACGAAGAAGAGGCCTAGGCGACACCCAGGGGCGCGGGGAACTGCGCGACAAGCCACCCACAACAGATGGTCCTCAACGGTCAGGGCCATCCGCACAGGGGGGTTTCTCGCGCAGTTCCCCGCGCCCCTCGTCGTGCAACTACCTGCGGGAGCGAAGTGCTCGCCTCTTGGCGCGGAGCGTTCAGCGGCTGCGGTAGACGGGCTGGCGCTTGACCTGCTCCGCGGCGAGGATCTGCTCGGCGGCCTCGACCGCCTCCTCCGCCTGCTGGACGGTCTTGAAGACGAACGTGCGGTAGGCCCAGAACCGGAACACCGTGGCCACGCCGATGCCCACGATGCTGCAGATCATGTTCTCCAGCTTGGTGTGGAAGCCGAAGCCGTAGACCAGCGCGTAGAGGACGACGTTCTGGACCACCAGGCCGACGCCGCTGAAGATCAGGAAGAGGGTGATCTCGCGGGACCGCGTCTTGTTGTCCGCGTCCCGGTAGACCCAGTACCGGTAGCCCACGTAGTTGGTCGCGATGGCGATCAGCGTCGCGACCACGTTCGCGCGGACGGTCTGCATGAAGTCCAGCAGGATCGAGAAGGCGATCAGCTGGATGACGACGCCCGATATCCCGACGATGCCGAACTTCGCCGCTTCGCCGGCCACGCGGCGCAGCGCGCTGGACGTACGTCCGCCACTGACAGGGGATGCGGTCATGTCTCGGGGTCCGTCTCTACTCGGCGCCCTCGGATTACGGCGCGGCTACCGCACACGACGATAGTCCGGTCTCCGGTGTGACAAATACTTCTCCTGTTAAATCCTCACGGAACTCTGCCTTGACCGCACCTCCTGGGGCGGGTTCAGCCCGGCCCGGACGAGGGTCGTGAGCAGCCACAACCCTGGGGGACAAGCCCACGGGCCTGGCCCGATATCCTTGGCCATGTGACTTTTCCCGTGGTGGGCATGATCGGTGGCGGGCAGCTGGCCCGGATGGCACACGACGCGGCGATCCCGCTGGGCGTGCGCTTCAGGTTGTTGGCGGACACCCCGCAGGACTCCGCGGCGCTCGTCGTGGGTGACGTCGTCCTCGGTGACTACCGGGACCTGGACACGCTGCGTCGCTTCGCCGAGGGCTGCGACGTGATCACGTTCGACCACGAGCACGTGCCGACCGAGCACCTGCGCACCCTCCAGGCCGAGGGCTTCGCGGTCCGGCCGGGCCCGGACGCGCTGGTGTACGCGCAGGACAAGGGCCTGATGCGGGCCAAGCTGGACGGCCTCGGCGTCCCCTGCCCCCGGCACCGCCTCGTCGGCGACCCAGCGGACGTGACCGCCTTCGCGAACGAGGGTGAGGGTTATCCGGTCGTCCTGAAGACCACCCGTGGGGGGTACGACGGCAAGGGCGTCTGGGTTGTCGCCGACGAGACCGAGGCCGCCGAGCCGTTCCGTGCGGGCGTGCCCGTGCTCGCAGAGGAGAAGGTCGACTTCGTCCGCGAGCTCGCCGCCGACGTGGTCCGTTCGCCGCACGGGCAGGCCGTGGCGTACCCGGTCGTCGAGTCCGTGCAGAAGAACGGCATCTGCCACGAGGTCGTCGCGCCCGCCCCGAACCTCTCTGCGGACCTGGCCGCCGAGGCCCAGGCGCTCGCGCTGCGGATCGCGGGTGAGCTGGACATCACCGGCCACCTCGCCGTCGAGCTCTTCGAGACGCGCGACGGTCGCGTCCTCGTCAACGAGCTGGCCATGCGTCCGCACAACTCCGGCCACTGGTCCATCGACGGCGCGGTCACCTCGCAGTTCGAGAACCACGTCCGCGCCGTGCTCGACCTGCCGCTCGGCGACCCGCGTCCGCGTCAGCCGTGGACCGTCATGGTCAACGTGCTCGGCGGCGACTACCCGGACATGTACAGCGCGTACCTGCACTGCATGGCGCGCGACCCCGGGCTCCGCATCCACATGTACGGCAAGGATGTGAAGCCCGGCCGTAAGGTGGGCCACGTCACAGTCTTCGGCGACGACCTGGACGACGTCCGGGAGCGTGCCCGGCACGCCGCCGCCTACCTTCGAGGGGACATCACGGAATGACCGAGCAGATGACCGAGCAGCCGGTTGTCGGCATTGTGATGGGTTCGGACTCCGACTGGCCGGTCATGGAGGCCGCCGCCCAGGCACTGGAGGAGTTCGAGATCCGCTACGAGGTGGACGTCGTCTCCGCGCACCGGATGCCGCGCGAGATGGTCGCCTACGGCGAGGCCGCCGCCGGTCGCGGGCTGAAGGCGATCATCGCGGGCGCGGGCGGCGCGGCACATCTGCCGGGCATGCTCGCCTCCGTCACCACGCTGCCGGTCATCGGTGTCCCGGTGCCGCTGAAGTACCTGGACGGCATGGACTCGCTGCTCTCCATCGTGCAGATGCCCGCGGGCGTCCCGGTGGCCACCGTCTCCGTCGGCGGCGCGCGCAACGCGGGCCTGCTCGCGGTGCGGATGCTGGCCGCGTTCGACCCGGACCTGGCCCGGCGGATGGCCGAGTTCCAGCAGGAGCTCAACGAGCAGGCCACCGAGAAGGGCCGCAAGCTGCGGGCCAAGGTCGCCGGCGCCGCCAGCTTCGGCTTCGGGGGCTGACCACCGTGGCGGACGCGGAACTGCTGCAGCAGGCACGGGAACTGCTCGCCGAGTACCCGGTGGTCGACGGTCACAACGACCTGCCGTGGAAGCTGCGCGAGCAGGTCCACTACGACCTGACGCAGCGTGACATCGCCACCGACCAGCGTGCGCACCTGCACACCGACCTCGCCCGGCTGCGGGCGGGCGGCGTGGGCGCGCAGTTCTGGTCGGTCTACGTCCGCAGCGACTACGCGGGCGACAAGGCGGTCAGTGCGACGCTGGAGCAGATCGACTGCGTCCGCGCGCTGGTCGCCCGCTATCCGGACGAGCTGGAACTGGCCTTCTCCGCGGACGACATGGAGCAGGCTCGGGCGCACGGCCGACTTGCCTCGCTGATGGGCGCGGAGGGCGGCCACTCGATCGACGAGTCGCTGGCGACGCTGCGCGCGCTGTACCAGCTGGGCGTGCGGTACATGACGCTCACCCACAACGACAACCTCTCGTGGGCGGACTCGGCCACCGACGAGCCGAAGGCCGGCGGCCTGACCCGCTTCGGCGAGGAGGTCGTCCGGGAGATGAACCGCCTCGGCATGCTGGTCGACCTCTCGCACGTCTCCGCCGACACGATGCGCGCCGCCCTGCGGGTGACCCGGGCGCCGGTGCTCTTCTCGCACTCCTCGTCGCGCGCTGTCTGCGACCACGTGCGGAACATCCCGGACGACGTGCTGGCCCAACTGCCGGGCAACGGCGGTGTGGCGATGGCGACGTTCGTGCCCAAGTTCGTCCTCCCGGCGGCGGTGGCCTGGACGAAGGCGGCCGACGCGAACATGGTCGCGCACGGCTTCCACCACCTCGACCTGTCCCCGGCGGGGCTTGCGGTCCAGGCCGCGTTCGAGGCGGCGAACCCGCGCCCGGTGGCCACGGAGGCGACGGTGGCCGACCACCTGGACCACATGCGCGAGGTCGCGGGCGTGGACCACATCGGCCTCGGCGGCGACTACGACGGCACGGCCTTCACGCCCAAGGGCCTGGAGGACGTGTCGGGTTACCCGAACCTGATCGCAGAGCTGATGCGACGCGGGTGGTCGCGCGACGACCTCGCCAAGCTGACGTGGAAGAACGCGGTCCGCGTCCTCCGCGACGCGGAGCGCGTCGCCCACGAGCTGCGGGACGTCGCACCTTCGATCTCGACGATCGGTCAACTCGACGGTCAGTAGTCGCACTGTCAGGGGCGCGGGGAACTGCGCGAGACACCACTGATGAGCGGATGGCCCTGTTCGTCGGGGCTCTACCTGCGCGGGTGGCCTTTCGCGCAGCTCCCCGCGCCCCTGGACGTTTGCAACGACCTCGTGCGCTCTCTGGCATATGCGTCTGGTCTGATCTGAGCAGGCGACAGGTAAGAGTTAACATGCAACCTGACCAACGCTGGTGACAGGGGAAACGCATGCCTAACGACGTCGACGTCCTCTTCGTGGGTGGCCCCGTGCTCACCATGGACTCCGCGCGGACGCGAGCCAGCGCTGTCGCCGTACGTGGTGAGCGGATCCTCGCGGTGGGGCAGGACGACCTGCGTGAACTCGCCGGGCCCGGGACCGAGATCGTGGACCTGCGCGGACGCGCCCTGTTGCCCGGGTTCCAGGACGCGCATATCCACGCCGTGTACGGGGGCGTCGAGATGGGGGAGTGCGACCTCTCCGGCGCGACCGATCTCGGTGAGTACACCCGCCGCATCGCCGCGTACGCCACCGCGTTTCCGGAGCGGCCGTGGATCACCGGCGCGGGCTGGGCGATGGAGGCCTTCGAGGGCGGACTGCCGAGCCGCGCGCAGCTCGACGCGGTCGTGCCGGACCGGCCGGTCTTCCTGCTGAACCGCGACCACCACGGCGCCTGGGCCAACACCCGTGCCCTGGAGCTCGCCCGGCTGACCGCGGAGACGCCCGACCCCGCCGACGGCCGGATCGAGCGCGAGGCGGACGGCACGCCCGCCGGCATGCTGCAGGAGGGCGCGACCGCCCTGGTCGCCCGGGTCATTCCCAAGGCGAGCGTCGAGGACCGGGTCAAGGGTCTGCTGCGTGCGCAGGCGTACCTGCACTCGCTCGGGATCACCGCCTGGCAGGACGCCATCCTCGGCGTCTTCAACGGCCAGCCGGACGTCTCCGACGCGTACCTCGCCGCCGCCAACGACGGGCAGTTGACCGCGCGGGTCAACGGCGCGCTGTGGTGGGACCGGGAGCGCGGCGCGGACCAGATCCCCGAGCTGGTCGCACGACGCGACAAGCTGACGGCCGGGCGGTTCCGGGCGGGCTCGGTCAAGGTGATGCAGGACGGGATCGCGGAGAACTTCACCGCCGCGATGACCGTCCCGTACAAGGACGCCTGCGGCTGCACCACCGACAACTCCGGCCTGAGTTTTGTGGATCCGGTCGCGCTGCGGTCGTACGTCACCGAGCTGGACGCGCTCGGGTTCCAGGTGCACTTCCACGCGCTGGGCGACCGTGCCGTGCGCGAGGCGCTGGACGCGGTCGAGGCCGCGCTGCACGCCAACGGACGCGGCAACAACCGGCACCACCTGGCGCATCTGCAGGTGGTCCACCCCGACGACGTCCCGCGCTTCGCGAAGCTGGGCGCGATCGCCAACCTGCAGCCGCTCTGGGCCGCGCACGAGCCGCAGCTGGACGCGCTCTGCATCCCGTTCCTGGGCGGGGAGTCGGCCGACTGGCAGTACCCGTTCGGCGATCTGGTGCGCGCGGGCGCGACGTTGGCGGCGGGCAGCGACTGGCCGGTGAGCACGCCCAACCCGTGGGAGGGCATCCACGTCGCGGTCAACCGGGTCAACCACGGCGACGACCGGGAGGTCTTCCTCCCCGAGCAGCGGATCGACCTCACCACCATGCTGGCCGCGTACACGGCTGGCAGCGCCCACGTGAACCACCTCGACGAGACCGGTGTGATCCGTCCGGGCGCTTTGGCCGACCTGGTCGTGGTCGACCGCGACCCGTACGCGGGCCCCGCCGACGAGATCGGTGCGACGACGGTCGAGCAGACCTTCGTCGGCGGCGAGCGGGTCTTCCGCCGGAGCTGACAATACGTCAGTTCACGGCGTTCGGATGGAGTCGCGCCGACACGTCCTCGTGGGCGAGCCGGCGCAGTGCCAGCAGCACCGGCTCGTAGAGCACGGTGTAGGCGATCGTCGCCTCGATCGCCTCCTCCACCTGCGGGATCTCCTCGATCACCTGGTACTCGGCCTCCGCGATCGGGCGCAGGGCCTCGCCGTAGCGCTGGAGGAACGCGACGTCCGCGCGGTAACCGAGGTCGCGCAGGGTGGTCAGGGCGCGGGTGAGGGTGTCCAGGGCGGGGGCGAACTCCGTGATCTGCCAGCCGAGTTCGTCCCGCAGCAGGGCCAGGACCTCGGTGCGCAGGGCGGTCCACCGCGCGTGAGCCGCCGCGTCCGACTCCGCTTCCGGCGGGGTGACCTGCGGGGGCAGCAGGTACTGGGCGATGCCGAGCCGCTCGTGACGGCCGAACGCCGGGTCCTCGGCGACGGCGAGGACGTCGCGGGCCTGGGTCACCGACATCCCGCCGACCGACAGCATCGCCCGGATCAGCCGGAGTCGCCGCAGATGGTCGTCGTCGTACTCGGCCTTCCGCGCGCTGACGGGGGTGCCCGCGGGGAGCAGGCCTTCGCGCAGGTAGTACTTGATGCTGGCCGTGGAGACCCCGCTGCGCTCGCTCAACTCCGACAGCTGCACCTGGACTTGCTCCGATCTGACATCTCGACAGACGTCGTGGATAGTGCGACTATCCATGCATGGACGGATTCAATCTCGTCAACGGTATACGTCTGCTGGCCCGCTCCGAATGGACCAGAGTAGGGCCCCGCACCCCCGAGCAAGCGCGCGAGCACCGACGCGGTCCGCTGCGCGGGCGGTACCTGGCCGAGAACGACGAGCCGGTCGCGATGATGCTGATCGGCCTGCGGGTCAACCGCTGGTTCTCGGTGCGCCACTGGGTTCCGGTGCTGATGGCCATGCCGCGGATGCTGCGCGAGCTCTCCGCCGACCCAGAGGGCGGACTGCTCGGCTACCGCCTGCTCCTGGGCCCGGGGCCGGGCCAGGTCATGGTGATCCAGTACTGGCGCCGGGCCGGCGACATCCGCGCCTTCGCACACGACCCGCAGCGCTCCCACCGACCGGCCGAAACCGCATTCTGGAAGCGGTACTTCGCGGGCAGGGGCGCGGTCGGCATCTGGCACGAGATGCTCTCCGTCCGGGCGGGCGGCTACCAGTGCCTCTACGGCGACATGCCGCCGACGGGCCTGGGCGCGATCATGGGCCTCCAACCCGCGATCTCCCGCGAGGGCGGCCACGGCTACGACCGGGGTGAGGACCCGGTCTTCACCGCGACCACCAGGGCCGAGGCGGACACCGCGGTCGAGGCGCTGATCAGCCGTCGGGACGCGGGATCCCGATAGCGGGCAGCTGTCCCTGGCACAGTCACGCTAGCCACCCGTTGGCGGTGGCGTGCACGCCTGCCTGGAAGCGGCTGTCGGCCTGGAGGCGCTGCATCAGCGTGGCGATCACCCGGCTGATCGAACGGGTCGAGACGCCGACCTGGCGTGCGATCACCTCGTCCTTCTTGCCCGCCGCCATCATCCGCAGCACGGCGCGCTCCATGTCGGTCGGGCCCGCGTCCGCCGTCGCCGCCGCGGGGTCGGCGACATCGCTCGCCTGCTCCCAATGCTGCTCGAACAGCTCCGTGAGCAGCTGCAGGACCGCCGGGTCGCGGATCACCACGCCGTGGCCCGGCGCGCCGCCGGGGCCGAGGGGCAGCACCGCGGTCGTGCCGTCGAAGACCAACATGCACGCGGGCAGCATGGTCAGGCTCTTCACCTGGGCACCGGCGGTGGAGATCGCCCGGAGGTACTTGGTGCCCAGGTTGCCCGGTCCGGTGCGCTGCATCAGGGTCCGCACCCGCACGCGGCCGGCCAGCATCGCGAGGTCGAGCTGCATCTCCGGCAGCAACTCCCGATCGGCGTGATCGCTGATCCGGACCATGGCGTCCACGGTGGAGCGGCAGCCGAGGGTCAGTTCCTCGATGACCGCCCGCAGTTCCTCCTGGCCCTCGACGCTCTCGACGCCGCGGTTGACCGGCCGATGCCTGAGGGCGTCCAGGTAGTCGCCGGTCAGCGCGTCCAGACGGGCCCGGGTGCTGGCCATCGCCGTGCGCTGTTCGAGCAGGGCCCGCTCGGCTTCGGAGAGCAGCAGCTCGGATGCCGTCTCCGGGTGGACCGCGACCCACAGGCCGTTCGGCGCCGGGCGCAGCAGGTTCAGCGTCTCCAGTTGGCGCTGCGCGCGCCGCACCTCGTCGAGCGGGATGCCCAGCATGGCGCAGAGCTGCTCTTCGGTGGCGCTGGGCTGGGCGACATGAGCCCGATAGACGGTGACGGACGTCGGATCCAGGTGCGGGAGTTTCAGCACTTCTCGTCTCCGGTGGCCAAGGGATGTCAGGCGAGGACGCGCCTGTTGACCGTCTCAGCATGAGAGCAGCCGTTCCCGGTCCCCTCCCGATTCGGTACCCCCTGGACACCAGGTTCCGTAGTATCCGTGCCAGCGGCCCGACCTGGGCTTATGCACGGCAATGAGGGAATGCGTATGCGGGTCGATCCCCAGCAACGTCGGATTCGGTTCAACATTCTTGGCACAGTGGAGTGTTGGGCTGGAGAGGCACGTCTTCGTCTGGGTGGTCCGCTGCAGGAGCGGGTCCTGGTGGCTCTCCTCCTGGAGCCCGGCCGGGTCGTTCCGGTCGCCCGACTGGTGGAGATCACCTGGGACGACGCGCCCCCGGCCACCGCCGCGCACCAGATCCGGAAGATCGTCGCCGACCTGCGCCAGCGCATACCCGGGGGAGCCGCCCTCTTCGTGACCGACGGTCCCGGTTACCGCGTCGCCGTCGACGACGACCAGGTGGATCTGAGCCTGTTCGGGGTGCGCCTGCGCCGTGCCCGGGAGGCGGTGGCCGCGGGACTGCCGGTCAACGCGGTCGACCAGCTCCGGGCGGCGCTCGAACTGTGGCGGGGCAGGCTGCTGGCCGGGGAGGGCGGCATGCTGCTCCAGGCCGCCGCGACCTCCCTGGAGGAGCGGCGGTTGGCCGCCGTCGAGCAGCTCTTCGAGCTGCAGCTCGGCCTGGGCGAGGCCGCCGAACTGGTCGGCGACCTCAGAGAGTTGGCCCGGGAGAACCCGCTGAGAGAGTCTCTGCACGGCCAGCTGATGCTGGCCCTGTACCGCTCCGGTAGACAGGCCGAGGCACTGGAGGAGTACCAGCGGGTGCGAGCGCTGTTCGCCGAGGAACTCGGGATCGACCCGGGGCCCGAGCTGAGCGGGCTCCACGAGGGCATCCTGCGGGCGAGCCCCGAACTCGCCGCCCCGCGCCCGCCGACCCCGTCCGCCCCCTCCGCCCAGACCGGCCCGGCCACTGCGGCCACTGCGGAGCCGCATGCTCTCGCGCAGCCGGCCCCCGCCCCGTGCTCGCTGCCGTACGACGTCCAGGACTTCACCGGCCGGACCGAGCAGCTGCAGCAGCTGCTCTCGGCGGCCGCGGAGCCCGTCGCGCAGGGCACCCCGATCCTCGCGATCGACGGCATGGGCGGGAGCGGCAAGACGGCGCTGGCGGTGCACGCCGCCCACCGGCTCGCCGAGCTGTACCCGGACGGGCAGATCAGCATCGATCTGCACGGCTTCACACCTGGGCAGCAGCCGAGGGAGCCCAGCGAGGTGCTCGACGTCATGCTGCGGTCCCTGGGTCTGCCCGGCGACCGGATCCCCGACGACCTGCTCAGCAAGATCGCACTGTGGCGGATGACCACGGCGCAGCGCCGACTGCTGATCCTGCTCGACAACGCCGCCGATGCGGAGCAGGTACGCCCCCTGCTGCCGTCCTCCCCCAAGTGCATGGTGCTGATCACCAGCAGGATCCGGCTGGTGGACCTGGACGGTGCGCGGGCTCTGTCGATCGGTGTGCTCTCCGTGCAGGACAGCCTGGCGCTGGTGGAGCGCACCCTCGGCGAGCAGCGGGTGGCCGCGGAGCCCACGGCGGCCGAGGAGTTGGTCCAGTTGTGCGGCCGGCTGCCGTTGGCGCTGCGGATCGCGACGGCCCGGCTGAGCCACCGGCCGCGCTGGACCATCCAGTACCTGGTGGACCGGCTGTCCGACGAGGCAAGGAAGCTGGACGAACTGGCCTCGCGCAGCCGCGGCGTGGCAGCCACCCTCCAGTTGTCGTACCTCGCCATGGATGCGGAGTGCCGGAACGCTTTCCGGCTGCTGAGCCTGCACCCGGGCGACCTCGACGTGCACTCCGCCGCGGCCCTGCTGGGAACGCCGACCGTCCCGGCGGAGGAGCTGCTGGAACTGCTGCTCGACGCGCACCTGTTGGAGCAGCACGAGCTGGGCCGGTACACCTTCCACGACCTGGTCCGCAGCTTCGCCCACAGCCTGTGCACGGCCGAGACGGCGCCCGAGGACGGCCTTGCGGTCAGTCGGCTGCTGGACAACTACGTGCTCGCGGTCGAGGGCGCCTGCGAGGTGCTGTTCCCCGGCCGGGTCGAGTTCGGCATCGAACTCCCCGCCCCGACCGCCGCGTTGCCTGCCTTTGCGACCCCGGACGCCGCCCTTGCCTGGTTCGAGCGGGAACACCGCAACCTGCTCGTCGCCGTCCGGCTGGCCGCTCGGCGGGGACTGGACTGGCACTGCGCCTATCTGCCCCGCGCCTTCGCCTCGTTCCTGCACATGCAGGGCTGTGGCGAGGAGTTGCTCGAAGCCGGTCAGCTCGCGGTGGCTGCATCGCGCCGTCTGGGGGACCGACTGCTGCTCCGCCTCAGCCTCACCAATCTCGCGGTCGCGCTGTGGCAGCTCGGCCGGGTGCAGGAGGGCGTCGACGCGCTGGAGCAGGCGCTGGAGATCGCGGTGGAGATCGGTGACCGGCACGGGGAGGCCGCCTGCCTGGGCAGGCTCGGGGCCTTCCGCAACAGTCTGGGCCGGTACGCGGACGGCCTGCGCGATCTGGAGGCGGCGCTCCTGCTGCACCGGGCCCTGGGCAGTCCGCGCGAGGAGGCGGCGACGCTGATCAGCATCAGCTCGGTCAGCGCCCTGCTCGGCAGGTACCCTGCGGCGGCCGAGGCGGCGCGCACCTCGGCGGAGATCAACCGCAAGCTCGGTGAGGTGGACAACGAGGCCCTGGCCCTGGTCAACCTCGCCAACGCGCATCTGGGCCTGGGGTCGTACGAGGAGGCGCTGGACGTCCTCACGAACGCCCAGGAACTGCACCGGTCCCTGCATCGGCCGGGCAACGCGTCACTGGTCCTGGCCCGGCTGGCCGACGCACACCTTCGGGCGGGCCGTCCGTCGGTGGCCTACGACTACGGGCTGCGCGCGCTGGACCTGGTCTGGACGAGCGGTTCGGCCGCACGCAGGGCCACGGTGGAGAACATCCTGGGTCGGATCCACCAGGCCCGGGGTGAGCACGTCCAGGCCCAGGCACGGCACGGACAGGCGTTGCGACTGGCCGAGGAGACCGGGTTCCGGATCGAGATGGCCTACGCGCTGGAAGGGCTCGGGGCCTGTGCCGAGGCCCTGGGGGAGTCGGAGCAGGCGCGAGAACACCGGGGCCGGGCAGGCGAGTTGTTCGCCGCGATGGGCATTCCGGAGGAGCGCCGCCGCCCGGCCTGATCCGCTCTGCCCGGCCTGATCCGCTGTGCCCGGCCTGATCCGCTGTGCCCGGCCTGATCTGCTGGGCGTCCCCAACTCGGCCTTCACGACGCGGTGTTCCCAACTTGGTGTTCACGAAGCGGTGTTCACGACACGGCCGGGGAGATGTTGGGGATGGGGTTGTCATCCGCCAGCGTCACGGCCCCTGCCGGGCGGTGGCCCTGGGTGGCCGCCGCACCCGGCATGGCCTGGCACAGGACGAGGGCGAGGAGACCGCAGACGACGACGGTGAGTGCGATGAGCTTGCTGCGCATGCTTCTACCCCTTGAGAGTGGCGGTTGGTCCGACACCTCGAGGCTCGTCGCACCCGTTCCCGATCCGTTCCCCTAGCGATCCCGCGCGCCCGAGTATCCCTGCGGAAGCAGCGCTCCGGGCCCAATTCAGGGATACCGGTGGGCTGTTGAGGTGATTCGTGCGCTTTCGTTCGCCGGGGTTCAGCTCGGTCGGCCGCCGCGGGGCTCGGTGCAGGCGTACCGGTACGCGGCCAGCAGAAGCTGCCGGGCAACCTCGGCCTCCGCGTCGTCGCGCGGTCCGTACACCAGCACCGAACCGGCGGGACCGGCGGGTATGCCCCAGCCTCCGGTCACCACGGCCTCGACTGCTGACGGCGGCAGCATCACGTGCAGACTGCCGTCGTACACCGGGTGCAGATGGGCGAACTCGGTGCCGGCCAGGAAGGCCTGGAGCGGTCCGTGCGCCAGCGTCGGCGTCAGATGACCGGCCCGGGTGCCCGGAACGCAGATGAGGGACGGCCGGATCTCCACCCCCGGCAGTGTCTCGAGCACCTGGAGCAGCTCTTCCTGAAGGTGCGTCGGGGCGGGTTGGGTGACCTGTTCGACGGGGTGGTCGGGCGACACCAGCGGCGGAGGGCTGGAGCGCTCGGGCAGCTTCAGCTCAGGCAGGTCCAGCTCGGGCGGGTCCAGTTCGGGCAGATTCACAGGGGGTTCTCCCATCCGGCGGGCGCCGTGCGTCGCACCCGCGCGTACATGTCTTCCCGGCAACCTGGCATCAGCCGTTCCCATCTGATTCCCGACCATATCCCCCCGGCTCAACAGGGTTGAGCAGGTGGAAGCCTGACACATCGCCCGTAGGGTCTCAAACCTTCCGTATCGCGTCAGGGCACGGGGACCGGGTGCCGCGGAGGCGGCTGTACTGGCGTGAGGACGACAGGCGAGATCGTGCCAGCCGAATCGCTTGGATTCAGCGTCGGCCATGGGTCAGGATGATTACCGGAAAGCACGGCGGGAACAGGGGAAAACCGGCCAGAAACTCCGGGTGAATCCCTTTCCTGCGGTATTCGTCACGCATTCAGTCGCGCATTCAGCTATGGATCGAATGAAGTGCGCCTTGGAGGGGACAGAATGACAATCACCGCTTTCGAGACCCGGCAGCCGACGGTCTTCGACTCCTTCGAGGAGCGGATCGCGGAGCTGAAGCAGAGCGAGCTCTACCGGGAGTTCCTGCCGGTCGGGCACCTCGCCGCCGACCCCGGTCACACCATGTACGAGGGTCGCAAGATCGAGGTCTGGTGCAGCAACGACTACCTGGGAATGAGCCAGAACCCGGAGGTCATCCGAGCGCAGCTGGCCTCGACCGCCCTGCACGGGACCGGGACCGGCGGGTCCCGGAACATCGCCGGCACCAGCACGACCCACGTCGAGCTGGAGCGCAGGCTGGCCGCCTGGCACGGCAAGGAGCGTGCCCTCACCTTCTCCAGCGGCTATGTGGCCAATTTCGAGACGCTCAGCACGTTGATTGCCGCGATCGACGACATGGTCGTCTTCTCCGACGCCCTGAACCACCGCTCGCTGATCGAGGGGATCATTCGTTCCGGGGCCACCAAGGAGGTGTTCGCGCACAACGATCTCGCGGATCTGGAGGAGAAACTCGCGCGGTACGCTCCGGACCGTCCGAAGCTGATCGTCTTCGAATCCGTCTATTCCATGGACGGCGACGTCTCGCCGGCCTCCGCGATATTCGATCTCGCGGAGAAGTACCACGCGCTGACCTTCCTCGACGAGACCCACTCCATCGGGGTCCGGGGTGCCACCGGCGCGGGTCTGAGCGAGGAGCTCGGGGATCACCGGGCGACCTTCGTCCAGGGCGTGTTCGGCAAGGCGATCGGCACCGTCGGCGGCTACGTGGCCGGCCCCGACGCCGCACTGGACTACGTACGCTCCCACGCCCCGGGCTTCATCTTCACCACGGCGATGCCGCAGGCCGCCATGGACGCCACCCTGCGGAGCCTGGAGCTCGTCCGGGCCGGAACCGGCATGCGCGCCGAGCTGAACCGCAAGACCGCGCTGATGAAAGCCGAACTCCGCGCCAGGGACGTCGACTTCATCGACGCGGACAGCCACCTGGTACCGGTGATGGTGCCCGGCGGGGAGCGCGTGCGCCGGGTGTCCCGCGCCCTGCTGGAGAAGCACGACATCTACGTCCAGCCCATCAACTTCCCCTCGGTGGCCCGCGGGGGCGAGCGCTTCCGCGTCACCGTCGGTCCGTTCCGCACGGAGGCGCAGATCACGCACTTCGCCGCCTCGATGCAGCAGTGCCTGCATGAGAACTGAGACAGCAACAGCAGCCAGGCACCCCCACCCACACCCGCACCCCCACCCACGCATGACGGAGGAACCGTGAACATCACCGAGATCACCCCTTTCATCGGCCTGGAGCTGAGCGACGTCGGCTACGAGGACCTGGTGCGCCCGGAGGTATGGGAGCAGCTCGTCCAGGGAGTCCACGAGCGTGAGCTGGTGGTGGTCCGCGGTATCGAGCTGACGCCGCGGCAGCAGATCGACCTGGCCGCCCGACTGGGCCGGCCGGTGCCGTTCCTGATCAGCAAGTACCGCCACCCCGAGTTCGAGGAGATCATGATCTCCTCGAACGAGATGAAGGACGACAAGCCGCTCGGCGTCGCCCGAGTAGGCAACTTCTGGCACCAGGACTCGTCCTTCGTGGCCGACCCCGCGCCCTACACCATGCTGCACGGCGTCAACGTGCCCGGCAGCAGCGGCCACACCAAGTTCGCCAACGCCGTGGACGTGTACGACCGCATGCCCGAGGAGTGGAAGGCGAAGCTGTCCGACCGGATCGGCCTGCACACTGTCGGCAAGCGGCTGCGGATCCGCCAGGAGCACGTGGGCCTGTCGGTTGCCGAGTTCAAGGCGCTGATCGACATCGAGCACCCCAAGGTCGAGCACCCGGTGGTGTGCAAGGACGAGTACACCGGCCGTGAGTACGTCTACGGCTCCCGCGAGTACATGGACTCGGTGCTGGGCTTCGACCCGAACGAGAACGAGGCCTTCTTCACCATGCTCGACGGCCTCATCCATGACGAGGCCCACGTCTACACCCACCAGTGGACCCCGAACGACCTGGTCATCTGGAAGACCCGGACCACCTATCACATCGCCACCGAGGTCGAGCCGGGCGCCTCGCGCACCGTGCACCGCGTCAGCATCGAAACCCGGCGGCCGTGAGCGGCATCGTCGACTTCGGGATCGGCTACCCCGGAGGGCAGGTGAGCGTGGCGGGCATGCACGCCGCCTCCGGGGTACCGGCCGCCGACATCCTGAAGATCACGCATGCCGCGCGGTTCCCCGCGCTGGACGAGGACGAGCTCTCCTGGCAGATGGCCCTGCGGGCCGCGCGCGAGGTGCTCTACCGGAACACGGTCGACCCGGCGGACATCCGCTACGTGGTCTACGCCGGATCGGGGGAGTGGGATGTCCCGTTCTGGTCCCCCGCCGCCAAGGTGGCGCACGGGTTGGGCATCGAGTGGGCGCACTGCTTCGAGGTGTCCAACTTCTGCAACGGCGGGATGACCGCACTCAAGATCGCCGGCGACAAGCTCGAACTGCGCGGCACGGGCCACGCGCTGGTCCTGGTGGCCGACCAGCTCTCGCGCATGGTCGACTACTCGGACCCGCAGTCCAAGGCGCTGTTCAACTTCGGCGACGCGGCGGCGGCCGTGCTGGTCGCCCCCGGCTCCCGTGGCCCGTTCGTCCTGCTCCACTCGGCGATGCGCACCGACCCGGGGTGGTCGGACTACTACGCCGGGGAGCACCAGGAGGGCCGGGTCCTCATCCGCCGTGGTGCCCACCGCAAGGGCCTGGCCGAGGCGTACGTGCGGAACTTCACCGCACTGATCGAGGACACGCTGGCCGCGCTCGGCCGGAAGCTGTCCGAGGTGTCCTACCTCCTGATCAATCAGGGCGACCGGGACATGCACGAGCGGCTGCTGCGCGAGCTCGACTTTCCGGAAGAGAAGAGCGTCTTCAACTACTCCCGGCTCGGCCACATGGGCGGCGCCGACACGCTGATCGCCCTTCAGCAACTGCGTGTCCAGGGGCTGCTGAAGCCGGGCGACCTGCTCCTGCTGGCCACCAGCGCCATGGGCTTCACCTGGGGAATCACCGCATTGGAGTTCCAGGGATGAAAATCCTCGTCATACATCAGGTCCCCTACCGGAAGATCGACTACCGGCTCGGCATCGACCACGCCGAGCACGAGGTCACCTACATCGGCCACCCCCACCGCATGGCCGACCTCCCCGCCGACCTGCCCGCGCGGCGCATCGAGCTCGACGCGCACGAGGATCTCGTCGGGGGGGTCACCCGGCGCACCTCGCCGGCCGACGGCTACCAGAAGGTCCTCTCGCTCTCCGAGTTCGGCATCCTGCAGGCCTGGCAGGTCCGCCAGCACCTCGGGCTCGACGGCCCCTCGCTCCGGCAGCTGGAGCGGGTCCGCGACAAGGTGGCCATGAAGGAGGCGCTGGCCGAGTCCGGGATCCGCTACCCGCGGTTCGTGGCTGCGCCGCCTCCCTGCGGGCCGCTGCCCTGGTCCGGGCGGACCGTCGTCAAGCCCCGGCAGGGCGCGTCGAGCGAGGGGGTGACGATCCACGACACCGCCCGCGAGGCCCTGGTCGCCTACCGCCGCCTGGAGAATCCGAAGGACTACCAGCTGGAGGAGTACGTCGAGGGCGCCATCCTGCATGCCGACGGACTGGTGGGCGAGGGTCGGCTGCTGGAGCTGGTGGTCAGCCGGTACGTCAACCGTCCGGTCGACTTCGCCGCGGGCGAGCCGCTCGGCTCGTACCAACTGCCGCAGGACGAGCGGCACTTCGCCTTCGCCGCGCAGGTGGTCGAGGCGCTCGAGATCGCCGAGGGCGCGATCCACCTGGAGATGTTCGAGACCGAGCAGGGCGAGCTGGTCTTTCTGGAGGTCGCCAACCGGATGGGCGGCGCCGGCGTCCTGCAGGCGCACCTGGGCCACACGGGCGTCCACCTTCCGGCGCACGAGATCGCCATCCGGCTGGGCCTGCCCCGGCCCGAGCCGGCCCCCTCGACCGGCCGCTACCACGCGTGGCTCTGCTTCCCGGGGCACCACCTGGGAGCCGGTGCGGAGCACCGCATCGAGATCCCGGAACACCTGCGCGTGCACCCGGCAGTGGACGTCCTGCACACCCTCGCCCCGGGGGCGCCGCTGCCGGACCACATCACCTACCAGGAGTGGCTGGTGCCGGTGTTCATCGAGGCCTCCTCGGAGGACTCCGTCGAGCTCGGCAGGTTCCTGACCGAATGCGCCCGGGCCGTCCGCGTCGGAACCGCGACGCCCGCAGTGCCCGCAGTGCCCCCAGTGCCCCCAGTGCCCGCAGCGCCCGCAGCGCCCGTGCTGCTTGCGGCCGCTGTCCCCGCTCCCGCCCTCGCCCCCGACGTACCGGCCTTGTCCCGCGCCTGAGTCGCGGTCCAGCCAGGAGACCAACGATGCGATACTTCCCCACCGACCTGCTGCTCGCGGTGGAGCACGCTCAGTGCGACCTCGCCGCCGTCCCCGACTCGGCGCTCGCCCGGCTGCTCGACGGGGCAGGGCTGACCGGCCTGTCCCGGTTCTTCGACCATGCGCAACTCGCCGCGGGGTTGGACGAGTTGTTCGGCGGTCTCAGCCAGTATCCCTGGCAGTCCGTGGTCGACGGTAACGATGTCTACGAGCTCACCCCGGTGGGCACCGTGGTGCTGGACGACCACCGTGCCGGCAACACCCTGCGCGGCCTGCTGCTGGGCTGGGCGACCGGCAACAAGGTGGTCGTCCGCACCGAACGAGCGGACTTCTGGCGTGAGTTGGTGACGCTGCTGCGCCGCGCCGAGGTGCCGCTTCCCTCGGCCGAGATCCTCGGCCCGCAGGCGGACGTCGCGGGATCGCCGGTGCACGTACCCGACCTGCTGCCGGTCCTTCCCGACCACGCGACGCTGCCGGGCTGGTTCGACCCCGAGCTTTACGCGCTCGCTGAGACCGCTGAGACCGCCGGGCCGACCGTGCTGCGCATCCGGCTGTCCGCCGGACTCGCCGAACTCGCCGCGCAGGACGACCCGTTGGCCGCGACCGTCCTGATCGGGGACTGCCGGGCGGACTGGGCCCACGGGCTCAGCCGCCGTGAGTACTGGCGTGGGACCACTCTCTCGGCAGCCCGTGGCCTGGACACCGAGGAGCAGCGGCCACGGCTGGACGCGAAGCTCCGCTACCTGGTCCAGCAGGCGCGTCACGCGCCCTACTACCGGGATCTGCCCCGGGTCGGCGGCCTGTCCGAGCTGGGCACGCTGCCGATCCTCGACAAGGCGGCCCTGGACGCGCACTCGCTGCCGACCAGCCGTGACCTGTCCAGCCCCGGCCCGCGCACCGGTGAGGTGCTGCGCAGCGGCGCGAGCAGCGGGGCCCCGCGCTACATCGCGTACTCCCGCACCGACTGGGAGAACATGATCCGTGAAGCGGTCCCGCTGTTCTACTCGATGGGCCTTGCGCCCGGTGACCGTCTGATCAACACGCTGTACGGTGGCGGCCTTTACGGCGGTCTGAGCACCACGCTGTGCGAGCTCTCCCGGATGCCGGTGGAGTGCTACTCGACCGCCCAGAACGTCTCCGCGGACGACATCCTGATGCTCTGTCAGTCCTTTTCGGCCAACGCGCTGCTCGGCCTGCCGGTGCTGATCATGCCGCTGCTGCGCGAGGCCAAGGCGCGCCGGCCCGAGCTGCGGATCCAGAAGATCCTCTACGGCGGCACGGCGATGTCGGAGGCCGACAAGAGCTGGCTGCGCGAGCAGCTCGGCACCGAGGTCATCACCAGCGTCCTGGCGGCCAACGACGGGGCACAACTGGGCTACCAGTGCGGTTCGCTCGGCGGCACCCTGCACCACGTCAACGCCGACTACAACCTGATCGAGGTGGTGGACGAGGACAGCGCTCCGGTGGCGCCCGGCGAGTGCGGCGAGCTGCTGATCACCACCCTGCAGAAGTTCGAGGGACCGCTGATCCGCTACCGGATCGGCGACCTGGGCCGGGTCTTCGAGCAGGACTGCGCGTGCGGCGTGTCCGGCCAGGTGCTGGAGTACCTCGGCCGGGCGGACGGCCTGATCAAGGTCAAGGGCGCCACGGTGACCCACGCCGAGGTGGTCGAGTCCCTAGCCCGCTACCAGCCCGCCCAGGTGCAGCTGGTGGTCGAGTCGGCCGACGGCCGGGAGAGCATCGCGATCCGGATCGAGTCGTCGCTGCCGCTGGACGTCCGGGAGGTGCGCGAGCACCTGATGAGTGAGATCAAGACGCTGGACAGTGCCCACCGCTTCGACGACACGCTGGATCTCTTCGAGTTCCGGGTCGAGCTCTGCCCGGAGGGCGGGATCGAACGGAACGCCGTCAGCGGGAAGATCAAGACCGTCATCGACCGTCGGCTGGTGGCGGCATGAGCGGCATCAGCGGGAACAGCGGGAACAGCGGGAACACCGATGTCGGCGGGCGCCCCTACCTCCGCCATCCGCACCTTGCGCAGAACCTGCTCACCTTCGTCGCCGACGACGACGTCTGGCTGGCCGAGCTGGGAGCGGTGGCGACCGACCGCATCCAGGCCCGACGGCTCACCTCGGACCGGGTGCCGGTCCAGCACCCCAGGCTGAGTCCGGACGCCCGGCAGGTGGCCTGGACCTCGACCCGCGACAGCGGAGGTGGCGCCGGACAGACGGGCCGCCGGGAGGCGTACGCCTCGTCGGTGGACGGCGGCGCCGTCACCCGGCTGACGTACTGGGGTGACACCCTGACCGCGGTCCGCGGTTGGTTGTCCACCTCCGAGGTCCTGGTGCTCGGCCGCCCGAGTCAGCACCCGACGATGCGGACCTGGGCCCACGCCGTGCCGCTGGACGCACCTGCCCGGCGGCTGCCCTACGGACCTGCCGGGGACCTCGCCCTCGCCGCCGACGGCGCGGCGCTGGTCGGCACCCCGCTGTACCGGGAGCCGGCCTGGTGGAAGCGGTACCGCGGCGGGATGGGCGGCCGGATCTGGCACGCACCGCGGGGCCACGCAGCGCAGGGCGGGGAGTTCACCGAGCTCCTCGCCGAGGTGGGCCCGCACCTGGTCAACCCGATGTGGGTCGGCGGGCGCGTCGCGTTCCTCTCCGACCACGAAGGCGTCGGCGCCCTCTACTCGACCTCCCGCGACGGCTCCGACCTGCGCCGCCACACGGACCACGGCGGGTACTACGCCAGGCATGCCGCCACCGACGGAACCCGGGTCGTCTACCAGTGCGCGGGCGAGCTCTGGCTGCTCGAATCCCTCGAATCCCCGCAGTCGCCGGGGTCCCTGAAGCCCCCGAAGTCGCCGGGGTCCCCGAAGTCCGAGCCGGTGCGACTGGACGTCGTGCTGGGCGGTACCCGATCGGGACGCGAGCCGCGCACGGTCACCGCACGGGAGGCGCTGGAGGACTTCTCCCTGGACGCCACCGGCGGGACGGTCACCGCGACGGTCCGCGGCACCGCCCAGCGCGTCCACGTCGTCGACGCCCCGGGCCACGAGCTGCTGGCGGCCCCCGGGGTCCGCGCCAGGCTGGCGGTGGAGCTTCCGGGCACGGCGGGGGTCCTCTGCGTCACCGACGCGGGCGGCGAGGACGGGCTCGAACTGCTGCCGGTGCCGGGAGCGGCACCCGTCGAGCAGCGGCGGCAGGCGGTCGGTGAACTCGGCCGGGTCCAGGAGCTGACGGTCGCCCCGGACGGTCGGCACTGCGCGGTGGCTGCCGACGACGGCCGGGTGCTGCTGGTGGAGTTGGGCTCCGGAACCGTGACGGAGCTCGCCGCCACCGCCAACGGCGCTCCCGCCGGTCTGGTCTTCTCCCCGGACTCGGCCCTGCTGGCCTGGTCGCAACTCTGGTCACCGTCCGACGGCTCCACGCCGGCGAACGGATCGTCCATCCGGCTGGCCCGCCTGAGGGACCGTCGGGTCGCCGTGGTCACCGGCGACCGTTTCAACGACACCTGCCCCGCGTTCACCCAGGACGGCCTCCACCTCGCCTTCCTGTCGAACCGCACCTTCGACCCGCTGTACGACGCGCAGCAGTTCGACATGGCCTTCCTGCCGACGGTGCGGCCCTACCTGGTGACACTCTCCGCCGACACGCTGTCCCCGTTCGGACCCGGGCCCGCCGAAGGCCCGGCCACGGCGTCGGCCCCCGGCCTCGCCCTGGACCCGGTCCTCGACCTGGGGGGAATGGCCGACCGCGTGGTGGCCTTCCCGGTGGCCGCCGGCGACCTCGCCCAACTGCGCGCCGTGCGCGGCGGCGTGGTCTGGACGGAGACGACGGGCACGGGCAACCTGGGCGAGACGACAGCGGGTTCCGAGGCGCCAGGACGCCGTACCGCTCTGGCCCGTTTCGATCTTTCCTGGGGCGTCGCGACCGTGGTGCGCGAGGATGTCGACGCCTATGCGGTCTCGGGCGACGGCAGCCGGATCGCCGTCCGGTCCGGCCCGAGCCTGGCGGTGCTGGACCTGACCGGCCAGGAGCAGGTCGAGGTACCGCTCGACCGGGTGCGGGTGACCTGCGACCCCGTCGCCGAGTGGCGCCAGATGTACGACGAGGCCTGGCGCCTGATGCGCGACAACTTCTGGAGCGCCGACCTGTGCGGGGTGGACTGGTCGGCGGAGCGCGAGCGCTACCGGCCGCTGCTGGACCGGCTCGGCTCGTACGACGACTTCGTGGACCTGCTGTGGGAGCTGCACGGTGCGCTCGGCGCCTCGCACGCCTACGTGCTTCCCAGGCCGGAGGCCGCCCCGACGGTACCCATAGCCCCGACAGCCCCGACAGCCCTGACGGGCCCGGTCGGGGCCCCGGCTTTCCTGGGTGCCGACCTGTCCGCACACGGGGACGGCACCTGGCGGATCGACCGGCTGCTGCCCGGCGAGTCCTCCGTCGCCGCCGCGCGCTCCCCGCTGCTGGCACCGGGGCTGCGGGTGCGGCCCGGTGAGCGGATCGCCGAGGTGGACGGCCGTCCGGTGGACCCGTGCCGGGGTCCCGCCCCGCACCTGCTCGGGAAGGCCGACCTGCCGGTCGAACTGACGCTCCGTGGAGCGCACGGGGACCGGCGGATCGTGGTGCTCCCAACCGGCAGCGAGGCCGTCCTGCGCTACCACGACCTGATCCGCTCGCGTCGCGCCGAGGTGCGCCGGCTGTCCGGCGGCCGACTGGGGTACCTGCACATACCGGACATGATGTCCCGTGGCTGGGCCGAGTTCCATCGTGACCTGCGCTCGGAACTCGCCTGCGGGGGACTGGTGGTGGACTTCCGGGAGAACAGCGGCGGACACATCTCGCCGCTGGTCGTCGAGCGGCTCACCCGCCGCGTCATTGGCTGGGACGTGTCCCGCAGGGGGACGCCCGCCAGCTATCCGCCGGGTTCACCGCTCGGGCCCGTGGTCGTGCTCGCCGACGAACAGACGGGTTCCGACGGGGAGATGGCCGTCCACGCGCTCCAAGCCGGTCACGGCTTCACCGTCGTCGGCGTTCGTACCTGGGGCGGGGTGTACGGGATGGACGATCCGATCGCGCTGGTGGACGGGACCCGTGTCACCCATCCGAAGCACGCCTTCTGGTTCGAGGGTCCCGGCTTCGCGCTCGAGGGCGACGGCGTGACGCCGGACCTGGAGGTCGGCATCGCCCCGCAGGACTGGGCGGCCGGACGGGACCCCCAACTCGAAGCCGCAGTGTCCCAGGCCCTGGCCGACCTGGAGGACGGCCGTTCCGCGAGCCCGCCTGCGCCGACGGGTCGGGGAACAGGGCGGGATCGAAACGGGAGCGCCCGGTGAGAGCTTGCTCCCGACAGAACACCGACGAGCCGACAGACGTCCCGGAAGGTCCGCAGACATGACGACCGAAGCAGTTGAGCAGGTTCAGCAGGAACAAGTCCAGCAACAGGAGCAGGAGCAGGAGAGTCCGAAGGCGGCAGGCCTGTGGCGCCACCGGGACTTCATGCTGCTGTGGAGCGGGCAGACGATCAGTGACATCGGGTCCAGCGTCACACAGCTGACCCTGCCGCTCGTCGCCGTGCTGGTGCTGCACGCGACGACCTTCCAGGTCGGTCTGCTCACCGCGGCCTCCACGCTGGCCTTCCTCCTGGTCGCACTGCCGGCCGGCCCGATTGTCGACCGGGCGGCCAAGCACCGGCTGATGATGTGGTGCGACCTGGGCCGCATGGTACTGACGGCCTCGATCCCGATCGGCGCCGCCACCGGGCTGCTGACCCTGGGTCAGCTCTACTTCGTGGCCCTGGCCACCGGCGTGCTGAGCGTCTTCTTCGCCATCGCCTACCAGAGCTACCTGCCGGTCCTGGTCGGCAAGGACGAGTTGGTCGACGCGAACGGCAAGCTGGGCACGACGCAGTCCTTCGCCCAGCTGGTCGGTCCCAGCCTGGGTGGTCTGCTGGTCTCCCTGGTCGGCGCGGCGCGGGCGATCGCCACCGACGCCGGCTCGTTCGCGATCTCCGCCTTGAGCCTGTTCCTGATCCGTACGCCCGAGGAGAAGCCGACGCTCCCCGCCACCGGCGAGAAGCGCAATCTGCGGGCGGAGATCATCGAGGGCCTGCGCTTCGTCGTGGGGCATCCCATCCTGCGCAAGGTGGTCGCCTCCACCGCGGTCTCCAACTTCTTCGGCTCCATCACCATGGCGCTCCAGATGGTCTTCCTGGTGCGTGTCCTGCACGCCGCGCCGTGGATCATCGGCCTGGTCATGGCGGGCTCGGCGGTCGGCGGTCTGATCGGCGGTCTGATCGCCAACCGGCTCGGCAAGGCGATCGGAACCGCCCGGATGATCTGGCTCCCCGCGCTGCTCTTCGGCTGGACCGGCCTCCTCGTCCCGCTCGCCCAGCCCGGTTGGTCCACCATCCTGGTCGCGGTCGGGTTCACGCTGCTGATGGTCATCGGGGTGCTCTACAACACCGCGCAGGTCTCCTACCGACAGACCATCTGCCCGCCGGCCCTGCTCGGCCGGATGAACGCGTCGGTGCGCTGGATCATGTGGGGCACGATGCCCCTGGGCGCCGCGCTCGGCGGCGTGCTCGGCAGCTACTTCGGCATCCGGCCGGTGATGACGGTCGCTGCCCTCGGCGACTGGGCGGCCGTGCTGTTCGTGGTCTTCTCCCCGCTGCGCAAGCTCCGGGACGTGCCCGAGGCGTGACGGCCCCGGTGGTCCACGACGGGTCAGCGCCTGCAAGCCGTCATGCAGACGCTGACCCGTCGTGCGGACGTTGGTCAGCCATGCGGACGTTGGTCAGCCATGCGGACGTTGGTCAGCCGTGCAGACGCTGGTCAGCCGTGCAGACGCGGGATCTCGATGGCCGGGCACTTGTCCATCACCATCGCCAACCCGGCCGCGCGGGTGCGGTCGTAGGCGTCCTGGTCGATCACGCCGAGTTGGAACCAGACGGCCTTCGCCCCGACGGCCGCGGCCTCGTCGGCAACAGCCCCGGCGAGCGCGGAGTTCACGAAGACGTCGACGACATCGACCGGGAACGGGATCTCCGCGAGGCTCGCGTAGCCCTGCTCGCCGTGCACGGTCTCGGCCTTGGGGTGCACGGGCACGACCCGCTTGCCGAACCGCTGCAGCACCTGGGCCACCCCGTACGCGGCCCGGTTCCGGTTGTTCGACAGCCCGACCACGGCCCAGGTGTCCCCGGACTCCGTCACGATTCTGCGCACCGTCTCCGCGTCGCCGTACATTCCGCCGCGCTCCTGTCGTCCGTGGGCCTGTCGTGCGGGCCTTTTCGTCCGCGGCCCTTCCGCTCACGTCAACGAAAAACGGCGCGGGCTATTCCCCCGGGCGGCCGAGGGCGCGGTAGGTCCAGCCTGCGGTGCGCCACTTGTGCGGGTCGAGGACGTTGCGGCCGTCCAGGATCCGGCGTTCGGCGACGAGGGTGCCCAGCTCGGCCGGGTCGAGGTCGCGGAACTCCTGCCACTCGGTGAGGTGGAGGACGACGTGGGCGCCGGCCGCGGCCTCGTGCGCGGTCGGGGCGAAGGAGAGTCCGGGGAAGAGCTTGCGGGCGTTGTCCATGGCCTTGGGGTCGTAGACGGTGACCTGGCCGCCCTGGAGTTGGATCTGGGCCGCGACGTTGAGCGCGGGGGAGTCGCGGACGTCGTCCGAGTTGGGCTTGAAGGCCGCGCCGAGGACGGCGATGCGTCGGCCGAGGAAGCCGCCGCCGCACTGCTCGCGGGCCAGCTCCACCATCCGGGAGCGGCGCCGCATGTTGATCGAGTCGACCTCGCGGAGGAAGGTCAGCGCCTGGTCCGCGCCCAACTCGCCCGCGCGGGCCATGAAGGCGCGGATGTCCTTGGGTAGGCAGCCGCCGCCGAAGCCGAGGCCGGAGTTGAGGAACTTGCCGCCGATCCGCTCGTCGTAGGCGAGCGCCCCGGCGAGCTGGACCACGTCAGCGCCGGAGGCCTCGCAGACCTCGGCCATGGCGTTGATGAAGGAGATCTTCGTCGCCAGGAAGGAGTTGGCCGCCGTCTTCACCAGCTCCGCGGTGGCGAAGTCGGTCACCACCAGCGGAACGCCCGCTTCGAGCAGCGGGGCGTAGACCTCGCGCAGCGCTGCCTCGGCGCGCTCGCTGCGGGTGCCGACCACCAGGCGATCGGGGTGCAGGGTGTCCTGCACGGCGTAGCCCTCGCGCAGGAACTCCGGGTTCCAGGCCAGCTCGATCGTGTCGGCGATGTCGGCCGGTGCGGCCGACGCCATCCGCTCCGCCAGCCGGGCCGCGCTGCCGACCGGGACGGTCGACTTACCGACTACCACCGCTCCCTCGCGCAGGTGCGGCGCGAGGGAGTCGAAGGCGGCCTCGACGTAGGACATGTCGCAGGCGAACTCGCCCTTGCGCTGCGGCGTGTTGGTACAGACGAAGTGCACCTCACCGAAGGCGCCGGCCTCCGCCCAGTCGGTGGTGAACCGCAGTCGGCCCGAGGCCACGTGTCGCTGCAGCAGTTCGTCGAGACCCGGCTCGTACATCGGGGACCGGCCCTGGGAGAGCGTCGCGATCTTCTCCGGGACGATGTCCAGGCCCAGCACCTCATAGCCGAGCTCGGCCATGCAGGCGGCGTGGGTCGCGCCCAGATATCCGGTTCCGATGACGGTGATCCTCATGGCTCGGGACTCTACCCGGTCGGTGCTCCGGCCCGGTCGGGCGTGATGTCGGCCACCAACGGCAGCTGTGGAGGCGCTGTGGGCTTGCGTCGTCCGAGCTGGTTGAAGAAGACGTTCAGGGTGATCGCCACCAGACAGCCCGCGCTGATCCCGGAGTTCATCACCGTCTGCACCAGCTGCGGGAAGTGTGCGTAGAAGGTGGGCGCGGCGATCGGCAGCACGCCGAAACCGAGTGCGACGGCGACGGTGAGCAGGTTGCCGTTCTCCTCCAGCTTCGCCGCGGTCAGCGTCCGGATGCCGCTCGCGGTGACCGTGCCGAACAGCGCCAGTCCGGCGCCGCCGAGCACCGGCTGCGGCACCACGTTGACCAGCGCACCGGCGACCGGGAAGAGGCCGAGCAGGATCAGGATCACGCCGCTGGTGGCCACCACGAACCGGCTGCGCACTCTGGTGAGCGCGATCAGGCCGATGTTCTGGGCGAAGGCGGTGGCCGCGAAGCCGTTGAGACAGGCCGCCAGCACGGTTGCCGCGCCGTCGGCGCGCAGGCCGCCCTCGATGGTGCGGGCGTCGGCCGGGCGGTCCACGATCTCGCCGAGGGCGAGCAGGTCGGCGGTGCTCTCGGTCATCGAGACGAGCATCACGATCAGCATCGAGATGATCGCGCCCGCCTGGAAGGTCGGCGCCCCGAAGTGGAACGGCGACGGGACCGCGAAGACCGGAACCTGGCTGATCGCACCGAAGTTGCTCTTGCCCAGCGGGATCGCCAGCAGCGTTCCGGCCACCAGGCCGAGCAGGATCGAGATGGAGCCGAGGAACCCGGCGAGGAAGCGGTTGAGGACCAGCACCACGAGCAGCGTCACGCCCGCCAGAGCGATGTTGGACGCCGAGCCGTAGTCGGGCGCGGCGGAGTTGCCGCCCTCGGCCCACCCTGCCGCGACCGGGAAGAGCGAGAGCCCGATCAGCGTGATCACCGTGCCGCTGACCACGGGCGGGAAGAAGCGGTTGAGCTTGCCGAACCAGGGTGCGACGAAGAAGGTCGCCGCACCGGCGATCAGCAGCGCACCGTAGATGGCGGGCAGCGCCTGACCGGGATGGGACTGCTTGACGATCGACAGCATCGGCGCGACGCCGGCGAAGCTGATGCCGTTGACGAAGGGCAGCCGGGAGCCGACCCGCCAGACGCCGAGCGTCTGCAGCAGCGTGGCCAGGCCGGAGGTGAGCAGTGCCGCGCCGATCAGGAGGGTGAGCTCAGCGCCCGTCAGCCCGCAGGCGGTGCCGACGATCAGGGGCGGGGCGACGACGCCCGCGTACATCGCGGCGATGTGCTGCAGGCCGTAGGCGACGAGCTTGGGAGGGGACAGGAGTTCGTCGACCGGGTGGGTTCCCGGTGTCCCGGATGGTGGGGTCTCGACGGGGTGGGGCGCGGGAGAGGCAGGCACTCGGGACCTCCTGGGGGTGGCCGGGGCGAGGCAAAATTCCGCGATGTGGTATCCGCATTTCGATTGAAGGAAAACGTAGGTGTGGCCAAGGGGTGCGTCAACAGAATGTGTCATCATTTGGATGATCGTCTAAGGTGGCGTGCAGGCCTGTCGAGGCCTGTCGGGGCCGGCCCCGGGGCGCGTGAGCCGAGCCCGGAAACGCCGAAGCCGGCAGCCACCCTCAACGGGTGACCACCGGCTGGTGGAGATCCCCGGCGCGCAAGCCGAGGTGAAGATCGGGAGTGCGAAGATCAGGAGTGCGTGGCGCCACCGAGGTTGAGCGCGACCACACCGACGATGATCAGCGCGACACCGAGCACCTTCCACAGGTTCACGCCCTCCCCGAGGAAGACGAACCCGATCGCCGCGACCACGGCGGTGCCCGCGCCCGACCAGATCGCGTACGCGGTGCTCACCGGGATCTGCTTGAGTGCCTGGCTGAGCAGCGCGAACGAGGCGACGTAGCCGAGGATCACGACGATGCTCGGGAGCAGCCGGGTGAAGCCGAAGGTGTACTTCAGGGAGACGGTCGCGCAGATCTCCGAGCTGATGGCGAGAGCCAGGAACAGTGCAGGCATGATCGGAAAGTACCTCCCCGTCGGCGCCGGGCCTCAGGCGGCGGCGGTGTCGTCCAACAGGCGCTGCAGCAGTGCCAGGTCGACGTCGAGCAGGCTGCGCACGACGGTGCGGCCCGGGGCGGGGTGGATCGGCGTCAGCGACGGCACGGCGACGACGGCCACCCCGGCGGCCTCGGCGGAGGCGACGCCGGTGGGGGTGTCCTCCACGGCGATGCAGGAGCCCGGCGAGGCGCCGAGCGCGTTCACGGCGGCGAGGTAGGGGTCCGGCGCAGGCTTGGTCTGCGGCGTCTCCCCGGCCGCGAAGGACGTCGCGAAGCGACGCCGCCCGAGGGCGTCCAGCACGAGGTCCACGACGTGCCGCGGCGAGGCGGAGACCAGGGCGGTGGCGATGCCCGCGTCCGCGAGCCCGTCCAGCAGCTCCAGCGCGCCGGGCAGCGGGACGACCTGCTGCGCGACCAGCGCGACGAAGCGGTGGTCCAGCCCTTCGGCGATCGACGCTTCGCTGCGCGCGCGGTTGCTGACCCGGAAGAGGTACGCGGCGGTGTGCGCGACGGCCTGGCCGAGGACGTCGGGGACGTCGTCGTCCCCCAATGTCAGCCCGAGCGTCCGCGCCTCGTCCGCTGCCGCTTGCCACCACAGCCCTTCGGTGTCGACGAGGGTGCCGTCCATGTCGAACAGGACTGCCTGCAGGGTGGCGCGGCTGGGCACGAGGCTCCGCCTTTCGTATAGGGAGGATTGGGATGGAAGTGCGCTGTGAGGTATTTGCACTGTTCAGGGGCGCGAGGAACTGCGCGACAAGCCACTGTGAGTGGTGACTCCCCGAACGAGCAGGGCCATCCGCGTGTCGGTGGTTGCTCGCGCAGTTCCTCGCGCCCCTGGGGGTTGCAACTCAGCGTCGTGCGTCCACGAGGACCGCGCGCTCCGGCAGGCTCAGGGTCACGCCCGTGCCCGCGGGCAGGCTCGCCGCGTCGTGGGTGGAGAGGTCCGCCTTGACTGACGTACCGTCAGGAAGCTGGACGGTGAGGCGGGTGCTCGCGCCGAGGAACATGCTGGCGGTGATGACCGCACCCTGTCCGCCGCCCGCCGTGACGAGGACGTTCTCCGGGCGGATCAGCACGTCCGCGTCCCCGCGGACCTCGCCGCCCGCCTCCACGGGCAGCCGCTGGCCCAGGAGTTCGACGGTCTTGCCGTCGGCGTTCACGACACCAGGGATCCGGTTCATCGTGCCGACGAACTCCGCCACGAACGCCGTCGCGGGACGGGCGTACAGCTCGGCGGGGGTGTCGCACTGCTCCAGGCGGCCCGCGTGCATGACGGCGACGCGGTCGGCCATCGACAGCGCCTCCTCCTGGTCGTGGGTCACGAAGAGCGTGGTGATGCCCAGTTCCTGCTGGAGGCGACGGATCTCCTCGCGCAGGTTCTCGCGGACCTTCGCGTCCAGCGCGGACAGCGGCTCGTCGAGCAGCAGCACGCGCGGGCGCAGGGCCAGGGCGCGCGCCAGCGCGATGCGCTGCTGCTGGCCGCCGGACATCTGGTGCGGGTAGCGGTCGCCGTGGGTCGGCAGACCCACCAGCTCAAGCAGCTCCTCGGCGCGCTTGCGCCGCTCGGCCGTGCCGACCTTGCGCATCTTCAGGCCGAAGGCCACGTTGTCACGGGCGTTCAGGTGCGGGAAGAGGCTGTAGGACTGGAACACCATGCCCGCGTCACGGCGATGCGCAGGTATGTGGGTCACGTCCTCGCCGTCGACCAGGACCTGGCCGGAGTCCGGAGCCTCGAAGCCCGCCAGCATCCGCAGCGCGGTGGTCTTGCCGCAGCCGGAGGGGCCGAGCAGGGCCAGCAGCTCGCCGGGGTTGACGGTCAGGTCGAGGCCGTCGAGCGCGACGGTGGCGCCGAAGGTGCGGCGCAGGCCGACGAACCGGACCGTGGCACCGCTGCCGTTGCCGTCGGCAGCAGCGCTGTCAGTGGCGGGTGCTTTGCTGGGAACCGAAGTGGCAGCAGTGCCGTCCGTCGGCCCCGCAGGGGACGGCACGGCGGCGACGGACGTCGCGGACGCGGGGTCGGTGGTCATGGACACTCCTGGGACTCCTCGGAGGTGAAGCTGGGGCGGTGGTGCGGTGCGGCTCACTGCGGTGCGGCTCAGTGCGGCTCATTGCATTGCGACTCAGCGGGGCTGCGGTGGTGGTCAGTTGGTCTCGTTCGCGCCGGCCTTGCGACGTCCGCCACCGGCGGACAGCACGAGCAGCAGCAGCCAGGTGAGCAGCAGGCTGACGATGGAGACGGCCACGGTCACCGGGCCCTGCCCGGCGCTGTTGCCGTTGACGATCCAGACCGCGAAGGGCACGTAGCCGAGGATCGAGGCCACGGTGAACTCGCCGAGCACCAGCGCCAGGGTGATGAACGCGGTGTTCAGCAGGGAGGAGCGCATGTTCGGCAGGATCACGGTGACGATCGCGCGGGCCCGGCTCGCGCCGTTGTTCTGCGCGGCCTCCAGCAGTGTGCGGACGTCCAGGGCGCGCACCCCGGCGTCGAGCGTGCGGTAGGCCAGCGGGAGGGCCATGACCACGTACGCGAGCAGCAGCACCACAGGGAAGTTGGCGCTCTGCGCCAGGACGAACGTCTTGTAGAACGGCGTCGGCATCAGGTTGTCGTTGCACCAGCGCAGCACCGCCGTGATGCCCGCGGTCAGCGCGATCGAGGGGACCACCAGCGGCAGGGTGCAGGTCAGCTCGACGACGGTGCGCAGCCTCGGGCTGCCCAGCCGGACCGCGACCACGGTCGGTACCAGCAACAGGTAGACCAGCACGATGGTGCCGGCCGCCAGAAGCAGCGAGAGCTGCAGCGCGGGCCAGAGGCCGGGGACGCTGAAGATCTGCTTGTAGGCGTCGAGGCTGAAGCCCGAGGGGGAGTTGTCGACGGTGAAGTAGAGCGTCGACAGCATCGGGGTGAGGAAGTACAGCCCCGCGATCAGCAGCACCGCGGCGCGCCCGAAGCGGATGCGGCCGAGTCGGGCCAGCACGCGCGGCTGCGGGCGGCCCGGGGTACGGGCATCGCCCGCGCCGACCGGGCCGGTCTTGGTCGACGGGGCGGGGACGGTCACACCAGCCATCGGGCACTCCGGCGTTGCAGGGGGAGGTAGATGACCATGACCAGGGTGGCGATGACCACCATGTCCAGGCTCATGGCCAGGGCCACGTTGGTGGCGTCGGCCGACACGTTGCCGTTGAGCGCGGTGGCGATCTGCAGCGTGATCAGCGGCACGCTCGCGCCGACCATGGCCGCGGCCGTCGCGTAGGCGGCGAAGGCCGAGCCGAACAGCAGCACGAACCCGCCGAGCAGCGAGGGGAGGAGCACCGGCAGGGCCACGTGGCGCCAGTACTGCCAGGTCGTCGCGCCGTTGTTCTGTGCGGCCTCACGCCACTGGCGGCGCAGGCCGTCGAGGGAGGGGATGACGCTCAGCACCATCAGCGGGATCAGGAAGTAGAGGTAGACCAGGGTCAGGCCGTTGAAGGAGTAGAGACTCCAGCCGTGCTGGTCCAGGTGGAGCTTGGTGGTGAGCACACCGGCGTTGCCCAGGGTGGTGATGAACGCGAAGGCCAGCGGCACGCCACCGAAGTTGGCGAGCACGCCGGAGGCGCTCAGCACCGCGTGGCGCAGCAGCCGGAACCGCGAGGTGACCACGGCCTGCGCCAGCATCAGCCCGAACACGACGGCGATCAGCGCGGAGAGCGCGGACAGCTTGACGCTGCCGATCAGCGCGTCGAGGTAGCCGCCCTGCAGCGAGGCGGACAGGTTGCCCATCGTGTAGTGGCTGGGCTGGCCCGGGTTGTAGGTGGTGAACGCACCGTAGGCCATGGCCAGGGCGGGAACCCCGAAGGCCACGGCGACGAAGAGCAGCAGCGGAACGACGGCGAGCCGACCCGCCGCCGCCTTGCGCAGGCGGCGGCGGGCGGGCGTCGCGCTCAGGGGAGCGGTGGTCACCCGGCGATCGCCTTGGACCAGTTGGAGGCGACCAGGGCCTTGGCGGCGGTGATCTGCGCCTGCGACGGGATCGGGGCGGTGCCGGAGACGGCCGGCAGCTTGGCGGCCAGCGCGCTGTCCAGGGTGCCCGCACTCTTCATCGCGTCGAACAGGACCGGGCGGGCGAAGCCGCCGAGGAAGCCGTTCTGGCCGTCGGTGGAGTAGAGGAACTCCTCCCACAGGCGGGCGGCGGCCGGGTGCGGCGCCCACTTGTTGATGGCCTGGTTGTAGTAGGACGCGTACAGGCCGTCCGTCGGGACGTTGACCTGCCAGGTGATGCCCTTGGACTGGAACTCGGCGGCGTAGCCGGCGTTCAGGTAGTCCCAGTCGATGTCGATCGGGGTCTCGCCCGACTCGACGGTGGCCTGGGTGGCCTTGACCGGGTTGAAGTTGCCCGCCTTGCGCAGCTTGCCGAAGAAGTCGATGCCCGGCTGGACGTTGTCCAGCGAGCCGCCGTTGGCCAGGGCAGCGGCGAAGACGCCGGAGAAGGCCGCGTTGGCCTGCGTCGGGTCACCGTCGAGGGCGACCATGCCCTTGTACGCGGGGTTGAGCAGGTCCGCGAAGGTCTTCGGGCACTGCTTGACCTTGCCGGCGTTGCAGCCGATGGAGACGTAGCCGCCGTAGTCGTTGTACCAGGTGCCGTCCGTGGCGGCCTGGCCGGCCGGGATCTCGGCGAAGTTGGCGACCTTGTACGGTGCGAACAGGCCCTGCTGCTGGCCGGTGACGGCGAAGGCGCCACCCACGTCGACGACGTCCGGCGCGCGGTCCTGGCCCTTGCGGGTGGTGATCGCGTTGATCTCGTCCTGGCTGGAACCCTCGGGGTTCTCATCGTTGATCTTGATGCCGTACTTCTTGGTGAACTCGGCCATCAGCGTGCCGTAGTTGGCCCAGTCGCTCGGCAGGGTGATGGCGTTGAGCTGACCCTCCTTCTTCGCGGCCGCGATCAGCTGGTTCATCCCACCGAAGTCGGCGACGGAGGTGGCGGTGGAGGCCTTGGCCGAGTCGGAGGAGGACCCGCTGCCGCCGTTGACGGAGGCTGCGGAACCACAAGCGGTGAGCGCGAGGGCTGAGGCGACCAGTACGCCGGTCAGCGCGGCGGCCCGGGCGGGGGTGGAGGTCACGATGGGCTCCTGAGGGGGCGTCAGTGCAGATCACTTGTCCGAACAAGTCGATGACAGTACGCCCGAGTATGGTGACCGAATGGTTAACGGCGTATCAACACCCGTATTCGATTTCCTGTCGGATTCCCCTGCCCTGGACGGGATTTCGCTGGTCGCGCACATAACGGTACGATCACGCCGCTGTCCTGAACCGGACGGTGGGTGGAGCAGCGGGTAGAACAGGGACGGACCGGAGGAGCGCACTGTGGCAGCACGGCACGAGGAGATTGCCGACGCGCTGCGGCAGGCCATCGATCTCGGGGAGTACCCGGTGGGCGGCATGCTGCCCACCGAGACGGAGCTCTCCGCCCGCTACGCGGTCTCCCGCGGCACCGTCCGCCAGGCCGTTGCGGCGCTGACCGCGGAGGGCCGGATCGGCTCCCGTCAGGGCGCCCGCCGCGTGGTCCTGGGAAGCCGCCGCAGCCAGAGCTTCGCCGAACTCCGCAGTTTCGCCCAGTGGGCGAAGGCCATGGGCCACACGGCCACCGGCCGGGTCATCCACCAGTTCCGCCGCCCCGCGAACGTCGAGGACGCCCAGCGACTGCAGATCTCGCCGGGCGAGGAGGTCCTCCAGGTGCTCCGCGTCCGCGGACTCGACGGGGATCCGGTGCTGTTGGAGCGCAACGTCTATGCGCAGTGGATGGCCGACGCGGTGGAGCGGTTGCCCGCCGAGTGCGAGTCCGTGGTCCAGGCGCTCTACGACGACATAGGAATGATCTTCGCCTACGGCGAGCACGTGATCGACGCGGTCGCAGCCGGCGCGGAGGACGCCCGCCTGCTCGACATCCGTCGCGGCAGCCCGCTGCTGCGCATCCGCCGCATGACGACGACCCCGGCGGGCCGCCCGATCGAGTGGTCCGACGACCGCTACGTCTCCGGGACGGTCAGCTTCGCCGTGGCCAACTCCATCGGCTCCAACCCGCTGGCGCGGCAGTCCGGCCAGAACTGACAGCGGCCTTTGCGCATACAGCAGCCTTTGCGCACGGGGTAGTTGCACCGTTCGGGGGCGCGGCGGGGGGTTTCGGCGGGGAAGATGCTTAGGGTAACCTAACTCGCCGCAGGCGCCTTCCCGCTCTGCGCTCTTTTGCCGTCGGGAGGCCCCGCATGTCCTCGACCGAGATCACCTTGCTGGGTGCCGTCGCCGGTTTCACCATCTACCTCGGCCTCCCGGTCGGCCGCCTCAAGGCGCCGCTCCCGCGGACCCGCGCGCTGCTCAACGCCGTTGCCATCGGCATCCTGGTCTTCCTGATCTGGGACGTGCTGACCCATGCGTGGGACCCGATCGACAGCGCCCTCGGCGACCACCACTACGCCTCGGCGACCGGCAACGGCCTGGTCTTCTTCGCCTGCTTCGGCGTCGGCCTGCTGGGCCTCGTCTACTTCGACCGGCTGATGGCCCGCAAGGCTGCGGCGGCGGGCGAGCCCGGCGTCGGCGGCAGCGGGCGGTCCCGCTTCGGCATGCTGTCGATGATGATCGCCGTCGGCATCGGCCTGCACAACTTCGCCGAGGGCCTGGCCATCGGCAACAGCGCCGCCTCCGGCGAGCTCCAGCTCGCCGTGCTGCTGATCATCGGCTTCGGCCTGCACAACGCGACCGAGGGCTTCGGCATCGTCGCCCCGCTGGCGGCGGAGGGCACCCGCCCGAGCTGGGGCAGGCTCGGCGTGCTCGGCCTGATCGGTGGCGGCCCGACCTTCCTCGGCACGCTCGTCGGCCAGTCGGTCGTCAACGACACGCTCTCCATCGGCTTCCTGACCCTGGCGGCGGGCTCGATCCTCTACGTCGTGATCGAGCTGCTCGCGGTGGCCCGCAAGGCGGCCATGAAGGAGCTCGTCACCTGGGGCATCCTCGCGGGCGTGATCGCCGGCTTCGTCACCGACGCCGTCGTCACCGCAGCCGGGGCCTGAGCCTCCGGCCGCAGGCCGGGACACGGGCCTGGGCGCGGGCCGGGACGCGGGCCGACCACCTCGTCCTCGTACGGGGTTGGTGACGTCACAGGCAGGCGCTGTACCGTGGCCCCACTATGGACCTCACGCCCACGCCAGCCGTCTCCGTGATCATGCCCGTGCTCGACGAGTCCCGGCACCTGCGCACCGCCGTGGAGCGGATTCTCGAGCAGGAGTACCCCGGTGACATCGAGGTCGTGATCGCGCTGGGGCCCTCGACGGACAACACCGACGAGATCGCCGCCGCCCTGGTCGCCGAGTCCGCGGGCACCTCCCGCGAGGTCCGCACCGTCCCCAACCCGACCGGTCGCACCCCCGCCGGGCTCAACGCGGCGATCGAGGGCTCGCGCTTCCCGATCGTGGTGCGCGTCGACGGGCACGGCCTGCTCACCCCCGGCTACATCGCCACCGCCGTCCGGCTGCTCGACGAGAAGGACGCGGCCAACGTCGGCGGGATCATGAACGCCGAGGGCGAGACCGAGTGGGAGAAGGCCGTCGCCGCCGCGATGACCTCCCGGATCGGTGTCGGCAACGCCGCCTTCCACACCGGTGGCGAGGCCGCTCCGGCCGACACCGTCTACCTGGGTGTGTTCCGGCGTCGGGTGCTGGAGCAACAGGGCGGCTACAACGAGGAGTTCATAAGGGCCCAGGACTGGGAGCTCAACTACCGCATCCGGCAGGACGGCGGACTGATCTGGTTCACGCCGGACCTCAAGGTCACCTACCGTCCGCGCCCGAGCGTCCGGGCCCTGGCCAAGCAGTACAAGGACTACGGGCGTTGGCGTCGCGTGGTCACCCGCTACCACCGCGGCTCGGTCAACCTCCGCTACCTCGCCCCGCCGGCGGCCCTGCTCGGCTGTGCGGTAGGCCTGGTCGCGGGGGTCGCGCTGACGCCGGTCGCCTTCGTGCTGCCGGGCGGTTACGCGGCGGCGATCCTGCTCGGCTCGGTCAAGGAGGGCCGCGGCCTGTCGGCCTCAGCCCGCGCCCAACTGCCGGTCGCCCTGGCCACCATGCACATGTCCTGGGGCTGGGGCTTCCTCACCAGCCCGCGCTCGCTGGCGAACCGCGTCATCGCGAGCACGACCGCGCAGCGCGACTGAGCCTCGGGCCCGAGGGCCCAGGGGCCCAGCAGGCAAAGCGGGTGCAGCGGCCCAGCGACTTGGGCTCGGCTCAGCAGGCGGAGAACGCCTTGCCGACGCCGTGGAAGTCCGCGCCGAGGGTCAGCACCATCGGGTCACGCAGCCCCTTCGACGTCCCGTTCCCGTGCAGGGACGCGGCGGGCAGGCCCAGCGCGGCGACCAGGGTCCGTGCTTGGGCGATGTGGTTCGGCGCGTAGACGAGCGTGGTCAGCGGCTGGTTGTGCGGGGCCGGGCCGCCGTTGCTGGTGCGCAGGTACTTGACGGTGTTCTGCATCCAGCTGAGCACGGCCTCCGCCTGCCCGAACGTGCCGCTGCCGTTGAGCACGGTGACCCGGACGTCGATCGGCTGCGCCTTGGGCCCGGCGTACGCGAACGCCGTGTCGGCGGGCTCCGGCGTGCAGACGGGTGAGGGTGGCGGCGCGGTGGGGCTCACGGGCGCGCTGGTCCCGGTCCCGGTCGCAGTCGCGTCGATGGCGGCTGCGGCGTTCGGCGTGCCGGCGCCGTGCAGCAGCAGCAAGCCGCCGATCACCATCAGTGCCAGGAATCCGGCCGCGGCGGCAAGCCATGGCCCGCTGTGCGTGCCACGACGGGGCGCGGCCCGTCCGCCGGAACGTCTGGAGCGTGTGCGGGCGCGCGACGAGTCGGCTCGCCGTCCGTTGCCCTTGCCGCCTTTGCCCCGCGTCCCCACGCACCGCTCCGATTCTGCCCGGCCCTGCACCCTGCGCCTGCGGCGCCCAGCGTAGCGGGAGCGGCGGTACCGACCGGCGCGCAGACGCCACCCCTCACCCGGTGGGGTGACTCAGGCCTACGACGCGCCGCAGATGTCCTGCGATCCGGTACGCCCGCTGAACGTCGGCGCGGGGGACGCGACGGTCGCGGTCGCAGCCGCCGTGACGGATGCGGAGTTGGACGGCGCGGTGTTGGACGGCGCGGTGTTGGACGGCGCGGTGCCGGCCGGGGTGACGGAGACGGAGACGGCCTGGTCGTTGCGCAGCTGCTCGAAGAGCCGGCCGGCGTCCGGCTGCTTGAACTGGTCGCGGTTGTGGTCGTACGCGTAGGGCTCGCGCGGGGCCGTCAGGAAGGTGGTCCGATCTGACGGCATGTCGGAGAGGCTGGAGGCGAGGTCGTAGAGCTTGTCGAGCGAGTTCAGTCCCGGGTCGACGGTCAGCGCGGAGGTCGCGGCGTCCAGCAGCGGGTAGAGCCGGGTCGGGTTGAGCAGCACTCCCGAGCTCTCCACCTGCTGCACCATCGAGGAGAGGAAGTCCTGCTGACGCCCCATCCGTGCGGTGTCGCTGCCGTCGCCCAGGGTGTAGCGCACGCGGACGTAGCCGAGGGCCTGCTCGCCGTCGAGGGTCTGCCGCCCGGCCGGGAGGTCCAGGTTCGCGTCCTTGTCGGTGACGGGCGCGTTCAGGCAGACGGGCACCCCGCCGATCGCGTCGACCATCTTCTTGAACCCGGTGAAGTCGACCACCACGAAGTGGTCGATCCGAATGTCCGTCAGCGCCTCGACGGTACGGATGGTGCAGGCAGTGCCGCCCTGTTCGAAGGCCGAGTTGAACATCCCGAAGTAGGGGTCGGTGACCCGCCCGTCCGGCAGCGTGCACGCGGGCACGTCGACCATGGCGTCCCGCGGCAGGCTCACGGCGACGGCGCTGCGCCGGTCCCTGGCGATGTGCAGCAGGATCGTGGTGTCCGAGCGCGCCCCGGCGGAGCTCCCGTACGAGGAGTTCGCGCCCGCGCGCGAGTCCGAGCCGATGACCAGGATGTTCTGCGCGGCGTTCGCCTGCGTCGGCCGCGACGAGTCCGGCCCGAGGAGACGCCCGGTGGTCGAGTCCGTGCGAATGTTGGAGTTCAGCGCGGTGTAGCCGATCCACGCTGCGCCTACGGCGACGACCAGCAACAGGCCGAGCCCGGCCGCCAGCCAACGCAGGACCCGCTTGCGCGGCGTGCGGATCGGACCGTCCGGCACGGAGCCCCCCGGGTCATGGGATCGATGAAGCCGTCCACCGATCATCGCCCTGCGGTCCGCGCGGCACTTCCTGAGTGATCCACTCGGGTGACACCCAGTCAGTTCTGGGCGCGGGGGACATTGCATCCACCTCGAGGGCGCGCGCCCCCGGACAGTGCAACGTCCCCGCCTGCACCAGTTCAGCCCAGAGTCCGGGTGACCTTCTCCTCCGCCACGCGGCGAGCGAGCTTGTCGGGGTGCAGCTTCTCGCTGTTGCGGCACAGCACCACGCTCGCGCCGGCGACCAGCGGGGCGAGGAGCCCGCCCGCGAGGCCGTCCCAGTCGCTGTACGACAGCATGCTCAGCACCCGGTCCTCCGGCCCGACGCCCAACTGCCGCGCCTGCTCGGCCGCCAGGGAGACGGTGTGGGAGCCGCTCAGCTGCTCGCCGTCGATCTCCAGCGCCGGGCGGCCCGGATCGACGGGGGCGTACGGGACGAAGCGGTCGCCCTGTGCCGGGACCTCGACGGCGTAGTCGAGGAAGCCGGCCGGCAACTGCGGGAATCTCCCGCCCAACGGCCGCAGCGCCAGCGCGACGCGCTCGCCCTCGCAGGTCAGGGCCTCCTCCAGGTGGTCGGGGCCGCTGACGACGAGCTGTGCCTTGGCCGGGTCGCCGCCGGGACAGGCCAGCAGGCCCACCGACCAGCAGGCGAACAGCCAGATCGCGGTCTGCCAGTGCGCGGGCAGCATCAGCGCGGCCCTGTCGTCGGGCGCGGCGGCGAGCTCGTCCTGGAGCAGGTTGGCGGTCTTGGCGACCCAGTTGTCGAACGTCTTGACCGACAGTTCCACGCGTTCGCCCGTGGCGTCGTCGTAGTACGTGATCAACGGGCGGGCCGGATCGGCGTCGAGAAGGGAGCGCAGCAGATCGGCGGGGGTCTCTGCGCCGCTGAAGGGTGTCTGGCTCATGGTGGTGCCCAGCCTACGGCGTGACCGGTGCGAAGAGACCAGACCCCCACCGTCGAACTTTCCGTGCAGGTAGCCTGACTCAGGTGAACAGCGGGACCGGAGCGCCTGCGCGAAGGCGCGGAACCACAGGCGGGACGCCGCGTCCGACGTCGCGCCCGACCTCCTGCGCGACGCGGGTGTGGCGGCCGGACGGACCGCTCGACCTGGCCCTGACCTTCGGATTTCTCCGTCGCGGCCCCCTCGACCCGTCCTACCGTCGCGACCGCGACGGCGCGCTGTGGCGGGTCTCGCGCACCCCCGCCGGCGTCGGGACGCTGCGGCTGCGGGCCCGCCCGGCCGAGGGCGCGGTCGAGGCGACCGCGTGGGGCGCGGGTGCGCCGTGGCTGCTGGACGCGGTCCCACGTTGGCTGGGCGCGGAGGACGACCCGTCCACCTTCGACCCGCACGGCCATCGCCTGCTGCGGGACGCGCACGCGCGCCACGCGGGACTGCGGATCGGCCGCACCGGGCTGGTCATGGAGTCGCTGGTCCCGGCGATCCTGGAGCAGAAGGTCACCACCGGCGAGGCGTACGAGGCGTGGCGCACGCTGCTCCGCACATACGGCGAGCCCGCGCCGGGCGACGCGGAGGTCCCGCCGCACATGTACGCGCCCCCGGCGGCGCGGGACTGGGCGACGATCCCGTCCTGGGCCTGGCACCGGGCCCGCGTCGACGGCAAGCGCGCCGCGACGATCGTCCGCGCGGCGCGGGTCGCCCCGCGCGTTGAGGAGGCCTCAGTGATGCCCCCGGCCGAGGCGGAGGCCCGACTGACCATGATCCCCGGCATCGGCGTCTGGACGGCGGCGGAGACGCTGCAACGCAGCAACGGTGACGCGGACGCGGTGTCGGTCGGCGACCTGCACCTGCCCAACACGGTCGGCTGGGCCCTCGCGGGACGCGAGCGCAGCGACGACGCGGTGATGCTGGAACTGCTGGAGCCGTACCGCCCGCATCGCTACCGCGTCTGCAGGCTCCTCCACACCATGCACGTGGGTGCGCCCCGCCGCGCGCCCCGATACGCACCTTTGGATCTCCGCGAGATGTAGTTGCACTGCCTGGGGTCGCGGGGCTCTGCAGATGTGCGGCTCCGCCGCGTGGGCGGGACAAGGTGGGGTTCGCTCCCGCAGGTGGTTGCACTGTCAGGGGCGCGGGGAACTGCGCGCTAAGCCACCCGCGCAGGAAGAGCCCAGAACGAGCAGGGCAATCCGCACACGGTGAGTCTCGCGCCCGCGCGGCGGAGCCGCACGTCAGCAGAGCCCCGCGCCCCTGGAGGTAACTGCAACTATCTGACCGTCAAAAAGGCTTCTGGATCGCGTGGTTCACGCACCTTCGGCGCGTCCGCTGTCCGCCCCACGGCGACCGCGCCCATCGGGTCCCACTCCGCCGGGAGGGCCAGCACCTCGCGGACCGTGTCGCGGCAGAACATCGTCGACGACACCCACGCCGAGCCGTACCCCTCGCCCGCGAGTGTCACGAGCAGGTTCTCGACCGCCGCGCCCATCGCCACCACGAACATCTCCCGCTCCGCCGCGGCCCGGCGCTCGTCGGGGTAGGCGTGGCAGCCGTCCATCACCAGGCACGGCACGACCAGGTACGGCGCGTTGCGCAGCACGTCCCCGCGACGGACGCGTTTGGCGACCCGCTCCGGGTCCCAGCCGTCGAGGTCGACCAGGTCGCGGTTCCAGGCCGCGAGCATCGCGTCCAGCAGCCGCGTGCGCGCGTCCTGGCTCTCGACCAGGACGAAGCGCCACGGAGTGGTGTGGTGCGGCGCCGGAGCCGTGATCGCCGCGGCGACCGCGCGGCGGACCGCGGCCGGGTCGACGGGCTCGTCGGTGAAGGCTCGGACCGTGCGGCGTCCGGTGACGGCCTCGCGGATCGCCTCGGAGGTGCCGAGCCGGAACATGTCCTCCGCCGCCGGGCGGATCAGCGCGCGGACGCCGTCGCCGTCCTGGTCCGGGTCGGTGACGAAGTGTCCGAGGCCGCGCACGATCGCGACCGGGCGGCCGGACGTCTTGCCCTTGACCAGGTCGGCCGCCGACGCGAGCTCGTCCGCGACGGCGGTGACGGTGAGCGCCAGCTCGTTGCCGTGGTTGTCGAACCGGCCGCGGTGGTCCTCCAGGACCCGCACGCCCGCCGCGCCGATCGCGACGTCGGTGAGGCCGTTGCGCCAGGGGCGGCCGAAGGTGTCGGTGATCAGCACGCCGATGCGGCGCCCTGTCAGCTCGTGCAGGCGCTTGCGCAGCGCCCGCGCCGACGCGTCGGGGTCCTCGGGCAGCAGCAGCACGGTCCCTGGCGGGGTGTTGGACGCATCCACCCCGGCGGCGGCCATCACCAGCCCCTGGCGGTTCTCGACGATCCGGGTCCGGCCACGGCGGGCGACGACGCGCACGGTCTCGGCGTCGATCGCCGCCTCGCGGTCGTCCGCCTGGACAAGCCGGCCCTCGGCCTTGCTGACGACCTTCGAGGTGACGACCAGGATGTCACCGTCGACGGGCGCGAACCCCTCGGCGCGGAGCAGCAGTTCGGCCAGATCGTCCCCGGCGGCGACCTCCGGCAGTCCGTCGACGCCGACGATCTCCACGGTCTCGACGCTCATCCGCGTTCCGTCTCCCCGTTCGCGGCCTGCCCGTTGCTCGCCTGTCCGTTGCTCGCCTGGTCGCCGCGCACCTGCTCGGCCAGCGCCAGTGCCTCGCGGGCCATCTCCGCCGCGGCGTCGACGTCGGTCATCAGCAGCGGCATCGCGCGACAGCTGATCCCGGCCGCCTCGACCTCGGCCACCGCGTCCGCGTCGGTGGTGTGCACCAGCCAGCCGTCGACCAGCCCCGGGCCGTAGTGCTTGGCCACGGCGGCCGCGCTGGTCTCCACGCCCACGGCCTCCAGCACCTTGTCCGCCATGCCGCGCACCGGCGCTCCGCCGATGATCGGGGAGAGGCCGACCACGGGCGCGTCGGCGGCGACGATCGCCTCGCGCAGGCCGGGGACGGCCAGGATGGTGCCGATGCTGACCACCGGGTTGGACGGCGGGAAGAGGATCACGTCCGCCTCGGCGATGGCCTCCAGCACGCCGGGCGCGGGCTTCGCGGTCTCCGCCCCGACGGGCAGGATCGCCTGGGCGGGGACGGCGGCGTGGAGCTTGACCCAGTACTCCTGGAAGTGCACGGCGCGGCGCTTGCCGTCCTGCTCGGGGTCCTCGATGACGACGTGGGTCTCGACGCGGTCGTCGGACATCGGCAGCAGCCGGACGCCGGGCTCCCAGCGGCTGCAGAGCGCCTCGGTGACGGCGCTCAACGGATATCCGGCGCCGAGCATCTGGGTGCGGACGATGTGCGTGGCGAAGTCCCGGTCACCCAGCCCGAACCAGGACGGGCCGACCCCGTACGCGGCGAGCTCCTCCTTGACGGACCAGGTCTCGTCCGCCCGACCCCAGCCCTGCTCCTCGTGGATGCCGCCGCCGAGCGTGTACATCACGGTGTCCAGGTCGGGGCAGACCTTCAGCCCGAACAGGTGGATGTCGTCGCCCGTGTTCCCGATGACCGTGATCTCGTCGGTCTCACCGACCGCCGCCTTGAGCCCGCGCAGAAAGCGCGCTCCGCCGATTCCTCCGGCCAGTACCGTGATGCGCATGCTGCCTATCCTCGCAGGCGTGGCAGCGGAGACAGAGCAGCAGCCCTCACCCGAGGCCTCACGACCCCATCACCCGAGGAACGCCCGCAGCGCGGCGCGATGCGCCTGCGGCAGGTCCTGTTCCCGCGCGAACTCGTGGTCGGCGAAGTCGAACCCGGGCGTCACCACCTCCGCGACCAGCGCGTACCGCGCTCCCTCCGGCAACCGCGACGCCTTCCACCACCCACCCGGCACCAGCAGATGCCGCACGCCCGCGCCGCCACCCAGCGTCTGCACCCGCAGCCGCCCGTCCGCGTCGACGGTGTGGTACTCGACGGGGTCGCCCTCCAGGAAGAAGTGCAGGATGTCGCTTCGGTTCCGGTGCAGCCGACCGTCCGGCTGACGGTCCGTCATCAGGTAGTAGATCGACGTCGCCGTCGGCCGCGTCCCACCGGGGGTCGGGTGCGGGTGCGGGCTGGTGTAGATCCGCCGGTAGTAGCCCCCCTCGGGGTGGGGCTCCAGCCCGAGCGACTCGACCAGCTCCTCCGCGCGCATCTCCGCATCCTCCCAGGGCGCTGCTCGGACCGCCCGCGCTGCCACCCCCGGCGAGCCGCAGCGCTCAGCTCGACGCTGCCGCCGTGCGAGCTCCGCCTGCCACGTCACGTGCCGCCGGTCACCGGCACCGGCGTGGGAAGGGTCGCCGCCGTCGGGAGGGTGATCTCGAAGCAGCAGCCGCCGGGCACGTTGCGGACGGAGGCGCGGCCGGAGTGGGCCTCGACGATGCCACGGACGATGGCGAGGCCGAGGCCTGCGCCTGAGGCGGTGCCGGAGGGGGTCGAGGACGGGGCCGGAGGGGTGCGGGCGGGGGCGCCGCGCCAGCCGGTCTCGAAGACGCGGGGGAGGTCGGACTCCGCGATGCCGCCGCAGGTGTCGGTGACGGTCAGGACGACCTGGTCGTCGTCCGCGCGGGCGGCGACCGCGACCGTGCCGTCGGTCGGGGTCGCGCGGATCGCGTTGCCCAGCAGGTTGGCCAGGACGCGGGTCATCTCGCGCGGGTCCACGTCGACCGGCACCGGCGCGACGCCGTCGCCGACCAGCCGGACGCCGCGCTCCTGCGCCAGCGGGTACGCGCCCGCTATCGCGTCGCCGACCAGGTCGTAGGCGGAGACGCGGGAGAGCGTCAGCGACAGAGCGCCCGCCTGGATCCGGGAGAGTTCGAACAGGTCGTCGACCATGCCGGTGAGCCGGTCGACCTCGGTGCGGATCCGGGAGTGGTACCGCTGCGGATCGTCGGCGACACCGTCCTCCAGCGCCTCGGCCATCGCGCGCAGTCCGGCCAGCGGAGTGCGCAGGTCGTGCGAGATCCAGGCGATGAGTTCGCGCCGGGACGCCTCCAGCGCACGCTCGCGCTGCCGCGACTCGGCCAGGCGGGCGTTGGTCGCGGCCAGCTCCGCGCCCAGCGCGGACAGTTCGGCACTGAACGGGCCGACGGGCGCGGTGAACCCCTCGTCGCTGCCGACGGTCCGCGCGGCGCGCTGCAACTGCGCGCTGCCGAGCGTCACCTGACGGCCCAGCAGCCAGGTCACCAGCAGCGAGACCAGCGAGGCCATGCACAGCACCACCACGACCACGAGGAAGTCGTGCCGGGAGAGGAACATCGCCTGCGCGACCGCGATGGTCGCCGCCGCGACCGCCAGGACGGTCACCAGCGCGACGATGAACAGCGACCACGACAGCGAACGGCGCCGCAGCAGCAGCACGACCGGCCAGCCCAGCAGGCCGGCCACGGCCGCGCCGAGGGCCGCGTAGCCGGCCACCACCCACACGTCACTGCTGTGCATCGGGCACCACCGTCTCCGCCGCCCGGCCGGGCGCTCCGGCCGGGTCGAAACGGTAGCCGACGCCCCAGACGGTGGTGATCAACCGCGGCGCGGCCGGGTCGTCCTCGACCTTCTCGCGCAGTCGGCGGACGTGCACCGTCACCGTGGACAGATCGCCGAAGTCCCAGCCCCAGACCCGGCGCATCAGCTCCTCGCGTCCGAACGCGGTGCCGGGGTGCGCCAGCAGGAACGCGAGCAGGTCGAACTCGCGCAGCGTGAGTGCCAGTTCGCGGTCGGCGCGCCAGGCGCGGCGAGCGGCCGGGTCGAGCCGCAGGTCACCCGCGAGCAGCGGGCGGCTGCCGTCGTCGGAGGTCGCTCCGGTCTGCGGACCGCCGACGCTGCGTCGCAGCACGGACTGGACCCGCAGCACGAGCTCGCGCGGCGAGAACGGCTTGGTGACGTAGTCGTCCGCGCCGAGCTCCAGCCCGAGGATCCGGTCGTGCTCGTCGCCCTTGGCGGTCAGCATCACCACCGGGGTGCCGCTGGTCGCGGGCTCGGCGCGCAGCCTGCGGCAGACCTCCAGGCCGTCTATGCCCGGCAGCATCAGGTCCAGCACGATGAGGTCGGGGCCGAGCACGGCCGCCAGCTCCAGCGCGGTCGGGCCGTCCTCGGCGCGGTCGACCAGGTATCCGGCGTGCTGCAGGTACTCGGCGACGACCTCGGACACGGTCGGGTCGTCGTCGACGACCAGGACACGGCGTGCCACGGGGGTCGGCAGGCCGGGAGCCGCGGCGGCGGATGGTTCGGTCACCCCTCCACGGTAGGAGGTCCCGGGCGGAAGATCCCCCGGACGGCGGGAGTGTTCGCGTTCCGTAAGGAGTGCGCCGGACCCGGCACGCGTCCCGCTCAGCCCCGGTACCGGTCCCGCGTCTCAGCCCCGGTACGGGTTCATCTCGGTGAGGCCCGGGAAGTACACGTGCAGGCTGACGGCCGGCTCCAGGGTGTCGTTCACCACATGGTGCACGTAGCCGGGCGCGATCACACGCTGCGAACCGGCGGCCAGGGTCCGCGCGGTGGCGTCGGCCGGTCCGCCCGGAGTGCGCGGGGAGCGCTCGGTCAGCTCGCCCTGAAGCACCGTCATCACCGCGGAGGAGCCGCCGTGGTCGTGCGCGCCGCTGCCCTGGCCGGGGAGCCAGCTCAGCAGCCACACCTCGTGGCCGGGCCCGGTCGAAAGCCGTGCGTACCAGCGCGTCAGCGCGTCGTAGCGGACCAGCGGCTCCCAGTGCTCGCGGTCGGCGGCGACCCTGCGGGCGAGCGCGGCGAAGCCGCCGACGGTGGTCGGGTGGGCCAGCGGCGCGGGCGCGAGATGCGGCCAGGCGAGCGGGTCCCCGGCGATGCTCACGTCGCTCAGACCGTCCGGGAACGCGGACCGGATCTCGACGGAGTCCTCGAGGGAGGAATGTGGGGAAAGCGTGGAAGAAGAGACGGAAGACGTCACGGCTGTGGTGTCCTTCGAAAGCTGTAGCGGCTGGGGAAAGAGACGGGGCCCTAGCTACAGCGACAACACAGCGCACTCGCGGCACGACGAAGCGAGCCGTGGAGACGGCTCGACGCGGCGCGGTGCAAAGACATGGTGCAAGCAGACCTTGTCAAGACCGCCTTGTCAACTCACCTGCCGGGGCGTGTCGTGTCGTTCATCCTGGGGCGGATGGGGCTGAATCACCCGATCGACGGATTGGGGTTCCCTTGGGTTTGGAGTGACACGAGGGCGGGAACGCCGCCCTCGACACTTCCCACCAGGCCTTGTGTGGTCCAGTGCCTGCCATTCCGGTTTGTCCGGATTTGCACACTTATGGTGATCGCTTGGTTCCGGGGAGTGAATCCTTGGCCCAATACCAGACCACAGCTTGACTGCGGCGAAAGAACGCACATGTAATTTCACCCGTGTCCAAGCGTCACATCAGGCGGCGGACGCATCACGGGGATGCACGAAGCACGAGGGGTAGGAGGCGCGCGAATGAGCGAGCTCTTTGATCTGTTGGTCGTCGGCGACGAGCAAGTGGGCGAGGAGGAGCTCGGCTGGCAGGAGCGCGCGCTGTGTGCCCAGACGGATCCGGAATCCTTCTTCCCGGAGAAGGGCGGCTCCACGCGCGAGGCCAAGAAGGTCTGCCTGGCGTGCGAGGTCCGGAACGAGTGCCTGGAGTACGCGCTCGCCAACGACGAGCGGTTCGGCATCTGGGGCGGTCTCTCCGAGCGTGAGCGCCGCCGCCTGAAGAAGGCCGTGGTCTGACCCGCCTTCAGCAAGCGGTGCCCGATTCCTCCGCATATCGCACGTCCGCTCGAAGAGTGACGGTGTGTGCGCAGGGACCGGGCGGGGAGCGCTGTACCCGTACAGCACCATCGGGGGATGACATCGCAGCTGAACCGCAGGTGGGTCGCGGCTGAGTCGCGGGCCGGGGGGAGTGGTCGGGGTGCTCGTGCCCGACAGCCCTCACCGCACCCCACAGCAACCCGTTAGTGTGGTCCGCCAGCGGAGCGCCTGACGCGCGCCCGCGTCGTGCCATCAGCGAAGCGAAGCGAACCGGGGTCCGCACAAGCGATGTCTGCCTATTCCCACCAGGCCGTTGGGCAACCGGGTGCCGGGCGTGCCCCGGCCTACCCGCGCCACCTGGTCACCGCCGTGCTCGTCGCCCATGACGGCGCACGCTGGCTGCCGCGGGTGCTGCGTGGTCTGTTGGAGCAGGACCGGCCGGTGCAGCGGATCGTCGCCGCCGACACCGGCTCCACCGACGCCACACCGCGCCTGCTCGCCGAGGCCCTCGGCTCCGACGCCGTGCTTCAGTACGGCCGCCGCACCGGCTTCGGCACCGCCGTCAACGAGACCGTGCGCGGCCTCTCGCCGATCTACGCGGAGAACCTGCCGTACTCGATCACAAACGGCTTCGACCCGCTCGACCCGGACGAGGTCGGTCACGACCAGTTCGGCGACCCGCTCGGCCACCACGACGAGCTGGCCGACGAGCAGATGCGCGGCAGCGGCCGTACCGAGCTGGTCGAGTGGATCTGGCTGCTCCACGACGACTGCGAACCGCACCCGGACGCGCTGCGCAAGCTGCTCCAGGTCGCGGACACCACGCCGACCGCGGCCGTCATCGGCCCCAAGCTGCGCTCCTGGTACGACCGGCGCCAACTGCTGGAGGTCGGCGTCTCCATTGCCCGCTCCGGCCGCCGTTGGACCGGCCTGGACCGGCGCGAGCAGGACCAGGGCCAGCGTGACCAGGTCCGTCCGGTCCTCGCCGTCTCCACCGCGGGCATGCTGATCCGCCGTGACGTCTTCGAGCAGATCGGCGGCTTCGACAAGCAACTGCCGCTGATGCGCGACGACGTGGACCTGTGCTGGCGCGTCGCCGCCGCCGGGCACCGCACCGTCGTCGCGCCCGACGCCATACTCCGCCACGCGGAGGCGGCCAGCCGCGAGCGCCGTCCGATCGACTGCGCCAAGCCCGACCGTCCGCACCGCATCGACAAGGCGGGCGCGGTCTACACGTTGCTCGCCAACTCCAGCGCGGTGCTGATGCCGTATCTGCTGCTGCGGATAACCCTCAGCACGCTGATCCGCGCCCTCGGCTACACCCTGGGCAAGACCCCCGGCCTCGCCGTCGACGAGATCGCCGGGCTCAGCCATGTGATGCTGCGCTTCGGCTCGCTGCTCACCGGGCGCGCCCGCAGGCGGCGCACCCGGGCCGCGGACGCGCTGGACGACGGCACCCTCTTCCCGGCCCTGGGCGCCACCTCGCGCGCCGCCGTGGAGAACCTGATCGCCGAGTTCGGCGGCAACCGGGCCAACGAGGCCTACTCCAGCCGCCACGGCGCGGTCGAGTCCGGCCCGATCGACGACGACAGCGACATCCTCGAGATCGAGCAGTTCGCGACGGTCAAGCGGATCGCTCGCAAGCCCGCGCCGGTGCTCTTCGCCGGGCTGCTGGTGCTGTCTCTGATCGCCTGCCGCAACCTGCTCGGCAGCGGCGCCCTCTACGGCGGCGCACTGCTGCCGACCCCGGGCGGCGCGACCGACCTGTGGCAGCAGTTCGCGTCCAGCTGGCAGGCCGACGGCGTCGGCACGGCCGGCAGCGCGCCGCCCTACCTGGGCGTGCTGGCCGCGCTCTCCAGCCTGACCTTCGGCAGCCCTGGTCTGGCCATGACCATGATCCTGCTGCTCTCGGTGCCGCTCGCGGGTGTCTCCGCCTACCTGGTCTCCCGCCCGCTGATCGACTCCCGGCTGGTCCGGGCCTGGGCCAGCGCCGGGTACGCGGTGCTGCCGGCCGCGACCGGCGCCATCGCGCAGGGCCGGATCGGCACCGCCGTGCTCGCCGTGCTGCTGCCGCCGCTGGCCCGCGCCGCGGCGATCGCCGTCGGCCTCGGCATCCGCCGGGAGACGGCGGCGCGCGGCGGTCGGCCCGGCTGGCGCAGCGCCTGGGTCGCCGCGTTGACGCTGACCCTCTGCACCGCGTTCGTGCCGCTGGCCTGGCTGCTCGGTCTGCTGCTGGCGGGCGGCGCGCTGCTGGCCGCGTTCCTGCGCGGCGGCGCCTTCGGCCAGGGTGTCGACGCCCTCCGCCGCCTCGGCCCGCGCGTGGTCGCCATCGTCGGCACGCCGCTGCTGGTCCTGGCGCCGTGGTCGCTCTCCCTCTTCCTGCACCCGAGCCGGTTCCTGCTGGAGGCGGGCATCCCCGGCCTGGTGGGCGCTCCGGCCACGCCGGTCGACCTGCTGACGCTCGACCCGGGCGGCAGTGGCACGGTCCCCGGGCTGTTGATCGTCGGTGTCCTGCTCGCCGCGCTGGCCGCGCTGCTGCGTGCCGACCGCCGTCGCGCGGTCGTCGCGGTCTGGGGTGCGGCGGCCGTCGGCATGCTCGGCACCGCCGTCGCCGGAACGGTCTCGGTCGTGCCCGGCCCCGGGCAGACGGCGGTCCCGGCCTGGGCCGGTCCGACCACGCTGATCACCGGCATCGCGCTGCTGGCCGCCGCCGCCATCGGCGCCGACCACGCCCGCGAGCGCGTCGCCGCGATCAACTTCGGCTGGCGACAGCCGGTCGCCGCCCTGGTGCTGGCCGCCGCGGCTCTCGCGCCCGTGGCCGCCGCCGGCTGGTGGGTGCTGCGGGGCGCCGACGGACCGCTGCAGCGCGGCAGCGGCGGGCTCGTCCCCGCGTTCATCGTGCAGGAGGCCCAGAGCTCCGACCAGAGCCGCACCCTGGTGATCCGGATGGGCGACCAGGGCCAGGTCGCCTCTTACGCACTGGTGCGCGGCGCGGGCCCGACCGTCGGCAGTACCGAGGTCGCGGACGCGGCCGGGACCTCGGCGGCCACGACCGCCCTGGACCAGCTGGTCGGCGGCCTGGTCGCGGGCTCCGGCGGCAACCAGGCCACCGGGCTGGCCGACTTCGCGGTCCAGTACGTCGAGGTGCTCGCCCCGGTCCCCGGTGCGCTGAACACCACCCTGGACGCCACGCCGGGCCTGGCCCGGGTCAACCAGCAGCAGCAGGCGAGCCTGTGGCGCGTCCAGGCCACCACCTCGCGGGTGGTGATCCGCAGTCAGGGCAGCCCGGATGTCACGGTTTCGGCGGATCCCGTCGATGTGGACGCCACCGTCCCGGCAGGGCCGCAGGGCCGCGTCCTGCGGCTCGCCGACAGCGCCGACTCCGGCTGGCACGCGACCCTCGACGGGCAGGCGCTCACCCCGCAGACCGTCGACGGCTGGGCCCAGGGCTTCGCCCTGCCGGCCTCCGGGGGGCAGCTGTCCGTCAGCTACAGCGAGAGCCCGATCCACCTCGGCTGGGTCGTCGCGCAGTGTGCGCTCGCCCTGGCGCTCGTCGTGCTCGCCCTTCCGGGTCGCCGCCGCACCATCGACGACGACGGCCCCGAGGAGGGCGACGACCCGCTCGCGCCCTCCGGCGTCGGCGCCGGTGCGTCCGCGGCCATGCAGAGCGGCGGTGCGTCGGTGGACCAGCCGGTCGTCCCCGGCTCCCGCCGGGCCCGCCGCCTGGCGGCAGCCGCCGAAGGCCAGGAGGACTCGGGTATCCCCGGCACCCCGGACGCCGAGGAGCCGGCCGCCCAGCCGGATGTCTTCGCAGGCGTCGGCTCGGCAACCGGCGCGCAGCCCGACGGCTACGAGCAGGGCTACCCGCAGCAGGGCGGCGGCTACTACCAGGACCCGTCCTATGAGAGCGGCTACCAGGGGCAGCAGCTGTACTACGCCGATCCGTCCGCCCAGCCCCACCAGGGCTACGGCTACGAGCAGCAGACCGGTTACGAGCAGCAGGCCGGTTACGAGCAGCAGGCCGGTTACGAGCAGCAGGCGGGCTACGAGCAGGCGGGCTACGGCGCGCCGGGCTACGCCCCGGAGCAGGGCTTCGACCAGCAGGCTTTCGACCAGCAGGGCTACTACCCGCAGGGCGTGCCCGGCGGACCCGAGGGTCAGGGGGTTCCGGACCAGTCCTACGGTTGGGACGTCTCGGGCGCCGGGCAGGGCCGGTTCGGCTCGCTGCAGCCCGACGACCCGTGGCTGAACGGCGACGGGGGAACCGGTGGACCGAGCGGCTCCAGCGGACAGCACGGCCACGGCCAGGACCAGGGGAACTGACAGATGATCAACCGGACCACCCAGTCCCTGCTGGGCGCGCTCGGGGTGCTCGCCCTGACCCTGGGCATCGCCGAGATCCACCCGCCCCAGGGCGAGGCCGCCGCCAGCGGCAGCAGCGTCGCCACCGCCGTCTCGCAGGCCACCGTGGTCTGCCCGCCGCCGCTGCAGGGCCAGTCGGGCAGCAGCCTCTACAGCCTGGCGGTGCCCGGCGCGCCCTCCGGCGGTTCGGGTTCGGGCTCCGCCTCGGGTTCCGGTGGCTCGGGCGGGTCGGGCTCGTCCGCGGCCGCGGCGCTGGCCCCGCTGAGCGCGCCGGGCTCCGGGGCGGGTTCGAGCTCGCCGAGCGCGTCCGCGTCCTCGTCCTCTTCGCCGTCGTCCTCGGCCTCCGGCTCTGCCTCCGCCGCGCCGAACGCCTCGGCCTCGCCGTCGGCCGCGTCGTCCAACCCGCCGATCGCGCAGCAGACGCAGACCGGTGGCGGCACGACGGCCAAGGCGCCGTCCGGGCAGAACGCGCCCGCGATGCTCGGTACCGGGACCGGCGCGCTGGCCCCCGGCTTCACGGTGCAGCAGACCACGACCGAGTCCGGCCCGACGCTTTCCGGCACCTCGTGCACCACCCCCGGCACCGACTTCTGGTTCGTCGGCGCCGACTCGAACAACGGCAGCTCCGGCTACGTCGAGCTCTCCAACCCGCAGGCGGACGCGGCGGACGCCGACATCCAGGTCTTCGGCCCCAACGGCGAGGTGACCTCCACCGCGGCGTCGAACATCGCCATCCCGGCCGACGGCAGCACCTCGCTGCTGCTGTCCACGCTGGTGCAGCCCGGCAACGGCGGCCAGGACCTCGCGGTCCACGTGATGGTCCGCAGCGGCCAGATCGCGGCGGCCCTGCACATGGACACCAACTCCGGATCCGACTGGGTCCCCGCGACCACCCAGGGCAGCAGCGCCTACCTCCCCGGGCTGCCCGGAGACCTCCACCAGTACAACCTCGACGTCTACGTCCCGGGCGGCCAGGACGCCGACCTCAAGCTCCAGCTCGCCTCGCAGAGCGGCCTGATCACCCCGGCCGGGCATGAGACCGTCCACATCAAGGCCGGCACGCTCAGCAGCTTCTCGCTCGGTGACCTGACGCGTGGTCAGGGCGGCATGCTGGAGCTCACGCCGACCGACCCGAAGGCCGGCGCCGTCCCCTTCGTGGCCGGGATCAGCACGGGCAACTCGAACGACACCGCCTACCTGGCAGGTGTCGCGCCGATCACCCAGCGCGGCACCGTCGCCGGCAACTCCTCCGGCAACACGCTGCTGCTGACGGCGCCGAACGGGGCCGCCGACGTCACCGTCACCTCGCTCGGGAGCAGCGGCTCCCCGGCCACCAAGAGCGTCCACATCCCGGCGGGCTCGACCGTCTCGGTCCCGCTCCAGGCCCCGGGCGGCAGTTCCGCCTTCGGCGTGACGGTCACCCCGACCTCGGGCGGCCCGATCTATGCGGCGCGTGAGATCAACAACAGGGACGGGCTGACGATCCAGCAGATCCCGGACGACCGCAGCACCGTGCTCGTCCCGACCGTCATCCGCAACGCGGCGATCCTGGTGCAGTAGGGATTCCCGGACCGGTCTGGTCCCTCGTGTCTCGTGCCCCTGCGCGGTCCCACCGCGCGGGGGCACAGTCGTCCACGGGGCACAGTCGTCCACGGGGCGCCGCCGCCACTGGGGCGCCGTCGTCAATGTGGACGCGTGCTCAATGCGGACGCGTCGTCCCTCCGGAGGCCCTCGTCAATGCGGGCGCTCGCCCGTCACTCCTCGCCGTAGCGCGGATCGACCGCCTCCGGCTCCACCCCGAGCAGCTCGGCCACCTGCTCCACCATCACGTCGTGCACCAGCGCCGCCCGCTCGTCGCGGCCCTTGGCCCGGATCTCCACCGGACGCCGGTACACCACGATCCGCGCCGGCGTACCACTGACCGCCGCAATCAGCCGCCCCAGCGGCACCTCGTCCGCCCGCACGTCGTCGATCACCGGTTCAGGCTCGCCCGGCAGCGGCGCCGGGACGTCCTGGACCGCGAACTCGACCTCCTCAAGTTGCGGCCAGCGCCGCTCCAGCCGCTCCACGGATTCGCGTACGTAGTCGTCGAACAGCTCCGAGCGGCTCAGCGCGATCGGCACCTGCCGAGGCGCGAGCGGCCCGCGCATGCCCCGGCCGTGACGGTCACGGCGACGTCGCGGTGACACGGCAGCGGGCGGGGTCGAGGTCGATACGGGTGGTCTCTCCATCACCACCAAGCGTATCCACTGCCACCGACAGTGATGCGTGCGCGGCGCAGGCGGTGCGCCCGGACGTCACCCGGACACCACTCGGGCGCGACCGGAGCGCGGTCGGGACGCCACCAGGGCCGCCGTTCCAAGCCGCCCGGACGTCGCGGGCGGCGGTCGTCGAGAGGGCGTACCGGCCCTGGTGAGCCCTTGTAAAGGGGGCGGAACGGACCCCTCCGGGACGACACGGGAGCTGATCCAGGGCAGAGTCTTCGCGGCCCGGTCAGGAGTGCGGTACCGTCCAACGTCGTGAGCCCTGTCCGTCGTTGTTCGCGTACCGCCTGCGGCCGTCCCGCAGTGGCGACTTTGACGTACGTCTACGCGGACTCCACCGCCGTCCTCGGCCCTCTCGCGACCTACGCCGAGCCGCACTGCTACGACCTGTGCGCCCAGCACTCCGAGCGGCTGACCGCCCCGCGCGGCTGGGAGGTCGTGCGGCTCACCATCGACTCCGGCCCGATCCGCCCGTCCGGGGACGACCTGGAGGCGCTGGCCAACGCGGTCCGCGAGGTCGCCCGCCCGCCCGCGCGCCGCCAGGACGGCGGTTCCGAGGCGGATCCCACCGAGGTCGGCCGCAGAGGCCACCTTCGGGTGCTGCGCACGCCGGAGGAATAAGCCCGGGACGTGGTCGGCGGGTGCCCGGACGGTGCCCGCGACGTCTGGTGCACAGGTGTCGGTACGTCCGGTCACGTGGTGCTAACCCTTTGCTCACCCGTACCCGGTATCGTGCCTAGCCCACGGACACGGGCCGTGGCCAGGGGCACGGAGACGCGCCCCAGGCACACAGACCACCCACAGAATGGCGGAGAACCGCAGTGCGTGACCTCAAGCAGATCGTGAAGGCGTACGACGTCCGAGGTGTCGTGCCGGACCAGTGGGACGCGGAGCTGTCCCGCGCCTTCGGGGCCGCCTTCGTCCAGGTCGTCGGTGCCGACGCGATCGTCGTCGGTCACGACATGCGCCCCTCCTCGCCGGCCCTGGCCCGCGCCTTCGCCGAGGGCGCGGCCTCCCGCGGTGCGGACGTCGTCGAGATCGGTCTCTGCTCCACCGACCAGCTCTACTTCGCCAGCGGCAAGCTCGATCTGCCCGGCGCGATGTTCACCGCCAGCCACAACCCGGCCCAGTACAACGGCATCAAGATGTGCCGCAAGAGTGCGGCCCCGGTCGGCGAGGACACCGGCCTGGTCGAGATCCGCGAGCTGGTGCAGTCGTGGATCGGCGCGGATGACAAGGTCACCGTCCCGGCCGCCGACGCGTCCGTCACCGTCGGCGCCGTCACCCAGCAGGACGAGCTGCAGGCCTACGCGGACCACCTGCGCGGCCTGGTCGACCTGACCTCGATCCGCCCGCTCAAGGTCGTGGTCGACGCGGGCAACGGCATGGGCGGCCACACCGTCCCGACCGTCCTCGGCGGCCTGCCGCTGGACATCGTCCCGATGTACTTCGAGCTGGACGGCACCTTCCCGAACCACGAGGCCAACCCGCTGGACCCGAAGAACCTGGTCGACCTCCAGGCCAAGGTCCGCGAGGTCGGCGCCGACCTCGGCCTCGCCTTCGACGGCGACGCCGACCGCTGCTTCGTCGTCGACGAGAACGGTGACCCGGTCAGCCCGAGCGCGATCACCGCGCTGGTCGCCGTCCGCGAGCTGGCCAAGGCCAAGGCCGCGGGCGAGACCGAGCCGATGATCATCCACAACCTGATCACCTCCTGGGCCGTCCCGGAGATCGTCGCCGAGAACGGCGGCCGTGCCGTCCGCACCCGCGTGGGCCACTCGTTCATCAAGCAGGAGATGGCCAACTCCGGCGCGATCTTCGGCGGCGAGCACTCCGCGCACTACTACTTCCGCGACTTCTGGCGCGCCGACACCGGCATGCTGGCCGCGCTGCACGTGCTGGCCGCGCTGGGCGAGCAGGACCAGCCGCTGTCGCAGCTGACCGCTGCGTACAACCGGTACGTCAGCTCCGGCGAGATCAACAGCACCGTCGCCGACCAGTCCGAGCGCGTCGCCGCGGTCAAGGCCGCGTACGCGGACGCCGCAGGCGCGACCTTCGACGAGCTGGACGGCCTGACCGTCTCCGGCGCCGACTGGTGGTTCAACCTCCGCGCCTCCAACACCGAGCCGCTGCTGCGCCTCAACGTCGAGGCCCGCGACGAGGCCACCATGTCCAAGCTCCGCGACGAGGTCCTCGCCATCGTCCGCGCCTGACGCCTGACGCCTGACGCCTGACGGCGTAAGTGGTTGCACCACCCAGAGCCCCGCGCTCCTCAGGCAGCCGCAACTTCCCCCGCTTGCATGTCCTGTGGCAGGCGGGGCCCGCGGCCCCAGCAAGGGCAAGTACCCTGCTTGCCGAAGGAACCCTTATCGACTCCCGGAGCGCCAGCGACATGAGCATTGAACCCGCCCTGCTCGAGATCTTCGCCTGCCCCGCGTGCCACGCACCCCTGCGCGAGGACGCCGAGGCGGCGGAACTGCTCTGCACCAGCAGCACCTGCGGTCTCGCCTACCCCGTGCGGGACGGCATCCCGGTGCTGCTCGTGGACGAGGCCCGACGGCCCGCATGATCGACGAGCGGCTGCTCGACGACGCCGACGAGCTCGTCCGTGCGGACACGCGGGGCGCGCTGCTCGCGCTGGCGTCGGCCGGTGCACGGGTGCGTACCGGCCTGCGGCTCGCCGAGGAGGCGGGTCTGGCCGGGCTGCGCCCGGAGGGGCGGCCGCGGGCCGTCCTGGTCGCCGGGCACGGCGCCGCCGCCCTCGCGGGCGACGTGCTGGCCGGGCTGGGCGGCAGCGCCTGCCCGGTGCTGGTGCTGCGCCCCGGACCGGCGGAGCCGGACCCCGCGCTGATCCACCCGGTGACCCGGAGCGACGACTTCACCCTCGCTATGGACTGGGCGCTGCCGGGCTGGGTCGGTCCGGCCGACCTGCTGGTCGTCGCCGCGTCGGTCGGCAGCTGCCCGGGGCTGATCACCCTGGTCGAGCGTGCGTACCAGCGCGGCTGCTCGATCGTCGCGATCGCGCCTGCCGGGTCCCGGCTGGCCGAGGCGGCCGTGCAGTCCCGCGGGATGCCCCTGCCCTACACGCCGGGCCTGGCGGCGGCTCTCGACGGTTACGGCGACGGCCCCGATGCGGACCTCCCGCGTGAGGACCCCTCGGACTTCTGGGGTCTGCTGGCCCCGCTCCTCGCACTCGCGCAGCGGATCGGCGTGGTTCCGATCGCGTCCGACGCGCTCCAGGCGGCAGCGGACCGGCTCGACGAGGTCGCCGTACGCTGCCGTCCCGCCGCCGAGACCTACAGCAACCCCGCCAAGGCGCTGGCCGCACGACTCGCCACCGCACTGCCGGTGCTGTGGAGCGACGGGGACTGCGCCGCCGCAGCCGCACGCCGCTTCGCGGCGATGCTGGCCGACCACGCCGCCCGCCCGGCGCTGACCGGAACCCTGCCGGAGGCGCTCAACACCCAACGTGGCCTGTTCACCGGCACTTTGGGCGCGGGCGCCGGTCCTGACGACTTCTTCCGCGACCGCGTCGAGGACGAGGGCGCACTGCGCATCGAGGTGCTGCTGCTCCGGCACACTCCGCAGGCCGGCCACGGCAGCGCCGACCTCGCGCCCGGCCCGGACGGTGGTGCCGACGCGAGTCGGGACGTCACCGAGGATCCATTCGCCGATCACCTCCCGGACAGCGGCACACCGGCGGCCCGGCATACCGTGGCGCGGGCGCACCGGCTGGCTGCCGATCACCAGGTCGGGCTTCGCGAACTCACGTCGATCCGGACCGATCCGATCGAGGCCCTGGCCGAACTCATCGCCCTCACCGACTTCGCCGCCGTCTACCTGGGACTGGCCGCAGAGACCGAAGGTAACTGACCCGTATGGACCGCCTCGCCACCACCATCCGTCCGTATGCCTGGGGCTCGCGCACCGCGCTGCCGGCGCTGTTGGGGACGGAACCCACCGAGGACCCGCAGGCGGAACTGTGGATGGGCGCCCACCCCGGCGCTCCCTCCGGCGTCGACCGCGGCCACGGTCCGCAGACCCTGGACCAGGTCATCGCGGCCGACCCGGAGCGCGAACTGGGCGCGGCGACGGTGCGCCGTTTCGGTCCGACGCTGCCGTTCCTGTTCAAGGTCCTCGCCGCCGGTGAACCCCTGTCCGTCCAGGTCCACCCGGACCTGGCGCAGGCCAAGGCGGGCTTCGTCGTCGAGGAGGCGCGGGGGATCCCGCTGGATGCCCGCGAGCGCAACTACCGAGACGCGAACCACAAGCCCGAAATGCTGTGCGCGCTGGACGAGTTCACCGGCGTCTGCGGCTTCCGCCGCCCGGAGCGGACGGCCGCGCTGCTGGAGCGCCTCGGCGTCCCGGGCCTCCGGCCGGTGGCCGACGTCCTGCGTACCAAGCCCGAGCCGGAGGCCCTGCGGGAGGCTCTCACGCTGGTGCTGACGCTCGATCAGGCGACCGTCCCGGCGCTCGTCGCCGAGACGGGCAACGCCCTTCGCCGCCTGGCAGCGGAGGCCGCGTCCGCCGACGAGGCCTCGGACGAGGCCTCGGACAAAGCCTCCGACGAGGCCGTGGCGCTGGCCGACTACGCCGCGCTGGCCGACCACTACCCGAACGACCCGGGCCTGCTCTCGGCGCTGCTGCTCAACCACGTGGTACTCCGCCCCGGTGAGGCGATCTACCTGGGCGCGGGCGTGCCGCACGCGTACTTCCGCGGCCTGGGCGTGGAACTGATGGCCAACTCGGACAACGTCCTGCGGGCGGGTCTGACGCCGAAGCACATCGACGTGCCGGAACTGCTCGCGGTCGTCCGCTTCGAGGCGACCGAGCCGAGCGTGGTCCCGCCCCAGAGCGTGCCCGACAACCCGGGCGAGCAGCTGTACCCGGTCCCGATAGACGAGTTCCGCCTCTCCCGCTACGAGCTGGGCGAGTGGCCGCTGCCGACGGGCACCCCGCAGATCGTGCTCTGCACGTCGGGCCAGGCCACGCTGACCGACGAGGCGGGCCAGCGCCTGACACTCTCCCCGGGCCAGTCCTGCTTCATCCCCGCCGACAACCCGCCGGTCACCGCGACGGGCTCCGCCACGACGCTCTTCCGCGCCACCGTCACGCTCTGACACCAGGGGTTGTGCAAGCGAGGGAGTTGCACCGTTCAGGGGCGCAACGTCCCTCGCCGCAGCAGGCCTACAGCCCCAGGACCAACTTCTCCAGCGCCGCCCGGGCCCGCGCGTCCGACTGGGCCCGTGCGGCCACCGCCTCCGCCAGCTCGTGGACCCACTCGTCCAGCGCGACCTGCTTGCGCGACAGCACCACGCCGCGGACGATCGTCGCCACCTCGCCCTGGGGGCGGCCGTGGGCCAGGGTGAGGATGAGCCGGCGGTCGTCCAGGGAGACCTCCAGCTTCTCCACCTTTCCGGGGCGCCCGGACATCCGGTCCGACATGGACCGCTTGTGGCTCAGCTCGACCGAGCCGGGCGGCAGCGCGTCCGCCAGGGAGCCCGTCAGTACCTGGGCATAGATGTCCAGATCCGCCGCGTCCCGGCGCAGCGCCGCCGCCAGCAGCTCGATCTCGCTCATATCTCTCGTCTCTCTTCGCTGTCTCGGGCTCTCAGGGCGTCGCCTCGTCGCACCGGAGGCCTCAGCCGTCCAGGCTCAGCACCATCGTGGGCCGCTCGATCTCGTGGTCCGGACGCAGCGGGCGGACCGCTGTGCCGATCGAGAAGAACTCCGTGGTGTGCCCGCCCCAGCGGTGGTTGTGGGCGTTCAGCTGAACCCCGACCACGCCTTCGGCGTGCAGCGCCTCGGCCTCGGTCTGCATCCGCGCCATCGCCAATTCACGCGCGTCGTACAGAGCCTGGGTGAACTGCTCGATCTCCACATTCTTGCCGATGTTGGAGAACACCGCGCCCATCCGCTGGTGTGCGATGTGGTAGACGCAGGTGCCCATGACCATGCCCAGCGGCGCGTAGCCGGCCCGGATCAGCGTCCAGAAGTCCTGGCCGGACAGGTCCGAGGTGAAGGGCTGGTTCTTGTTGTTGCGCCAGCTGCCACCGCCGGGGGGCGCGTGATCCGCCTTGACCGCCGTGCCGATGGCGATGAACTCGGCGATGTCGTTGCCGAACTCCCGCGCCTCGACGGAGAGCCGGACGCCGACGATGCCGTCCGCACCGAGCGCGGCGGCTTCGGCCTCCATGCGGGTCATGGCCAGCTCGCGAGCGTGGTACATGGCCTGGCTCAGCGTCTCCAGCTCCTGGTTCTTGCCCCAGCGGCCGAACTGGATGCCCACGTGGTAGATCGAGCTGCCGAGCACCAGGCCGATCGGCTTGAAGCCGGCCTCGCGCACCAGCAGGAACTCGTTGACCGAGAGGTCGCTGGTGAAGATCGAGCCCGCCTTGCCGGGCTGAAGCTCGGCAAGACGGCGCATCGCGTCGGCGGGCACGCCCTGCGCGGTCGGATCGGTCGTGCTCATCGAACGGCTCCCCACGGGTTGCTGGAAGTACTGGAAAGGCTGCTGTCGGAAACGCTGCTGCTGTCAGAGACGGAGCTGCCGCCGGGCGGGTGGGGGATCATCCCTGATCCCCCAGTTCGCTCAGCTCGTCGGCCAGCCGCCGGTACTCGTTCGGGTCCGCGTACGGGCTCGACGCTACTGCGGCGAGCCGCTGACGCAGCCGGTCGCCACGCTTGCCCAGCGGCATGACCGAGAGGGTGCGCGGCTTCTGGTCGCCGGTGCGGAACCGGGCGATGCTGGTGCCGATCATCGTGGCCTCGGCCACGTGGTCCTCCTGCTCGGAGTTGTTGCGGTTGGCCGCACGGATGCAGGACTCCCGCCAGACCCGCAGATCGCCGGCGGCCATGATCACACCGTCACCGCCCTTCCGGGACGCCTGCAGCTGCAACTGCTGACGCGCGTCGGCGCGGATCGCGTGGATCAGTCGGCTCCAACCGGTCATCTCCGTGTTCTGCCACGAGAACTGCTGCGACTGCGTGCGGTAGTCGTCGTGCCGGACCCCGATCGACATGCCGACGAGCAGTTCGGCCGGGACCCACCCTGCACTCACCAGCTTGGCGAACCCCTGGCCGTCCAGGTGGCAGGTGAACGGGTGTCGCGGCCGGACGTTGCCCTGCGCCCGGACGGCGGTGCCGATCACCTTGAACTCCAGGCAGTTGGGCGCATTGGGGAACGGCGCCATAGTGAGCTCCGCAGCCACCACCCCGTCACCGCCCAGCGCCGAGCACTCGGCCGTCATCCGGCCCAGCGCGGTACGGCGGGCCTGGTCGAAGACGCCGACCAACTGCCGCGACGGGGCTCCCTGCCCCGACAGGGCGACGGGCGCGTCGCCGCGGTTGCCGTAGCTGAAGCCGAATCCCGCGCCGTTGTAGAGACAGTCGTGGTAGCCCCAGTACCGACCGCTGCGCGCGATCTGGAACACCGCCGACCCCATCACTTGCCCGACCGGCTCGAAGCCGACCGACTTCACCGAGGCGAACTCGCCGGTGGAGAGGGCGGACGTCCACGTCCCGCTGCCTCTCACCCCGGCGATCCGCTCGGCGGCAGCAGGTGGTAGCCCGCCGCCGTTCCAGGGAACCGTCATCCCGTCCCACTCCTGTCCGGCCTCGCGAACACTTTGCGCCCCTCGGAATGTACGCACGGTGTAGATTCGTCTCAAGAACCAGACGTCGCTGCTGATGGCGGTCGGCAGGTTCCGGGCTCCAGGCTCGGGCACGCCGAGGGAGAGAGGGCCTCCGACGCACTGGTCCGGAACAAACGGTCATACGGTTGAGGCACGCATTCGGGTTCCCGGACCCGGCGGCCCCGTCGGCATGACCGCGTTGGTGTGCCCGCACATCGGGACGCACCTGGGTTCCGGACCGCCGCCTCCCGCTACCTCGACGTGATGGAGATACAGCGTGACGTCCCTCAACGCCGGCGACTTCAAGGTTGCCGACCTTTCGCTTGCCGCGTTCGGTCGCAAGGAGATCGAGCTGGCCGAGCACGAGATGCCCGGCCTGATGGCGATCCGCAAGGAGTACGCCGCCGCGCAGCCGCTGGCCGGCGCCCGCATCACCGGCTCCCTGCACATGACCGTGCAGACTGCCGTCCTGATCGAGACCCTGGCCGCGCTGGGCGCCGACGTGCGCTGGTGCTCCTGCAACATCTTCTCGACCCAGGACCACGCGGCGGCCGCCATCGCGGTCGGCCCGAACGGCACCCCGGAGGACCCCCAGGGCATCCCCGTCTTCGCCTGGAAGGGCGAGACGCTGGAGGAGTACTGGTGGTGCACCGAGCAGGCGCTGACCTGGCCGGGCCACTCCGGCCCGAACATGATCCTGGACGACGGCGGCGACGCGACGCTGCTGGTCCACAAGGGTGTGGAGTTCGAGAAGGCCGGCGCCGCGCCGGACCCCTCCACCGCGGACAGCGACGAGTTCCGGATCATCCTGGAGCTGCTCAACCGCACCCTGAAGGAGACCCCCAAGAAGTGGACCGAGGTCGCCTCCGAGATCAAGGGCGTAACCGAGGAGACCACCACCGGTGTCCACCGCCTCTACGAGATGCACCGTGACGGCAACCTGCTGTTCCCGGCCATCAACGTCAACGACGCGGTGACCAAGTCCAAGTTCGACAACAAGTACGGCTGCCGCCACTCGCTGATCGACGGCATCAACCGCGCCACCGACGTGCTGATCGGCGGCAAGGTCGCGGTCGTCTGCGGCTACGGCGATGTCGGCAAGGGCTGCGCGGAGTCGCTGCGCGGCCAGGGCGCGCGGGTCATCATCACCGAGATCGACCCGATCTGCGCGCTGCAGGCCGCGATGGACGGCTACCAGGTCGCCACGCTGGACGACGTCGTCGAGATCGCGGACATCTTCGTCACCACGACCGGCAACAAGGACATCATCATGGCCAAGGACATGGCCAAGATGAAGCACCAGGCCATCGTCGGCAACATCGGCCACTTCGACAACGAGATCGACATGGCCGGTCTGGCGAAGATCCCGGGCATCGTCAAGGACGAGGTCAAGCCGCAGGTCCACACCTGGACCTTCGCGGACGGCAAGAAGCTCATCGTGCTGTCCGAGGGCCGCCTGCTGAACCTGGGCAACGCGACCGGCCACCCGTCCTTCGTGATGTCCAACTCGTTCGCGGACCAGACCCTGGCCCAGATCGAGCTGTTCACCAAGCCGGAGGAGTACCCGGTCGGCGTCTACACGCTGCCCAAGCACCTGGACGAGAAGGTCGCCCGCCTCCACCTGGACGCGCTCGGCGTCAAGCTCACCACGCTGACCCAGGAGCAGGCCGACTACATCGGCGTCAAGGTCGACGGCCCGTACAAGGCGGACCACTACCGCTACTGATGGGCGCGCTGCCTCCCGGTAGGCAGCAGCGAGGATCATCCAGCGGCCGCTGGCGCATAGGCTCGTCCCATGCCCAGCGGCCGTTACTCGTTCCATGACACGCACGACGACACCTCCCTCGGTGACGAACGCTTCAGCTGCGCCGCCGGACCTTCCGGCTGGCGCTACACGGCGCAGACCTTCGCGACGGACGGCACGCTGGACGGCTCCGTCGACCTGACTCTCGACTCCCGGTCCCGCCCCGTCCGGCTGGAACTGCGCCGCCACGGCTGGCAGGTGCGCGGCGGCGCCCTCGCCGGGCTGACCTGGGTGCGCACGCACCCCGACGACCGGGATCTCTCGTTCACGAGCGAGGGCAACGAGAAGGCCCACGCCTTCACCGGCCGCTCGCCGGCGTTTCTCATCGCGACGGCACGGATGCTGGCGCTGCCGGAGGGCTCCTCCGCGCGCGTCCGCGTCGTCTCCTTCACCGAGCCCGTGCTGGCCCCACGCACGCTGGACCAGGGCTGGACCCTCGAAGGCATCGAAACACACACCACTGACAGCGGCCCGTTGACGGTGCGTCGGTTCCGCGTCGCGGACCTGGAGACAGGGGAGGAAGGCCTGGTCCACCTGGCCGGCGACGTCGTCCTGTCAGCACCCGGCGTCGAACTGGAGGAGCTGGACACTCCTCCGGGCGCATGGATTTGACTCGGGCCGTACGGCCACGTAACGTTCTTCGAGTTGCCCCGCTGAGCGGGGCGGCAAACCTCCCTCAGAGAATCGGAAATTCGATTGACGGGGACTGCGAAATCGGGACTGAAAAGTTCTGATAGAGTAGAAAACGAAGGAAGCGCCCGGAGGGCCCGGTGAAGCGGGGCTGAAGGAAGCGTCCGTTCCTTGAGAACTCAACAGCGTGCCAAAAGTCAACGCCAGTTACTTTTGAGAGCAAATTTTCAGCGAGGACGCT
>NZ_JBGCCL010000034.1:0-76949 GCF_041262505.1 Streptacidiphilus sp. MAP5-3
ATTTGCGTTCGGGCGAGCATAGACGGGTGGCTGAAGGCCCGTCAGTCCTGGCTAGCCACACCACTCCAACGAGACCTGCGGCGTCCAGCCGGCGCGAGGGTGAGCGAATGCGCTTCACGCCCAAACAGCAGCTCGTCCAGAGCGAGCGCCTGCACAGCGCTCCGCGACGGCCGCCAGCTCATGGTCAGGCGGCCTTGGCGTCGATGACCGCCCGCGCATAGTCGTCGATCATCCACTGCTCCTCCGGGACGCCGTACTGCGCGCCCAGGGCATCCAGCTCAAGCCGGCTTCCGGCAGCCCGCTCAACGGCAACCTGACCGTTGGCAGCGTTGTAGACCGTCACGGTGATCCCGTCGCCACGGGATTTGCGGACCCAGAAGTGGAGTACTTCGGTGTCATTCATGGCATCAGCATCACGGGCCACGTTGCCTGCCGCATCCCGAGGCGATCACCCAGGGTGGCAGTCGCACTGGCACTGGCACGGTGCCGGTGAGTTACAGGGCCAACCAGCAAAGCTGACCTGGCCCTGCTACGGTCTGCGCCGCGGCGTCAGCCCGGTGAGACAGAAGGCGGCGGACGGGCGTACCACCACCGCTGGCCGGTGCGGGGGGACGGCGGTGCCCCGGCGTGGGCCGGGGCACCTTCGTGTCTGCCCTCCACCTGTCTGGCGGGCCGGCTCGCCGCGTGCGAAGTCGTCGAGCGTGCGGACACGCGCCGCACCCTGGACGTTATGTGCGTCCGACGGGCAGCGCGCGCCGGGTTGGCCGAGCGGGTGACGGACGGTCAGTGACCGGATCTGCACGCCGAGGTCGATCGTCGGCTGCTGCCGGTGGTAGGCCTCGGGGCGCGATGGGCTCGACTGCCCGGCGGAAGGCGGTCGCCGCGGCGAAACGGTGGTGCTCCTGCGCCACCGCGTGCCTCTCGGCGAGCTGTCGCCGGGAGAGCAGTGCCCAGGCGGCGGCTCGGTTCTGTCCCCGGCCGAGCGTGGCCCGGAGCCCTCGCCCGGCCGGCGTCCTCGCCGTGGTCCGACGGACGAGACCGCGCAAGATGTGCCGCCAGTACGCCACGAATGCCGCCGGATGTGTCGGACCTGTCCGGATCCCCGGGGATTGACCACCGCCTCTTACCGACCTGTCACCATGAAGTGCGGGGACCGTGAGTCTCCTGTGACTAATGTTCAGTGCACGGAGCAGGTCGCCGGGGGAACCAAGGCGCCGCTCCCACTTAACTTTTGCGGCACAGTCCGCATGATCGAGGGGAATCAGTGCCCGTGGGCTCTCGCACCCTTGCCACCGCCGCCTCGGCAGCCCTTCTCACCGTCGGCATAGCCGCGGCGCTTCCCGCCGCTGCCAACGCGGCCGCCCCTGTCGGGCCCACGCTGCCGATCGCCCTGTCCGTCTCCGCAGACGCTCCGAGCAAGGCGCTGCAGCCTGGTGGGCCGACCGAGACCGTGACCATCAAGGCCGCCAACACCACGGCCAAGACCGCTGACATCAACCTCGAGGACGTCAGCATCTGGAGCGGCCCGCTGGCGCTGAAGCCCGGCAGCCTGTCCCTCAAGGCGACGTCCGAGGGCGCGACGCCCGCCAGCGCCTACTCCCCCTCCCAGGGAGCGCCGGACTTCGGCCTCGACGCGACGGTCTTCCCGAAGGGGCACCCGAACGGCGCCTTCACGATCCCGGCCCACACCACCTTCGAGTGGCAGGTCTCCGTCGGCGTCAGCAAGAACTGGCCGGCCAACGACGGCACGGTCGACCTCTGGGTCACCTTCGAGGAGCAGGGCAAGACCCTGCACGGCCACGGCAACTACGGGACCCAGCTCAACGTCGGCAAGGGCACCACCGGCGGCCCGGTCCTGCTCTCGCTGGCCGGTGGCACCAAGGTGGCCCCGGGCCACCCGGCTTGGGAGAAGGTGACCGTCACCAACCAGAGCGGCGCGGCCATCGCCGAGCCGCTGCGCGTCACACCCGACGCCTTCGCCTTCGGACCCGTCAACCAGGTGGACCTCGGGCTCTACGACTGGGTCGGCGCCCACGGCAACGTCAAGGCGCACTGGCAGGACGTCACCCACTCCGGCTTGGTGGTCGCCGGCGGCCTGGCGAACAACGCCTCCGCCTCCACCTGGGTCCAGCTCCGCGTGGTCTCCTACAAGGCGAACGCGGCTTCGGAGGCCGGTGCACTCCTCGTCTCCAGCCCCGACCTCATGCCCACCACGCAGGACCAGGCGCGCGAGAGCCTGACCGTCCTGCGCTGACGTCGACCACGCGGTAGCACGAACCGACGAGAAGCCCGGTCCTGAGGGGCCGGGCTCCTCGTCGAGCCGCCGCTGGGAATTGGGAATGAAGTGCTGCGCGTCGCCGGGGAAGGGTGGCGCACCGACGGCAAACGGGAGATCGAAGAGGTCTTCGCGGTCACAGGGCAGTTGAACCGCATGCGGATCAGCGGCCGAATCCGCGGACGCAGCACAGCGGTTGAGGCCCGAGCCTGGCGGGCCGCAGTTCGGTGCCCGGCCACGGCATCTCACACGTTGCTGTGGTGACTTCGGCGCCGCCGGCCACCGGACCGCGCTGCGTCCTCCTGTGGTCACAGCCGCTCTCCGAGAGCCGATGTCCGGTCAGTGGCAGTGGCGCCCTGGGGGTTGCCGCGTCGCCCGCTTGGAAGACCGGCTCGACTACAGGGATCCTCTGATCCTGGTCGGAGCTCCGTCCGGGGCGAACGAGTCGTGGAAGGTGAAGGCGTGCGGCGCGGAGGCGTGGCCGTGGAGGTGCTCCAGCCTGGAAACCCCGTCCCGCCAGGTGGGTATCACGTCGTCGGAGACCCACCAGCACACGTAATTTGGATGCCCTGTCCTCTCGAACCAGTCGTAACGCCTGTTCAGCGCCTCACGGTGCAGACCGGTGTAGACGGCGTCGAAGGCGGGGCGCAGGTCGGTCCAGAGTGAGAGGGTCGCGGCCAGGGCGGTGGTTTCCACCGTACGGCCCTTGCCGTACCAAGTCGGTACGGCGAACTCTCCCCATGCACCCCAGTCCGCCTCGAAGAGCATGCCCTGGTCACCGTCTGCCGCTTCAGCGCGAGCGAGGTACCCGGGGTGCTGGCTGATCTTCCGGTAGACGGCCTCGCCCGTGTCGTAGAACTCGCGCGTGAGAGGTCCGGGATCGGCGAGCGGTGACTTCAAGACGCCGAATGTGTACAGCGCAAGATGGGACATGCGTCGCTCCCTGGTTGGGGGTGCCTGGTGTGGACCCGGTTCGGCGGCTTACGCACGGGGCGAGGATTCGTGGAGCGTGACCAACTCATCCCGTCGCGGGCGGCTCAGCCTGAAGGAACTCCTGTGCGATCGTGGGCGATCGCCGAAGACCAGGTGAAGGTAGCTGCCTCAGCGAGCCATGTCGAAGTTGCGTTTTCGCTGTCCAAGTGGCCTCTTGCCACCGGCCGTTGCTGGGGCTGGGACTGGGGCAAGATGGTGACAGGCGGGGCAGCCTGCGGGTGCTGGGCTCGGGCCTGGTGGAGGCGCTGGCCGGGATCCACCGGGCGGGCCTGATCCACCGTGACCTCAAGCCCTCCAACATCCTGCTCGCCGCCGACGGCCCGCGAGTCATCGACTTCGGGATCAGCCGGGCCGTCGGCAGCCCCTCACTCACCGCCGAGGGCCAACTCGTGGGCTTTCCGGGCTAAATGTCGCCCGAGCACACCACCGGGTCCGAACTCACCCCGGCCAGCGACGTGTTCGCACTCGGTGCGGTGCTCGCGTACGCCGCGACCGACCGCCCGCCGTACGGCACCGGACGGGTGCACGCGCTGTTGTACCGCACCGCCCACGAGGACCCCGACCTGGTCGGCGTGCCCGACGGCCTGTCCGGTTCCAACTGCCCGCCTGACGCCCGGCTCCGTCGTACCGTCCCGTGAACACGGGACAGTCCTGTCCGTGCCGGGTGCAGATCCACGTCGTCGGGCACGCGGGCGAGGATGCTGCGTCGACGCCACGCTCAGGTCGTGTCGCGCTTCGCTTTTCGCCCAGCCAACGGCAGGAGGGTTTGCTCGTCGCGGCTCTCCGGGGTGAAGGCGTCACGGCGGGCGAGGGTCACCGACAGAGGCAGGCCCAGCCGCTCGGCCGCGCGTCGCCGGACGCGGACCTGCGCTTGGGTCCGGGGCCGGAACGAGGGGAGCCGCGAGCAGCCGCAGCCCGGGCGGTGATCGTAGGTCAGCCCTTCCGCGAGCACCGTCGCAACGACGGACCATGCCTTCGTGTCGCGTCGCCGAGGCGCGGCGAAGTCGTAGCCGGCGAAGACGAGTTGTTCACGACAGCCGGGACAGACGCGCTTCCGGACCGGCCACGTGCTGCCCTTGAAGGCGAGCCGGCACCCGACGCACACATAGTGCCGGAAGGCGCCGTTGAACGCGTGGTAGCACATGGTCCAACAGGCTACGCGTCGTCCGCGGCGGGCCAAAGCGGTTTCGTGGTGCCCGATCTGGGCTGTCAGCCGCCCTGTCGGCCGCTGTAGCGTGTCCGGCTCCGCTCGGTGCCGCCGGGATTGCCGCAGCGGCCCTGGCGGCGACGGGCGGGGCCCGTTACCCGCCACTGTGCTGCTCTGAGGGGGCGCCGATCGGCCGCCCCCTCCGCCTTGGCCTGGACGAGTAGGTCCGAACTGATCAGTGGTCGAGCCCGAGTGACCGGCCGACCGAGCGCGTGGCGGGGCCCGCTGTCCGCCGGCGCGACTGCGCTCATTGCGGGAAGTGGTGCGGCAGCTCCGCGGTGAGCGCGGCCGCGGCAGGGGAGAGCCAGCGTCGGCGGTGGCGGGCCAGTTGGACGGCGACGTCGGGGAACTGCGGCCCGGGCACCTGCGTCAGGCGGCCCCCCTCGAGCGCGTCCGCGACATTGGCGCGGGCCAGCAGGCTGAGGCCGAGGCCCGCGGCCACGCAGGACCTGGCCGCCTCCAGACTGCCGAAGCGCGTGATCCGGGGCGGCGCGTCCTTGGCGGCGGCGAGCAGCCGCTCGATGAAGCGGTCGCTGTACGAGCAGCCCTGCTCGTGCAGGAAGTAGTCCTCGCGGGCCAGGTCCGCCCAGTCGGTGGCGCTCCGGGCGGCGGCGGGGTGCTCTGGGGAGCAGACGAGCACCAGGGGCTCGTGGGCCAGTTGCGTGCACTCGATGTCGCGGAAAGCCGCCTCGTCTTCCAGCAGTAGGGCCAGGTCCAGTTCGCCGGTGCGGAGCGCCGCGACGGCGGTGGCGGTCCCCATGGTGCGCAGGTCCACCTCGACCCCGGGGTGCCTTCGCCGCAGCGCGGCGATGACCCCCGGCAGTCGCGCCGACACCAGCGTCTCCCCGGCCGAGAGCACCACGCGTCCGGTCACCCGACCGTCCGCGCCACCGGCCGAGGCGGCGACCGCCCGCAGCCGGGACTCGGCCTCCAGCACTTCCTCGGCCTGCGCCAGCACCTCGCGTCCGGCGCCGGTGAGCACCACCCCGCGCGGCAGCCGGTCGAACAGGCGCAGGTCGAGCTCCTTCTCCAGCGCCTGTACCTGGGCCGTCACGGTGGACTGGACGAGGTGCAGGCGCTCCGCGGCGGCGGTCAGGTTCTCGGTCCGGGCGACGGTGGCGAAGGTGCGCAGCAGGCGGGTGTCCATGCCGCCGACGATAGCGCCAGCAGCCATCGCTGAAGCCGATGGGATGGATCGGGATCCATCGTTTGTCCGGATGTCTGAGCGGTGCCACGGTAGGGGCATGAGCCTGAAGACACGCCCCGAGATCCTGCGCTACACCGCCTTCACGACCGACCCCGCCGGCGGCAACCCGGCCGGCGTCGTGCTCGACGCGACCAAGATGGACGATGCCGCCATGCTCGCGACCGCCGCCGGAGTCGGCTACTCGGAGACCGCGTTCGTCACCGCAGCGGATCAGGCCGCACGTCGGTTCCGGCTGCGCTACTTCAGCCCGCTTGCGGAGGTCGCCTTCTGCGGTCACGCGACCGTCGCGACCGCGGTGGCGACGGCCGAGCGGATCGGCCCTGGCCCGCTCGTGTTCGACACGCCGGTGGGTGAGATCGCCCTGGACACCTCGGCAGAGCCAGGAGGCCCCGTGACGGCGACCCTCACCAGCGTCCCCACCCGCTCCCGACCGGCGAGCGACGCGGAGGTGGATGCCTCCCTTGCGGCCCTGCACTGGTCCCCGGAGGACCTTGACCCGGCGCTGCCGCCGCACGTCGCTTTCGGCGGAAACGAGCACCTGGTCCTGGCCGCGGCCACCCGCGAGCGTCTCGCGGCCCTCGACTACGACTTCGATGCCCTGGCTGAGGTGATGCACCGTCACGGCTGGACCACGCTCCAACTGGTCTGGCGTGAGGCTCCGGAGCTCTTCCACGCCCGCGATCCCTTCCCGATCGGCGGTGTCGTCGAGGATCCGGCCACCGGCGCCGCGGCCGCCGCCTTCGGCGGCTACCTGCGCACACTGGGCGCCCTCCCGCCCTCCGGTGCCCTCACCATCCGCCAGGGGGAGGATCTCGGCCGCCCCAGCCTGCTCCGGGTCGAGGCCTCCACCACGGACCCGCGCGTGCGAGTGAGCGGGCACGCGGTGGCAATCGAGGGCGCAAGCACCAGCACCGGCAAGGAAGAGGCCTGAGCGAACCGGTGGCGCTGCACGCAACGTTCGCGTGACAGAGGCCGGTTGGGCTTGATCTGGCCGCTGTCATTCCGCGACCGGGTAGAAGGGCCCGCTGCACCACCGTTCTACGAGCACATCGCGGTCGCCGACGCGGTCCGGATCGTCGCCCTCACCGAGCACAACTCCGCCGTCCTGGTGGAGGACGAGTTCTACCTTCCAGGTCGCCGATTGCTCCACGTGCCCGGCGGCGGATCGAGCCGGGGGAGGACCCGCAGGCCGCGCCCATCGCGAGCCTGAGGAAGAGACCGGCCGGCGGGCCGGCGGCCTTGAGCAGCTCGGGGTGGTCTACCCGATGGCGAGCGCCACAGCCGCGACCACCCACTTCTACCTCGCCCGCGACCTGGCAGCTGGCCGGACTACCCGCGACGCTGCGGAGGCATGGATGAGGGTGCGTACCGTCCCGTTGCGCGAGGCGGTGTCGCTGGTGCGCTCCGGGGTCATCAGCGACGCCGGGTCGGTGGCCGCGCTGCTGCTGGCCGACCAGACGACGACTCCTTGACCAGGAGCCGGTGCCCCTCGGCTGACGTGAGCCCGTGGTGCCTTGGTCAACGCGAAGTCCAGCTGCAGTCAGTGGGTGCCCGTAGCGTCGTTCCAGCGCACCCAGCCCGTGCGGGCCACAACCACGCACGACGGTCCGGCGGCTTCGGATGTAAGCGGAGCTGTCGGCCCGACTTCCTACGTCCCTATTTCCGCGGCGTGGGCCGACTGCCACGATGACGAGACCAGTAGCCACACGGGACGGGGGAGCGAACATGCCCAATTGGGGCGGCGGAGGCGCCAATAGCGGCGACGACGCGGACAACAACCCAGAGCCTGACGCCGAGCAGGCCCAGGAGCAGCCAACCGCCGAGGAGCAGGCAGCCGTGGGAGAGCCGGCGCTGGACCGCGGCATCACCGACCCCTCGGAGATCAGCGGCTGAACCGGCAAGCACAGCACGACAGGCCGGGCCGGCTTCGACACACGGCAGCAGGTCCGGCCTGACTCATGCGCCGGTCGCCTCCTTCCGTGAACGGTGACCTGGCCGTCCCGTTCCCGCGATTGACCCGGTAGCGGGGCGCGCTTGCGGGCAGAGGCGACTCAGTGGTCCGGGAGGGTGTACGCGGCGCGGATGCCGCCGTAGACGGGGAGTTCGCCCCTCTCGTCGTTTCCACTCAATGCTGCGAGTTCCCGTCCCGACTTCCCCTGTCTGCGATGGGCTCGGCGGATCCTCTCGGACAGCACCTCACGCGACCTGTTCACCGGCAGTCTCCTTGCCCCGGACCGTGATCAACACGCACAGCGTGACGGCCGAACGGCTGACACCGCCCGGTTACTCCGAAACCACCGTGGTCTTGCGGTCCCGGTGGACGTGGAGGTTGTCCGCGCTGTGCAGCGTCACGTAGTCGCCGTAGTCGCTGTACAGGTCGACGATCCCCAGTCGTCCCCATCGCTGACGAGTTCTCCGCGCCGGCGTAGGGCGCGCAGGTCGGGCGGCGACTTGGGCCAGGCGGAGGTCATCGGGGTCGTTGCTGGCGGTGTCTCAGGTGGCGTGTGCCGGGGTGGTGTTGGGTGGGTGTCGGTACGCCCGCGCACAGCGGCAACGGGATTTGCTGGAGATACGGCACCGCACCTCTGCCCCGTCATCCCGTCATCGCGTATTGAGGACCAGCACATGGACGACAAGGACCCTGCTGACGTCGAGAGCCCATACGCGACTTATCTGCACGTGCCGCAGCTTCTCGCGTTGCAGCACCCGCAGACCCGGGCTTCACGCGGTGCGCAGTGGCGCGATGAGCACCTCTTCATCGTGGTGCATCAGGCATCCGAGCTTCTTCTTGCCCACGCCCTGGTCGAGCTGCGGCAGATCCGACGCCCGTCGGGGAGCACACCCGACGACAGTGTCCAGGTCGCACTCCAGCGGGTGCATGACCTGCTGCGCCAGCTCGAAGGCCTGCTCACGTTGCTCGACACGCTGACCGCGAAGGGTTTTGCCGCCTTCCGCCCGCTGCTCGGTGAGGCCAGCGGCGGACAGTCCGTGCAGTTCGCCGAGCTGTTCCACCACATTGCCCAGCCCGGATGCGGCGCACCCGCACCGCTTGCGGACGCACGAGAGATGAACGCACGAGTGACCGCGTGCGTGAGGCGGCGAAGAGCTGGAAAGAGCGGCACCTGCGGCTGGTGGAACGGATGATCGCAAACCAGCCCGGTACCGACGGCACGGCCGGAGTCGCCTATCTCCGCTCACGCATCCGCACTCCGCAGGCATCGTGAAGGCGCCGACCGGTGGCCTCCATCGCCTGCACATTCTGCACGGAAAGCGGAAAGCGGAAAGCGGAAAGCGGATACGGGTGACCGTGACCGGCTACGGGGATGGGCCCGTCACCGTGCAGGTCGGCCAGGAGGTGCCGGTGGGCCGCGTTGTGCTGCCTCTCCGTCTGCTCCAGGCCGGGGCCGTCGATCACGTCGGGCAGAGCCAGGCACTCGCGCCCGCGGTCGTGACCTGAGTTCTCGGGGGGTCAGTTGCCCCAGCCGGTGTCGCCGTTCGGGTTCGCGTGGGTGAAGCAGAAGACGCACGCCGGCTTGACGTGGCCGGCAACCGTGGTGGCCTCGGCAGGCATTGCCAGGCTGACGGCCGTCGCCGCCGTGCTGCCGGCGATCGCGAGAGCAGCCGCGGTGAGGGCGATGGCGTGTCGGGCCTTTGCGAGCTTCAGCATGGCAGTGTTCTCCCGTAGTCGTGCCCTGGCGAGGGCAGTTGATGGCTGGTGTGACGTTGAACTGCCGCGTGGGCCAGCCCTGCGTGAGGCGGCACGTCCAGCCTGCGTCACGAGCCGGGTGAGGTCACGTTTCCCGTACGTATCCGTACAGCCCGCTCGGCGGATGGGCAGAGAGATTCCCGGCCCCGCGGCAGCGCCCCGCAGGCGCGAAGGTCCAGAACCACGTCAGGCGGATGCCCAGTCGACCCCTGCTCCCCACATGCGCTGTCCCGGTGGCTCACCCCGTGCAACAACGGCGGTCGGACCGCCTGCTCCCGCCTGCCGACACCGTTACCAGTAGCTCGCCTCGCCGTCAGGAGTCCGCGTGCAGGAGAGCGCAGGTGAAGTCCTCCTCGACGGCTCGCATCTTGGCGAACACGGCCGGGCTGCTGGCCGGTGTGATCTGGGCGTTCACGGAGAACGTCATGGAACGGCTGCCGTCCGGTGTGGCGACGGCGAGCTGTGTGTATCCCGGCGTGTTTCCGGTGTGGCCGTAGACCACGCCGCAGCGGGTGGCGTAGCGGAAGATCGCCAGTCCGGCCTCATTGCGTCCGGGCCCGGGCGGCTCGGAGTTCCCGTCGATGAACATCCGCTGCTGCCGACGGACCGACGGCGAGACGAGGTGCCCGGCGGCGTAGGCGGCGACGAAGGTTGCCAGGTCCCGTGGCGTCGACACGACGCCGCCGGAGGCCCAGACGCCGGAGTTGCCGAACAGGGTGCTGACGTCCTCCGGCCCGGTCGCTGTCACCGCGTAGCCGTGCAGGTAGGGCCTCGGCAGGGTGAAGCCGGCCGGCAGGCTGGTGTCGTCGAGCTCGAGCGGTTCGTAGACCAGCTCGTCCAGCAGCGTCTCGTACCGCTGGTGCGTCACGGCCTCGGCCATCAGTGCCACCGCGATGTTGTCGGAGTTCGAGTACGCATAGCGGCTGCCGGGAGTGAAATTCAAAGGCTTGTCGGCGACGAACTGCAGCAGGCGTCGTGAGTCGAACCGGTGGTGCGGATCCTTCCTCAGGATGTTCCCGAATGCTGGCGCCCGGCTGAAGTCCGGCAGCCCGCTGGTGTGTTGCAGCAGCTGGCGCAACGTCACCCTGCCCCAGTCCGCAGGGAGATCCGGCAGGCGCTTGGAGATCGTGTCGTCGAGGCTCAGCAGCCCGCAGCTGACGAGGCGCAGCGCCACCGCGCCGCTGAAGGCCTTCGCGACGCTCGCGATCCTCATGTGGTCGCCCGCCCGGGGCAGCCGCCCGCTCTCCACATCGGAGGTTCCGGTGCGCACGACGATGGTCCGTTCGTCGCTGCGGAGCACGACGATGGCCCCGGGCGGGCCGCCGGCTTCGCGGACCAGCCCGTCCAACAGCCCCTGCAGGCGTCGGTCCTCTCCGGAACCCTCGACGGGGGCGGGCGCGGCCGCCGTCAGGGCAATGGAGAGGGCCGTCATTGCGGCGATCGCGACGGATCGCTTTGCGGTGACCTGCATGGCACTCCTGCCTTCAGGGGGACCCGGCAGCGAGGCGGGCCGGCATGCGGGATTCGGCTCTCAACGTCACCAGGGACGCAGGTGCCAAAACATCTGCGGGTTCGGGTCACCCAAGTGCGGTCCCGCTGGGCAACCGGCCTGATGCTGTGTCTCGTGTCGGCCGCGGCGGGGCTGGCGACGCGATGGGCAGTCAGTCGCCCGTGGTGTCCAGGCGCCCGGCGAGGAAGGCGATGCTCAGACGGACGTGCCCTGCTCCTTCTGGCTGGTGCCCGGCCTGATCCAGACCCGGCGCCTACACCGCCGCCGCCCTCCAAGCGATCCAGCAGCGCCGGGGGCTCGTGGACGACGTCGACCGGCCCGTCGCCGCCCGCATCGGGCGGCGACGCGTCCTCCACGAAGGCGACCGCCGCTTCGCGTTCCTCATGGAGGAGTCCGTCCTGCGTGGCGGCATCGGCGGCCGGGAGGTCATGGCCGGGCAGTTGGGACGCCTCATCGCGATCGGTTCCCCGCCTCCTCGGGCCGGGGAACCTGTCCGACGAAGGAGCCGCTGTCGGTCAGGAGGAACTGGCGCAGTGCCGTTCAGCGGGTGGAGCAGCCGTTCCAGATCGTGGCCATTGGGCTGGGGATCTGGCTGAGGCAGCCGCCGGTGTCGGGGAAGCCGCCGGTGCCGAGGTAGGTCCAGGTGCCGGCGGAGCTCAGGCGGAAGTACTTCCGGGAGCTGCCCTCGTCCTGGAGGGCTACCTGCTCGTTCGTGGTCGCGTCGGCGGTCGGGGTGAACCTTGTCTCCGCGTACATGACGCCTCCGCACCCGCCGTAGAGAAAGCCGCCGGCCCGGGGCTGGATGTGGTCCAGGTGGGCCACCGCCCCGTAGGCCTGGGTGACCGCTGTTTTGACGGCAGCGGTGGCCACCAGGTTCTCGCAGACTGCGGCGGTGGGGGACGGGGTCGCCGTCATGGAGGCGGTCGCGGTCGCAGAGGAGGTTGCGGAGACGGTTGCGGAGGTGGTCGCGGAGGCATGCGCGGACGCGGACGGGCTCGGCGCTGCGGCGACCGCGGAGGTGGTGGCGGAGGCGCCTGCGGCGGGACCGGAAGAACGGCAGGCACTGAGTGCCATCGCGGCGGAGACGGCGAGGGTCGCGGCGGCTGCGCGACGCGTAGCGGGATGCATGATCGGTTTCCTTCGGGACGAGCTGGTGACAGGGCTTCAGCGGCATTGCGACTACATCCCGGGCACCTCCGCTTCGGCCAGGACCATGCCTTGGGCGTCGTAGACGGTGATCTGTATCTCAGAACCGTGTTCCGGGGGTTGCGGCCCCGTGGGCAGCCAGAGGAACCCGGTCGCGTAGCCGGGGTGCCCGGCGAGGGTCACGACGGTGGCGCGGTAGGTCCTGCCGTGGACCGCGACGGTCATCCGGGCCGCGTCGCCCGGGCCGAGGTACAACGGCGCGTAGAGCGTTCCGGAGCTGTCCGCGGCTTCCCGCGCACTCACCGAGCCCTGCGGCTGGTTCCCGTCGGTGATGGTGTTGCAGCTATAGGCGCGGGTCGCGTACGGCCCCAGAGCCTCGCATGCCTCAGCGGCCGTCAGCCGCATCCAGATCTGGTGGCCGAAGTCCAGGTCCCGGTCGGCCGGGACCACCCGCACTGCTGGCCACGGGACCGCCGCGACCGACGCCGACGCCGAGGGGCGGGCCGAAGTCGAGGAAGCCTGCGACACCGCAGACGCGGCGACTACGCGTCCTGCCTGTGCGCCGCCTGAAGTAACGGCCAGCGCCACGCCCACAGCCGCGACTGCGACCGCCGCCGCGAACGCCCTGCGGACCCGCCGCCGCCTGGCTCCGCGCTCGTGGATCGCCGCGGCCGGGCCCGCCCAGTGCGGCGGGCGGTACCCCAGCGCCTCGTCCGCCAGTGCGCGGCGCACCATGTCCTCGTCCTGGTGGATCGTCACTGCTCCTCCATCGATCCCGACGCCGCGTACCCGGCCAGTGCCTGGTGGTTCCGCAGCTTCGCCAGACCTCTACTGGCCTGGCTCTTGACGTTCCCAGTGGTGCAACCCAGGACGTCGGCAACCTGCCGCTCGCTGAGGTCCTCCCAGTAGCGCAACACCACCACCGCCCGTTGCCGCGGCGGCAGTTCATCCAGCGCCCGGAGCAGCGCGGACCGCTGCTCCACCTGCGCCATGGCGGACGGCTGGGCCCGCTCGGGCACCCAGGGCATCAACAACTGCCGGGCGCGGCGCCGGCGCTGTCGACTGAAGCCGTTGTTCACCATGGCTCGGTGCAGGTAGGCGTTCGGTGCGTCCAGCCGCCTGATCCTGGCCCAGTGCGGGTAGACCTTCGCCAGCGTGACCTGCACCAGGTCCTCGGCCTCGTGATGGTCGCCCGTCAGCAGGTACGCGGTACGCGTCAGCCGCTGCCAGTGCGCCGCTACGAAGGCGTCGAAGTCGACCTCAGCCAGCCCCTCCCGCGTTTCGGCACCCCCCACGATCACCGTCACCGCCACCACGGACTGCCCTCCCCGCTCCACGGAGCCGCACCAGCGACGGCCCTCACCCTCCTTCACCACGCGGGGGCTGCAGAAGTTGCACGAGAACCGAAGACAAGCCAGAACATTCAGCACGGGTAGCCGTCGATGTCGGGCCGCTCCATGAGGATGGCAGGTGTTGACGTCTCGTCTGAGCAAGTCTTCGGCTTTGGTGAGCGGCGTTCCGTGGTGAACGGGCCCGATCCGGGCCCGGAACCTCGGAGACACCTGTGGCCCCGCCAGCTCTGAGCGCTCGGCCATGGCTGAGGCGGTCTTGGAGCGCCAGGCCCCGACGTCAGCTTCCGGCGCGAGGTCCTCGCCGGCCCGAAGGCGCCCCCGTGCAGGCGCCCGTCAGCCAGGCAGGGATCGAACTGCGGCGGTCCGGCCTGCGACACAGGGCCTGTCAGGTCGGTCAGCATAGGCGTGCAGCTGCGCCAGAAGATCAGCACGCCTGGCGCGTCCGCCCTTCCTGCGCCGGCCCGCGCCAGTGGGCAACACCGGTGCCCGACCGATGCCCGGTCTCCACAACATCCGGTGCCCACCGTCCTGAACAGTGGTCAGAAGTTCGGGGGTGCCGAGCCAGTGGCGCGTCCGGGCCGGCGGCGCGACGTGGGCCTGGTTCAGTCGTCTGGGCAGATGACGAAGAGCGGGTACGGGAGTCGGCGGGGCTCGTCGCTGACCTCGACGAGCGCGTCGCGGATCTCGTGCAGGTGCCCGGTGGTCATCTGCAGCGGGGGTTCGTGGGGCTGGTAGGTGGTGCGGACCGGATAGTCCACGCCCGCTTCGGTGGTCATCTCGATGTGGCAGCCCAGGACGTGAGTGACGGGTCTGTGTTCGCAGAACTCGATCAGGCGGTCGATGGTCCCGGCGAACGCGGACCAGTCCTGGATGTAGAGGCGGCCGGGGTAGACCGTGTCGCCGGTGAGCAGGACCCCGGTCCACGGGTCGTAGAAGGTGACCGCTGTCTTGTGGTGGCCAGGGGTAGCGAGACACTCGAGCACGCGGCCCCCCAGATCGATCCGCGCCACGGCGGTGGGGTCCTGGGCGAATCCGAAGTACTTCCAGGCCGTGGCAAGGTCTGCGTCGACCACGGTGGTGTCGGGACGGTCGGCGAACTGATTGTCACCCGCGATGTGGTCGCCGTGGGCGTGGGTGTGCAGTACCAGCAGCTGGTAGTCCGGCCGGGGGTTGCGGACGAGCCAGCCGTCGATGAGTTCGTCAACCACTCGACGCAGCGGAAAGAACTCGGTGGACGCGGTGGCTCCGGTGTCGATGAGCACGGCCCGTGTGTTGCCGAACAGCAGGAACAGGAACGGCGCTTCGTAGTGGATGGCCATGTTCTGACGCAGGATGACGGTGTGCTCGTCGTAGGCGTAGACCTGGATGTCCGGGTCGGTGTTGTGCTTGGACGACGGTGAGCCGTGGATCCAGCGGACGTCCAACTCCCGGGGCCTGCGAACCGGGCTGTCGAAATCGATGAAGGATGTCCCTGTGGCCATGACGCCTCCCGAATGCGTCGTCTTTGCAGGCCGGGTACGGCGCACGTCTCGTCCGGGGCTGGCACTTATGAGCCTCCGCCGCGAAGCTACCACGAGATCGATCGACGACTCCGCCGCCCAGCGCTGCTGCAGCGACACCGCCTGGACCGCGCGGCCGGAACTCCCCGTTCACGATGGACCTGGCGGTGGCCCTGGACCGGGCACCGGGTTCACGGGTGCCCAGGCGTGGGCCGACAGGCCTCGGCGAACCCTGGGGCCCACCGGTGGGCACTGCGGGCGACCGGTGGCTCGCCTCCTGACGTCGGCCTACCGGCGCCGCCCTCTTTCGCGGCAGAGCACTCAACGTGGCGGAGCAGGGTCCGTTCAGGGTGTGGCGGCAGGGTTCGTCGGCACACCCTCCACGTAATCCATCCAAAATCCACAGGGTATGCACATATAGCCTGGTCAGGGCGCTGTTCGGTGCGTCATTGAGGGATGCGCGGCTCCACGGTGAGTTTCCGTGTATGTACTAAACGTCATAACAAGATGGGATTTATAGGACCTAGGCGAATATATCGCTCCTGGCGGGGCGTCTCTTTGAGTGAGTGTCAGTCCAGGAGCGGTTGCGTGGCTCGTGCGACCTGCGTGGGAGGCTGCTCACTTCACGATTTTTGGAGATGCGGAACACGATGTCAGCAGCCAAGCGAATGTCAGCAGCGTTCGCCTGCACGGGTTTGATCGCCATGACCGCCGCGTGTGCTCCCTCGGGGCCTACCGGCCAGGTTGCGGGGGCGCCGCCTGTGGTCATCACGGTGGGTTCGGCGAACGCCTACACCACGCTCGACCCGGCGCAGGCCTACGACATCGGCGCGTGGACGCTCTACTCCAACATCTACCAGGGCTTGATGAGCTACCGGCCGGGCTCGGACACCCCGCAGGCGGACGCGGCCCAGTCGTGCGGCTACACCGATCACGCCGACGAGACCTACACGTGCGTTCTGCGCCCGGACATGACGTTCTCCAACGGCGACCCGCTCAACGCCGCGGCAGTCAAGTACTCGATCGACCGCGTCATGGCGATCAATGATCCGAACGGCCCGGTCGCGATCCTGGGCGCCACCATCGCGTCGGTGCAGACGCGGGGGAACGACACGGTTGTCTTCCACCTGAAGTCTCCGGACGCGACCATGCCGGCCAAGCTCAGCTCCGGCGTCGCCTCGATCATCGACCCGAAAACCCTCCCGGCTGCCAAGGAAGCCGCCCTGGACTACACCGGTGTCGTCGGCTCCGGCCGGTACAAGATCGACTCGGTCACCTTCACCGGCTCCGGGGTCGACAAGTCCCCGAGCGAGGTCAAGCTCTCCCTGAACCCGAACTACAAGGGATCCGCCGCGACTCCGCGCAACTCGGGGATCGACCTGCGGTACTACCCGGACCAGGAGGGCACCAAGAAGGCGCTGGACGACGACCAGGTCGACACCGTCATCGCGGACCTCAACGTCTCCGACGTGGTCAGCATGCAGCAGAACCAGCAGCTCGGCACCGGCCTCCAAGTGGACTCCGGCCCGGGCGGCGGCATCCACATGCTGGTGCTCAACACCGCGTCCGGCGTCTTCGCGAAGCAGCCCGTGCGGCGCGCGGTGGCCGAGCTGCTCGACCGCGGCGCGATCGCCGACAAGGCCTTCAGCCACATGGTCTCCCCCGCGTACACCATCGTCCCGAGCAGCATCGCCGACGCGACCAGCAGCTTCTCCGTCTACGGCCAGCGGCCCCTGAGCGCGGACAAGGTCCGCCAGCAGCTCAAGAGCGCCGGGGTGTCGCTCCCGGTGCCCTTCACCTTCTCGTACTACAGCAGGGGCGACCAGGCCATCGCGCAGGAAGCCGCGCTCATCAAGCAGCAACTCGAGGCCGGCGGCATCTTCAAGGTCACCCTGCACGACTACGTGACCCACCCGAAGCTCGCGGCAGCGATCCTGCAAAAGCCCGACTTCGACGCCTACTCGCTGACCTGGTACTCCGACTACCTCGACATCGACGACTACATCGCCCCGCTCGTCGGCCCGCACAACGCCGTCCAAAACGGCTACGCCGCTCCCGCCGCCCTGATCGCCGACGGCCTGGCGCACACCAACCGCGAGGACGCCAAGAGCGACTACGCACAGATCCAGCAAGACATCGCACGGGACGTTCCCGTGGTGCCGCTCTGGCAAAGCAGCCAGTACGCGGCCACCCAGGAAAACGTCGACGGCGTGCCACTCACACTGGACAGCTCCGGCATCCAGCGCTGGTGGCTGATCGGCAAAAGCTCCACCTCCTGACACCCACCACCCGCACCGGATGCGACACAGGGACCGGAGGCTACCGAGAACACCCCTGACGCGCTGCGCGGCACGCTCAGTCCCACGTCGGCCAGGCCGGCCTTCGCCCAGCAGGACCCGCCGGTAGGACGGACGCCCAGCGGGCCGAACTCGTCCATGGCGAAGACCCGCCCGATCGCCGACCAGACCGAGTCGCACCGCCGGTTCTTCGTCGGAATGCGGCGTTTCGCCCCCGGGTGCGGGTCTTCCCTTGGTTCATTGGTCTAGTCCAAAATGATCGTTGACGAAGTCACGGCAAAACCGGCCGCACTCGGCTGCGATGCCGCGGGCGGTCATGACGGGTCACGGACACCGGACGAGGGGATGCCATGTCGGAGTGGGCCGGGGGGCTTCCCCGGGGAGGTGGTGCAGCCGAGTCCGGCGAGTTCGGGACGACGCTCCAGTTGTTTCGCAGACGGGCGGGGCTGAGTCAGGAGGTGGCCGCGTCGCGGGCCGGGATCAGCACCAGGGCGCTGCGTGACATCGAGCGAGGCCGGGTCCAGCGCCCCCAGACGCGCACCCTGCAGCGCCTGGCCGAGGCGCTGCAGCTGACTCGCGGAGAGCGGGCGGACCTGCTGGCGGTCGGCCGCACCGCGCCGCCTCGCGGCGTCAGTCGGCCGCGCCTGCTGATTCTCGGCCCGCTCTCCCTCCAGCGGGGTGACGGCTCCGTGTCTGTCACCAGTCCGATGCTGCGCCGCCTGCTCGGCCTGCTGGTGCTCAAGTACCCCGAGTCGTCCACCCAGCAGGAGATCACGGACGTCCTATGGCTGTCCGGGCCGCCCAGTTCCCATCAGAGCCTGATCCACACCTATGTCAGCCAGCTCCGCCAGCTGCTGGAACCGGGCGATCTGCCGACGGTCCCGCCGCCGACGGTCGCCCGTACGCCCACCGGCTACGTGCTGAAGGCGTCCCGAGGCCAGATCGACCTGGGCCACTTCGACGAGCAGCTGACCCAGGCGAAGCGGTTGCGCCGCGTGCCGGACCCCGGGGCCGCGTACGCGGCGCTGACGCAGGCCCTGCAGTGGTGGCGGGGTCCGGTGCTGGCGGATGCGGACCCGGTGCTGCGTCAGCATCCGGCGGCAGTGGCGGCCAACGAGCGGCGCGTCGAGGCGGCGCTGCTGCACGCCGACACGGCGCTGCTGCTGCGCCGGCACGAGGAGGCCGTCCCGGTGCTGCGGGACCTGGTCAACACCGAGCCGCTGCACGAGGGTCTGCACGCCCGGCTGATCCTGTCCCTGGCCAGTTGCGGGGAGCAGGCCGCCGCGCTCCAGGTGTTCAGCCGCCTGCGTGACCGGCTCGACGAGGAGCTGGGGATCGCGCCCAGCGCGGAGCTCCGCGACGCCCACATGCGGGTGCTGCGTCAGCAACTGCCCACCGCGCAGCGCCTCGACGCCCCCGCTCCTGCCGACCGCGCGGTGCCCGCCGGCCCGCCCCCGGCCCAACTGCCCGCCAGGACCGGCTCCTACGTCGGGCGGGGACGGCAGATGCGGGAGCTGGACGACCTCGTCTCGCCCGACCCGGCGCGGCGCTCACAGCTGGTGGTCGTGGTCGGGCCGCCCGGGGTGGGCAAGACCGCTCTCGCCAAGCACTGGGCGCACACGCGGCGGGAGCACTTCGGGGACGGGCAGTTGTTCGTCGACCTGCGCGGCCACTCACCGCTTCCGACGCTGCGCCCGAGCGATGTGCTGGCTCAGTTCCTCCGGGCCCTGGGTACCCCGGCCGACCAGGTGCCCGCCGACGAGGACGAGGCCGCGGCGCTCTACCGCACGCTGCTCGCCGGCAGGCAGATGCTGATCATGCTGGACAACGCACGGGATGCCGAGCAGGTCAGACCGTTGATCCCGGGCGCGCAGGGCTGCGTGGTGATGATCACCAGCCGCAGCCAGCTCGCGGGGCTGGTGGCGAGCGACGGTGCCCGACGCCTCGCCCTGGACGTGCTCGACCCGGACGAGGCCTGCCAGTTGCTCAGCAGCATCGTCGGCGCGTGCCGGGTCTCGGCCGAGCAGGAGGCGGCCCGCCGGCTCGTGCAGGTGTGCGGCGGTCTGCCGTTGGCCATCCGGATCGCCGGCGCCAACGTGGTGGCCCGCAACGCCGGGATAGCCGACTACGGTGCCGAACTGGCGGGCAGTGACGTGCTCAGCCGGCTGTGCGTCGAAGGGGATCGGCGCTCGACCGTGCGGGCCGCCTTCGACCTCTCCTACCGCGCGCTCCCGGTAGCGGGCCAGCGGATGTTCCGGTTGCTCAGCCTGATGCCCGGCCAGGACGTCACGGTGCCCGGCGCGGCGGCGCTGGTGGACTCGACCTCGGCCGGAACAGCCGGACTCCTGGTGAGCCTGACCGATGCGCACCTGGTGCAGGAACGGGTGCCCGGCCGGTTCGGGCTGCACGATCTGCTGCGCTCCTACGCCCGCGAACTGGTCGGCAGGGACGAGGCGCACGCCGCCCAGCAGCGGCTCTACGACTGGTACCTCTACCACACCGACGCCGCGGTCCGGCTGCTCTACCCGTCGGAGCCTGCCTCGGACCGGTCCGAGGCAGGCTCCGCGCCGTCGGCCGCGCTGGTCTTCTCGGGCCACGGTCAGGCCGCACAGTGGCTGGCCGCGGAGCGGGAGAACCTGTCCAGCGCGGTCCTCCAGGCGTCCGGCGCCGGTTTCCCCGGCGTCGCCTGGCGGTTGGCGGAGAGCCTGCACAGTCATCTGTCGGCGGGGAAGTACACGGGCGACTGCCTCAAGGTCGCGACCGCCGGCCTGTTCGCCGCGGTCGCCGACGGCCGGCTGCGGGCCCAGGCCGCGGCCCAACTTCGGCGTGCCGAATGCCGTTCGGCGATGGCGCACGACGCGCAGGCCCTGGAGCTGCTGGGCAGCGCGCTGGAGCTGGCACGGCAGGCCGACTGGAGCGACGGGCAGGAACTGGCGCTGCGTCGCCTCACCGCCGCGCACCGGGAGGACGGCACCGTGGTCCTTCCCTCGGCCCCGTGATCCCCCGGTCCGCCGGGCGGCGGAAGGGCAACTGTTGCGGCAGGTACCGCAGTTCTGCCGGTGCCCCGCCGACCGGTCCGGGGCGGTCGGCGGAACTGCTGGTCAGGGGAGGCATGTTGGCTGTGATCGGCTCAACTCCGGGCTTGCGGTCCTCTGGTCCGACTGTAGGAGCCTCGGCAGGCCCGCTGCGTACCGTGATCACCAGAGTTTGATTCCGCGCTGATTCATGAGGTGACACGTTGCGACAGCTCATCGCGCCCCTGACAGCCGCCCGTGCGGGGCGGCTCGGGCTCCTTCCCTGCGGCCGAGTCGGCATCATCCACGCGATCAGAAGGAGATGACGATGGAACTCTCCCCAGAGGCCCTGCGTCAGGACGTCCAGCGGGTCGCCGAGGTGGACGAATTCATGATCGCGTTCTACGAACACGCCCTCGGACTACCCGACTTCACTCCCTCCGGCATCGCCGAGGCGCTCGGCGTCGCACAGCAGCGTGCCGACCGGGCGGTCGCCACGCTGCGCGATCTGCGCCTGGTCAGGTCGGCCGAGCCCGGCACGGACCGACTGGTCGCGGTCAGCCCGGAGGCCGCCCAGATGGAGCTGCTGATCCCGCTGGAGCGGGAGATCCTCGACAGACGTCGCCGACTGGCGGGCTTCAGGGGGACGTTCAGCTCCTTCGTGGCGGCATTCGAGAAGCAGAAGCAGGCCGGCACCCGCGCGAAGTCGGTGGTGATCACCGACGACCCGGAGGAGATCGAACTGCGGCTGCTGGAGGCCGCGCAGGGCTGCACCACCGAGGTCCTGGTGATGCAGCCCTGCGTGGCCCAGGAGACCCCCGAGCTGCGGCTGGCCCGCCCGCTGGTGCTGGAAGCCGTGCGCCGGGGCGCGCAGGGACGGGTCCTCTACCCCCACACCGCCCGCGGCGACTCCGACACCCGCGCGCACATCGGCGAACTCCTGCCTGCGGGTGGGCAGGTGCGCACCACCAACGAGGTGCGCGACCGCTTCCTGGTCTTCGACCGGAGGACGGCCTTCATCCCGGCCGGTGACGGTGACGAGATCGCCGTCGTCTACGAGGGCGCGGTCGCGGCCTTCCTGGCCGGACAGCACGCCAGGGCCTGGGAATCCGCGTTCACCGTCGACTCCGGGGCGGCCGGCTACGCCGGGACGCTGGAGGATCTGAAGGCGACCCTGCTCGACCTGCTGGCCTCCGGGGCCAAGGACGAGGTGATCGCGCGCCGGGTGGGCATGTCCGACCGCACGCTCCGCCGTCATGTGGCCTCGATCATGGAGGACCTGTCGGCCACAAGCCGGTTCCAGGCCGGCGTGCTGGCCGCCAGGACCGGCCTGGTGGACGCGGTTCTGAGGAGCGTCGCATGAGCCGCTACGACCGACTCGCGTACACGTCCTCGGTGCGTAGGGTCCAGCAGGAGATGGGCAGCGCCACGGCGGCCGACCGTCGTCTGCGGGGCGCGGGCGGCGACGAGGCCGAGCCGCTCACCGGCGCTGCGGCCGAGTTCATCCGCGGTCTCGACGGCTTCCTGTTCGCCAGCGTGGGCGAGACCGGTTGGCCGTACATCCAGTTCCGAGGCGGCCCGCCGGGGTTCGTCCACGTCCTGGACGCGCACACGCTCGGTTATCTGGATGTCCGGGGCAACCGGCAGTACATCACCACGGGCAACGTGCGCGGCGACGACCGGGTCGCGCTGTTCTTCCTCGACCACGCCCGCCAGGCCCGGCTCAAGCTGTTCGGTCACGCCACCGCCGTGCCGGTCGGCGAGGACCCCGTGCTCGCCGAGCGCCTCGGTTCGCCGCGCACCGACGGGACGGTCGAACAACTCGTCACCATCCGGGTGGAGGCCTTCGCCTGGAACTGCCAGAACCACATCACCCGCCGTTTCAGCGAGCACGAACTCTCCGGCGCCCTGGCCCCGGTCCACGAGCGCCTCGCGCGGCTGGAGCAGGAGAACGCCGCGCTGCGCGCGGAGCTCAGCGCCCGGAACTGACGGCCCGGAACTTACGGCCCGGAACTGACCGTCCGCTGGCCGAATTCGGCAGCCGGAACCGGACATTGAGAAAGGTTCAGACCAATCCGTAGGGTGGAGGCACACCACAGAGCCCCGAGGCGAACGGAGTCCTCGCCCCATGGTCAGCGATGTGATCGACCGGAACAGCCGGTTCCAGGAAATCATGGACCGCCTCACCGCCAAGTCGATCGACGACTACTACAACCCCTACCGCCTTTTCGCGTGGCCGGATCGGCTCCCCGAGGACATCTGGTGGATGAGCCCCGAACTCACCACCACCTACGGCACGGAACTCGCCGGGACGCTTTCCCCGGAACAGCTCCGCACCCTGTCCAGGTACGAAAGCATCAATTTCTACAGCCTGAATGTGCACGGCATCCGGGAACTGCTGACCGAGGTGGTCAACCGGATCCACACGGCCGGTTTCGAGAAGCCCTCGGAGTTCTTCCACCATTTCATCGGTGAGGAGAACGAGCACATGTGGTTCTTCGCGGAGTTCTGCCTCCGCTACGGCGGAAAGATCTACCGCCAGCCGGCCGGCGGCGCGGAGGCCGTGGGCCACTCCGCCAAGACGGAGAGCCTGCTGGTCTTCGCCCGCATCCTGATCTTCGAGGAGCTGGTGGACCACTTCAACGCGACGATGGCCACCGACGAACGGCTGCACGAGACGATCCGGGCGATCAACCGGATCCACCACCAGGACGAGTCCCGGCACATCGCCTTCGGGCGTGAGCTGGTCGACCTGCTCTACCAGGACCTCAAGCAGACCGCGTCCGAGCAGGAGCTCACCGAGATCTCGAACTACCTGCGGCGCTATCTCACCCACAGCTTCGACTCGCTGTACCACCCGCAGGTCTACCGCGACGCCGGGCTGGACAGGCCGCACGAGGTGCGCTGGCTGCTGCTGGAGTCGCCCGCCCGTGCCGAGGCCGAGCGGCGGACCCTCCGCAAGACCACCAGATACCTGGAGAGGACGGGACTCATCCGATGAACCGCCTGACCGGGAGCGACGGCGCGCCCGCGCTCGCCATCCTCGGGCCGGAGGCCACCCGGCTGATCAAGGAACTCGACCGGGTCTTCACGGGCTGGGGCCTGGCGGCCGGAGCGGACGAGATCAGCCCGCCGCCGCTCTACCCGGTGACCGACCTGGAGAAGTTCGACGTCTACACCAACTTCCCCCAACTGGCCTGGGTCGCCGGTTCCCTGGACCTGACCCGGGAGCAGCACAAGCCCACCGGAGGCCGCTTCGCCCCCGAGGCGCTGCGCGAGGCCCGGTACGGGCTGCCGCACGCCACCTGCTACGGCGCGTACCTGTACCACGAGGGCGGGCAGGTCGCCGACGACACCCTGGTGACCCTGGTCAACCGCTGCTTCCGCAACGAGGACCACTACAGCGGGCTGCGCCGGCTGGCCAGCTTCCAGATGCGGGAGATCGTCGCGCTCGGCAGCTACGAGCACACCCAGCAGGCCCTGCACGGGTTCACCGAGCGGATCCTCGCCTTCGCCGCCGCGCTCGACCTCGACCTCGGCAAGGCCCCGGCCGGCGACCCGTTCTTCCGCAACGACGGCGCCCGCGCGCTGATGCAGAAGCTCAACCCGGTCAAGCACGAGTTCCAGTACGGGGACCTCGCGATCGCCTCAGTCAACACCCACCGGAACTTCTTCGGCGAGCGCTGCGACATCAAGCTGGCCTCCGGCGAGCACGCCTACACCTCCTGCACCGCCTTCGGGCTGGAGCGCTGGGTCGCGGTACTGACCGAGCACTTCGACGGAGACCTGAGCGCCGCCGTCGACGCGGTCCGCGCGGCCGACCGCGGGTGAGCCTGCCCCGCATCGGCGTCGACCTGGTGCCGCTCGCCCGGGTCGGCGAACTGCTCGGCCCCGGGAGCCGACCGCTGCTGGGCCGCATGCTCTCCGAGCACGAGCTGCGGATCTCCGTCACCCCCGACGGCGCTCCCGACCGGGCCGGGCTGGCCGGTCGGCTGGCCGCCAAGGAGGCGGTCTTCAAGCTGTTCGGCGCCGCCGGACAGCCGGTTCCCTGGCAGGGGATCGAGATCCTGCGCGGCCCGGGCGGCCGACCCGAGGTCCGGTTGGCCGGCCGCGCCGCCCAACTGGCCGCCCGGGCCGGGCTCGGCCCGATCGACATCAGCATCAGCCACGACGACGGCTTCGCGATCGCCGTCGCAGCCGCGGTCGCCGTCCCCTGACGCTCCCGCACCGCCCGTGACCGTCCAACCCGTCCCGAAGGGATCAGCCATGAGCTCCGCCGGTATCGACAAGGTCCGCGACTGGATCCTCGGCCGTCACCCAGGCCGCACCGAACTCGCCCTCGACGTCAACATCATCGAGAGCCGCCTGGTCGACTCGCTCGCCTTCGTCGAGCTGGTCTACACGATCGAGGACGCGGCCGGAATCGAGATCGACTTCGACGCCATCGACATCGAGGACTTCCAGTCGCTGGCCACCATCCAGAAGGCGTTCTTCGCCTGAGCCCGAGGAGGGTTCCCCATGCACGCTGTCTCCTACACGGCCCAGTGGATGGCCGCTGCCCGCGCCCAGGAGTCGGAGCGCGAGGACGCGCTCTTCGTCGACCGGCTGGCCCGGGACCTCGCCGCCCCCAAGGGCTTCGAGCTGATCGAGCGTTACGCGGGCGGCGGCCTGCTGCCCTTCATCTCGATCAGGACCAAGTACCTCGACGACGCGATCACGACCGTGCTCGCCGAAGGCGACATCCAACAGGTCGTACTGATCGCCGCCGGAATGGACGCCCGCGCCTTCCGGCTGGACTGGCCCGACGGTGTCGAGGTCTACGAGGTCGACCACGGGCCGCTCATCGCCGAGAAGCGCCGCCGCCTCGACGCCCTCGGCGCCGAGCCGCGCACCGACCGGCGAGAGGTCTCCGCCGACCTCACCGGCGACTGGCTGCCCGCCCTGGAGGCGGCGGGCTTCGACCGCACCCGCCCCACGCTGTGGGTCGCCGAGGCGCTGACATTCTTCCTCACCGAGGAGCAGGCAGCCGGCCTGCTCCGACTGCTGGCCTCCGCGTCCGCCCCGGGCAGCCAGCTGGCCTTCGACATCCTCGGCCGCGCGCTGCTGCGCAGCCCGTTCTCCAAGCCGTTCCTGGACACCCTCGCCGCCGACGGCACCCCGTGGATCTTCGGCAGCGACGAGCCGGAGGAGTTCGTCGCGGCGAACCTGTGGAAGGTGGTGGACCTGCACGAGCCCGGCCAGCCCGGAGCCGGACAGGGCCGCTGGCCGTACGACGTCCAGCCGAGGACCCGCCGCGGCGCCAACCGGCTGTGGCTGATCCGCGCACAGATCGCGTCGGCCTGATGAGCCATCCGACCACGGACCGCCCGACCCCGGTCCGCCCGATCACCCTGGAACGGATCGAGTCCTACCTGCCCGAGCGCAGCGTACGGATCGAGGAACTGGGTGAGCGGCTCGGCCTGCGCCGGGCCCAACTCGGCGTGTTCCGCAAGTTCTACGGGCTGGACAGGCTCCGCTTCGACCCCGATCTCCCGCTGCTCGACCTGCTGCGGCCGGCCGCGCGCAGCGCCCTGTCCGCCCTGCCGGAGGGCGGCCAGGTGGACTTCCTGGCCTACGCCCACACCACGCAGGCGGTGGCCCCGGCCGACGTGGACATCGCCCAGCTGGTCCGCGACGAACTCGGCCTCGTGGACACCGAGGCGTTCGGCCTCAGCCACCAGGCCTGCGTCAGCAGCCTCGGCGCCATCGAGGTACTGGGCGAACTGCTGCGCGCGGAGGGCGGCGAGGGCGCGTACGCCCTGATGGTCACCGGCGAGCAGGCGTACGCGCCGATCGTCCAGCACATCCCCAACACCGCGATCATGGCGGACGCCGCGGCCTCCTGCCTGATCACCCTGGACGGCGACGGCGACGTGGTCCGGTCCTTCGCGATCCGGACCCTGGGCGAGTACGCCCAGTGGCTGGAGCTGACCCCCGAGCAGAACACCGAGTTCGGGGAGCAGTACGGCGGCAGGATCGCGGAGGTCATCCACCAGGCCCTGGCGGACGCCGGGTTGACGCTCGACGAGATCGACCTGGTGATCCCGCACAACGTCAACATGCTGGCCTGGCGGCAGACCATCAAGGAGCTGGGGGTGGCGCCGGAGAAGGTGTTCCTGGACAACGTGCCGCGCTTCAGCCACACCTTCGCCTCCGACGTCTTCGTCAACTACACCACGCTGCGGGACACCGGCCGCCTGGTCGACGGCAGGCACTACCTGCTGGTCTCCGTCGGCCTGGGTGCCACCTTCGGCGCGATGGTGATCACGCACCGCACGGCGGGTGATCACTGATGGACCGTCAGGAGATCCTCGCCGTCATCGAGAAGGCACTCAGCGAGGTTCTGGAGCGGCCGGTCACCGGACTCACCGAGGAGACCGCGCTCTTCGACGAGCTACAGCTGCAGTCCTTCCACGTGCTGGGCCTGCTGATGACCGTCGAGGAGGCGACCGGGATCGCGGTGGACCCGGAGGAGCTCGACGTCGACGACCTGCGGACCGTGCGGTCCTTCACCGACTACGTCGAGGCCGCACTCCGCCAAGGAGAGGGGACGTCATGACCGGCCTTGCCCTGCGGGCCGCCGCAGCGGTGCGCTCGCCGAAGGGCCGCGCCCCGGGCGACCTCCCGGCGACCGTGCTCGACTACTTCCGCGACCTGCTCGCCCCCTTCGACCGGAAGCCGGACGAGGAGGCGCTCGGCCGCGGTGCGCAGGTCCATCACCGAGACCTCGCGGACCTGCTCGCCGCGGACGACGGCGTCAGCCGGAGCCGGCCGGAGCTGCTCATCGTCGCCCACGCCCTTCCCGACGTGGCGCCGTTCACCGCTGTCGCCCCGTACCTGACCGATCGCCTCGGCGGTCGGGCGACCAACTTCGCCATCGGCCAGCAGGGCCTGGCCGCGCCCTTCACGGCGCTGCGGATCGCGTCGGCCTACCAGCGGGCGGGGCGGGCCGCGGAGGTGGTGCTGGCGGTGCTGGAGCAGACGACCCTGCCGACAGCCTTCCCGCTGGTCCCGCAGACCCCGCTCATCGACTCCGCCGCGGCGCTGGTCCTCGGGTCCGCCCCGAGCCCGGTCGGCCCGCGGTTCGTCCGGGCGACCTCCGCCGCCACGGCTGCGGAGGTCCTCGCGGTGGACGCCCTCGGCCAGGACGTCGAGGCGGACGGCACGCTGCTGGTGCTCGGCCCCTGGGTCACCGGGGCCGTCCCTCGGCGCACCGAGGTGCACCGGGTGGAGCCGGGCAGCTACTGCACCAGCCTCTGGCTCACGCTGGCCGACCACTGGCAGGAGTGGCAGCAGGCCTACCGGCGGATCGTGCTCTGCGACACCGACCCGCGCTCCGGCCGCAGCCATGCGGCGCTCTTCGCCGACGACGAGGGGTGACTCCTCACCGCGGGGCTGGTCGAGCCCGTTCGCCCGGACCGGCCGTCGCGAACGGGCTCGACCACCCGCACCGGCCCGGACAGGGGCCAGACCGTCGGCCGCGTTCGGCGCGGCTGCGACAGACAGGACGAGGCAACCGAAGGGACGGTTGGAAGACGATGACAACGGTCAACGAGTTGACGATCAGACTGGACTCCGCGCGGGCCGGGACCGGACCGGCCACCTGGGGACAGCGCGCGATCTGGGGAGTCGTCACCCACCTGGGCGACGACGCCCCCAGGTACAACCTGCCGGTCGACCTCCCCCTCACCCCGCCCCGCCCCGTGGCCCGCGTCCTCGCGGACCTGACGCAGCTGCTCCGGCTCCACGACAGCCTGCACACCAGATTGCTGGCGGTCGGTCGGAACGGGCTGGAGCAGGTGGTGGACGGCGTCGGCGAGCTCGCGGTGGAGATCAGGCAGTGCGCCGAGGCGGACGCCCCGGCGGTAGGCGCCGGACTGCTCCAGGAGCTGGCCGGGCGCTCCTTCGACACCGCGCGCGAGTGGGGACTGAGGGTCGGCCTCGTCGCGTGCGAGGGTGCGGTTCACCGGTTGGTGCTGGTCGGTGCGCACACCGCGACGGACTACTGGGGGCTGGGCCGCCTGCTCCGCGACCTGGAGTCGGTCCAGGCGGGCGAGACCGCCGAGTCGCTGCGCCAGGCACGCCCCGCCCAACAGCCTCTGGAGGCCGCGGAGTTCCAGGCATCGCCGCTCGGCCGTCGCCGGGACGAGGCGGCCCGCCGCCACTGGCGTGAGCAACTGACCGCCGGCCCCCGGCGGCTGTTCCAGACCCCCGCAGCACCGGAACTCGCGGACGACCCGGACCGGATGTTCCCCAACGCGGTGCTGCGCTCGCCCGCGCTGGCGGTCGCGGTCGGACGGGTCGCGACGGAGCTGGAGGTGAGCGACGCCGCAGTGCTGCTCGGAGCCGCCTCGCATCAGCTGGCACGTCAGTCGGGGAGCAGCGAGGTGCTGTGGCAGGTGGTGGTGGGCAACCGCTTCCAGCCGACCGCCGCCGCCTCGGTCAGCACGGTGGCGCAGGAGGCCCTGTTCCGGCTCACGGACGCGGACCGGGACTTCGCGGACGCGGTGCGGCGGACGCGGTCGGCGGCGTTCCACGCGTTCCGTCACGCCGCCTACGACAAATGGGCGCTGGACCGCGAGATCGCGGCGCTGGTCGAGAAGGAGGAGGCGGCCGACCACTCGTACTGGTGGAACGACACCCGGGACCCGGCCGTCGGGCCCTTCGACACCGTCGAACGCCCGCGGGCGGCGCTCAGCGAGCTGATCGGCCGGACCGAGCTGAGCTGGCCGACCGAGTTCCTGCCCCGGGTCAACGTCTCGACGGCGGTGGATGTGCTGACGGCGCCGGGAGCTCTGGATCTCGCCATGACCGCCGACCCGGCAGTCCTCGACCGCGGCGGGATGGAGCAGTTCCTGCGCGGAGTCGAACGGCTGGTCGTGGCCGCGGCGATCGCCCTGGGGGACTGATGACCACGCGCTACGCGGGAATCGCCTGGACGGGCGCGGGCTACCGGGTCGCGGTCCTGGACGGCGCGGGGTGCCGGGTCACCGGAGCGAGGAGTTGGGGTGCCGCCCAGGTCGCCGAACTCATCGCCTGGCTGAGGGGTTTGGACGGCGGGAGCACACCGGCGGTGGTGCTGGACAGCACCAACGGCCTGCTCGACGGGCCGATGACGGCAGCCGGTCTGGAGGTGTACCGCGCGGACCCGTGGGTGCTGCCGCCGCGGCCGGGGTTCGGCTCCGTCCCGGCCGAGCGGCTGGCCGAGCAGGCCCGGACCGCGCCCGGCACGCTGGCCCGGGTGACCGCCGAAGGCGGCACGCTGACGGGCCGCGCCGAGGAGTTCTTCGAAGGCGTGCGGCGCGGCGAACCGACGGTGGCGGCGCTGGTGGCGGCTGGAGGCTGCTTCGAGCACGGCCGCCGTGACGTCCCACGGGTCGCCCTCACCTTCGACGACGGCCCCGACCCGGCGCTCACCCGGCAGGTGCTGGAGATCCTGGACCGCTACGGAGCCCGGGCGACGTTCTTCAGCGTCGGCCACCACGTCGCGGCGCTGCCCGACGAGGTGCGCAGGATCGCCGACGCCGGACACGAACTGGGGAACCACTCCTGGTCGCATCCCTATCTGCCTGACCTGACGCCCAGTCAACTCCGCGAGCAGCTCGACCGGACGACGGAGGCGGTGGCCCGGGTCACCGGTCAGGCTCCGACGCGCTTCCGTCCGCCGTACGGCGCGCTCACACCCGAGGTGCTGGCCGCCCTCGACGGGTATCCGACCACCCTGACGCTGTGGGACGTGGACTCCCGCGACTGGACGAGGCCGGGGCCGGAGCAGATCGCCGCGACCGTCCTGGAGGCCGCCGGGCCGGGCTCGGTGGTGCTCATGCACGAGGGCGCCGGGGACCGGGGTCAGACCGTGCGGGCCCTTCCCTCGATCGTCGAGGGCCTGCTCGAACGCGGCCTGGAACTGGTCACCGTGGGAGAACTGCCCGCGCTCGCACCCGCATCCGCACCTGCTCCCGCACCTGCCCCCGCATCCGCTTCGGCAGCGGGCAGCCACTCCACCGTCGACGACCACACGCTACGACTGATGGGTTGAAACAGTCATGGAAGAAAGCCTGACCGACGTCACCGCGGCGGCGACATCCGCGCGGACACAGGACCCGCCCACCGAGACTCCGCCTGCCCAGGACCTGCCCGCCGAGACCGCGTCGAGTCAGGGACCGGCGATCTGGTCCCGCAACTTCCGGTTCTACTTCACCGCCCGCAGTGCGGGCCTGCTCAGTTGGGCCATGCTGCCGGTCGCGGTCTCGGCCGGTCTGCTCAGCGGCGGGTACGGTCTGGGCACCGCGGGCTACGCCATGGCCTTCCTGGTGGGCCCGTTCGCCGGCCTGGTGCTGTTCGGCGGAGTGCTCGCCGACCGGTTCACCGCCCGTCGGCTGATGATCGCCGCCGACCTGGCGAACCTCACCGCCCACACCCTGCTGGCCGTCCTGTTCATCCACGGCATCAGCCATCTCTGGCAGCTGTACGCGCTGTTGGTGGTGGCCGGGACCGCCAACGCCATGTTCCAGCCGGGCGCCTCGTCGACCGTCCCGCTGGTGGCCAGGGACGTCCAGGGAGCCAACGGGGTGCTGCGGACCTCCGAGGCGCTCACGGGGCTGGGCGGGCCGGCGCTGGCCGGCGCCCTGGTCGGACTGGGAGCCACCGGCTTCGTGATGGTGATCTCCGCCGTTGCCTACGGAACCAGCGCCACCTGCCTGCTCGCGCTGCGGCTGGGAGCGGTGCCCGCCCCGCCCGCCGGGGAGAGCCTGTGGCGCAACCTGGCCATCGGGTGGCACGAGTTCCGTGGCCGCAGCTGGCTCTGGGGCGTGGTGGTGATCTGGATGTTCTATGCGGTGCTCTCCTGGGGACCCCAGCTGTCGGTGGCCGCCAGCGTCATCGTGCCCGAGCACGGTGCGACCGCCTTCGGGCTGATCAACTGCGCGCTGGGCGCGGGCACCGTGATCGGCGGCCTGCTGGCGATCCGCTACAAGCCCCAACGTCCCCTGGCCGCCGGAGCGGTGGCGATGCTGGCCTACCCGCTCTACCCGCTCGGCATCGTGCTCGGCTGGCCGGCCTGGCTGCTTGCCGCCGCGCAGGTCGCGGTCGGGGCCGGGATCGGCGTCTGGGGCGTCATGTGGGCGACCAGCGTGCAGACCCAGGTGCCGGGCGAGGTGCTCAACCGCGTGCACGCCTACGAGGTCGCGGGTTCCGTCGGGATGTACCCGATCGGCAGTGCGCTGGCCGGCCCGGCCGTCGGGGCGTTCGGCACCGACCGGGTGCTCATGGTCGGCGTCGTCGTCGCTCTGCTCACGGCCGTCGCCCTCCTCGCCTCCCGGCCGATCCGCACCCTGGGCCGGTCGCCGAGCGCCGCCTGACGGTGCGGAACGGAGTCGTCGATGCAGCGGGGCACACGGCTGTCGCTGTGCACGGCCGCCGATGGCGTGCACTACCTGGTCGGCCGCACCGAGGAGGTCCTGGACGCACTGCCGGTCGCGCGGAGGGACCACGAAGCCGCTTCGGCGCGGCCGCCTTGGCGCGCGGTGGAGTACGCCGCCTCCCGGACCTTGTTGCGGACCCTGCTGCGGGAGGTCGGTGCCGACCTCCAGGGCGGGCCGATCGTCGCCCGCCCGAGTGGTCAGCCGTACCTGCCGGACCGCCCCGATCTGGGCGTGAGTCTGTCGCACTGCTCGGGTTGGGTCGCCGCAGCCGTCGGCAGTGACCGCGACGTGGGCGTCGACGTGCAGACCCCGTCCAGCGTCGGCGACCGAATGCTGCGGCTCTGCTGCTCGCCCGGCGACGCAGCGGACCTCGCCGCCATGCCCGAGGAGCGGCGCCGACGTGAGTTCGCCTGGATCTTCAGTGTGCAGGAGGCGTGCGTCAAGGCCGTGGGCCAGGGGTTCTCCGGCCGCCCCTGGAACGTGCCGGTGGCTCTCGGACAGCAGGCAGGCGAATGGGGGCTGGTCCGCTGGTGCGCCCCTGGGGGGCGGCACCCGCTACCGGTCGGCCTCGCCTGGACGGAGGTGCCGGTTCGGGACAGCGACCTTTCTGACGGAGCGTGTGGCGGTGGGTTCGGCGTCCGGGAGCTGTTCACCAGCTGAGGCGCGCCGCGATCGGTAGGTGGTCGCTGGTCGTGGCCGGCAGTACCCACGAGCTGTCCGGTGTCATGCCACGCACCAGGATCTGGTCGATCCGCACCATCGGGAACGACGCCGGCCAGGTGAAGCCGAAGCCGTCCCCGGCCACCACCTGGGCCGAGTGCAGCTGTGAGGTGATTCCGCTGAGCTCGCGGTCGTCCGTGGTGCCGTTCAGATCGCCCAACAGCACCACCCGCTGACTTTTGTCGGCCGCGATGGCCTTGCCGAGCGCCTGCACGCCGATGTCCCGCGAGGCGGTCCAGAAACCGGTCCGGGGAGTCACCCGCACGGACCCCAGGTGTGCCACATAGACCGTCAGCGGCCCGTGGGCGGTGGTGACCGTGGTGCGCAGCGCCCGGTTCGCGGGCAGTTTGTCGGCGGCCGGCTTTCGGGCCGCCAGCGGTCCGTAGTCGATGATGTCGATGGGCTGGGTGCCCGACAGCGGCAGCTTGCTCCACAGGCCGACCGTGCCCTGCACCGTGTGGTAGGGATAGGCCGCCGCCAGCTGCTGCTCGTACCTACCAGTGGCCTGCGGGGTCAGCTCCACCAGGGCCAGCAGCGTGGCGCCGGAGGCGGCCAGGTCGCGGGCGGTGCCGGCCGGGTCGGGGTTGCCGGCGTTGACGTTCTGTTCGGCGACGGTGAGGTCGCCGCCCGCACGGGACTTGTCGCCGAGCAGGCCGCCGAAGAGGTTCACCCACGCCACGACCGGCAGCAGCAGCGCGACCAGCGTGGCGGGGGAGCGGCGCCACAGCGCACCGACCAGCAGCACAGGGACGAACAACCCGAACCACGGCAGGAGACACTCCACCAGGCTGCCGAGATTCCCGAACCCGCTCGGGATCCGCGCGTTCAGCACCAGGAGCAGGCCAAGCAGCAGCGCCAGCACGGTGAGTACGGGGCCGCGCCGCCAGGTGTCCGGCCTGGCGCCGGAGCGGATCACGGAGCGGATCACCCGTCGGAGGCCCGCGCGCCGGGTCCTGGCGACCTCGCCGCCGTCGAGTGGAGGGTCGTTCGTTGCCGGCGTTGAGGGCGGGGTGCGGTTCATGCCGAGAGTCAACGCGGCGGGGCGTTGTGGCTGCGTATGGGAATTTCGATACGCGGGGCATATACCTGCGCTCGTAGCATCGGGTCATGCGCGTGTTGATCGTCGAGGACGAACCCTTTCTGGCGGAAGCCGTCCGCGACGGCCTGCGCCTGGAGGCGATCGCGGCGGACGTCGCGGGAGACGGCGACACGGCTCTGGAGATGCTGGGCGTCAACAGCTACGACATCGCGGTCCTCGACCGTGACATCCCCGGGCCGTCCGGGGACGAGATCGCCCGCCGCGTCGTCGCCTCCGGCAGCGGCATGCCGATCCTGATGCTCACCGCGGCGGACCGCCTCGACGACAAGGCCTCCGGTTTCGAACTCGGCGCCGACGACTACCTCACCAAGCCGTTCGAACTCCAGGAGCTCGTGCTCCGGCTGCGCGCCCTCGACCGCAGGCGTGCCCACAGCAGGCCGCCGGTGCGGGAGATCGCCGGCCTGCGTCTGGATCCGTTCCGCCGCGAGGTCTACCGGGACGGCCGCTACGTCGCGCTCACCCGCAAGCAGTTCGCCGTGCTAGAAGTCCTCGTCGGCGCTGAGGGCGGCGTCGTCAGCGCCGAGGAGCTCCTGGAACGCGCGTGGGACGCGAACACCGACCCCTTCACCAACGCCGTGCGAATCACCGTGTCCGCTCTGCGCAAGCGGCTCGGCGAACCGTGGGTCGTCGCCACCGTGCCCGGCACCGGCTACCGCATCGACGCGCCGGCGCGGCCCGGCGGGGTCGGGGGAGGAGAGCGTGGATAGGGCGCCGGGACCGAGCGTCCGCCTGCGACTCACCTTCAGCTACACCGGATTCCTGCTGCTGGCCGGGGTGCTGCTGCTCGCGTCGGTGTGGGTGTTCCTGCTGCGCTACGTCCCCCAGCGGGCGCTCATCGTTCCCGGCTCGACCGGCGGCACTTCGACCCGGGGCGTCTTTCCGGTCCGGTCCGAGCTCCTGCATGTCTTCGCGCCGAGGGCGGCAGCCGTGATGGCCTTCCTGCTGGTGCTCGGCCTGGTGGGCGGGTGGTTCCTCGCCGGCCGGATGCTCGCCCCCGTCACCCGCATCACCGCCGCCACCCGGCTGGCCGCGACCGGATCGCTCTCCCACCGCATCCGGCTGCCCGGACGCAACGACGAGTTCCGCGAACTCGCCGACGCGTTCGACACGATGCTGACCCGGCTGGAGGCTCACGTCGCCGAGCAGCGTCGCTTCGCCGCCAACGCCTCGCACGAGCTGCGCACCCCGCTGGCGACCTCGAAGGCACTCCTGGACGTGGCCCGTACCGACCCGGACCTCGACACGGGCGAACTCGTGGCCCGCCTCCAGGTTGTCAACACCCGTGCGATCGACCTCACCGAGGCGCTGCTGCTGCTGAGCCGCGCCGAGCAGCGGTCCTTCGCCCGAGAGCCCGTCGACCTGTCCCTGCTGGCGGAGGAAGCCAGTGAGACGCTCCTGCCCCTCGCCGAGAAGCGCGGGGTCACCATCGAGACCAGCGGCGACATCACCCCCACCAGCGGATCGCCCGCGCTGCTCCTGCAGCTGACCGTCAACCTCCTGCACAACGCGATCGTGCACAACCTTCCGGCGGGCGGCAGCGTGTGGGTGACCACCGGCGTCCACGCCGACCGGGTCGAGCTCACCGTCGAGAACACCGGTGAACACATCACCGCGGAGCAGGCCGAGGCCTTCACCGAGCCGTTCCAGCGCGGCACCGAGCGCGTCCACACCGACCACGCCGGGGTCGGCCTCGGCCTGGCCATCGTCCGGACCATCACCCATGCGCACGACGGGACCCTCACCCTCACCCCGCGTCCTGCGGGCGGGCTGCGGATCACCGTGGAACTGCCGGCAGCGGACACGCGGTCCGCACCGTAGGTGCTCGGCGTCCGCCCGTGCGGAGTGTGTCCGGCACGCCGACGAAGGGCGCCGCGGCGTTCCAGCCAGGCCTCCCGGCGGCTAGGATGAAACGTCTTTTTCAGGAGGTGGCTCGTGCGACCAGCGCCCGGGGGTGTCGGCGAGGCCGTGCGGCTTCGGCTGGGGGAGTTCAGTCCGGCGGAGCGGAAGGTCGCGCGGGTGCTGCTCGCCGCGTATCCGGTGGCCGGGTTCGAGACGGTGGCCAGGCTGGCCGAGCGGGCCGGCGTGAGCGCGCCCACGGTGGTGCGGTTCGCGCAGCGGCTCGGGTTCCGGGGTTATCCGGAGTTCCAGCAGGCGCTGCGGGACGAGTTGGAGGAGCGCGAGGCCTCGCCGCTCAGCATGTACGGGTCGGCGGAGTTCGCCGAACAGGCCGAGGCCGAGGGCGGGTTGCTGACCCACAGCGGGCGGGTGTTCAGCAACTCGGTCGCGGAGACCTTCCGGATGCTTCCGCAGGACGAGATCGACCGTGCGATCGCGCTGGTGGCCGACCCGGGCCGCCGGATCACGGTGGTGGGCGGGCGGTTCACCAGCACGCTGGCGTCCTATCTCTGCCTCCACCTGGTGCAGATGCGGGCGGACTGCCGCGTGCTGCCCGAGGCGCCGGTCCAGCGCGTGGCCATGGTGGCCGAGCTGGGCCGTCGGGATGTCGTCGTGGCGCTGGACATCCGGCGCTACGAGGTCGCCACGCTCCAACTGGCCCGGGCCGCGCATGCGCGCGGAGCCGCCGTCGTCCTGGTGACCGACACCTGGCTGTCCCCGGTCGCCGAGGTCGCGCAGGTGGTGCTGCCGACGGTGGTGGCCTCGCCCTCGCCGTACGACACGCTGGTGCCGGCCATGGCGGTGCTGGAAACCGTCGTCGCAGGTGTGCTCGCCACGCTCGGTGAGGCGGCGACCGCTCGGATGGCGGCGGGCGAGCAGGCAACACAGGAGCTGTCGCTGTCCTGAACCGACCCCGGACGATGTGCCCGGACACCCGTGTGCCCGGCCAACGTGTCCACGTGCAATCGAAGCCCTCCCGGCGCCCACCGCGGCGCCAGGAGGGCTTCGGCGCGTCCAGGGCCGCATCAGTTATCGAACTGAAACAGCTATTACATCTTCCGCAGAGCTGCCGCCATCTGTAATTTGTTTCTCCATCGCCGCCTCTCCCTCGCGGCTGCAAGGAGACACCCATGTCCACAATCTCCCCGCCCGGTCGGGCCGGCGCCCTCGCGGCCGTGGTCGGCTGCGCGCTGCTCGCCACCTCCTGCGGATCCACCAGCCAGTCCGCCGGCTCCACAGGCTCGACCGATGCGACCGTCGCGGGCGTCCGCATCACGGTCGACCGGCCCCTCCACGACGCGCTCCCGGGCGCGATCAAGTCCTCCGGCGTCGTGCGGGTCGCCTCCGACGTGCCGTACGCGCCGTTCGAGATGTACGCGAGTGCGGGCAGCACGCAGATCACGGGCATCGACTACGACCTGGGCCAGGCCCTGGGCGCCGAGCTCGGGGTGCGCTTCACGTTCACTCCGGTGAAGTTCGAGGGCATCATCGCCGCCATCGACGCCGGCCAGTACGACGTGGCGATGTCCGACATGGGCGACCGCAAGGCCCGCGAGCAGCAGCTCGACTTCGTCGACTACACCCAGGACGGCACCGCCATCCTGGTGGCCAGGGGCAACCCGTCCCACATCACCACCTTCACCGACCTGTGCGGCAAGGCGGTGTCGACCGAGGCCGGTACCAACACGGAGAAGTTCGTCGAGGACACCGGCCAGCGCCTGTGCACCGCCGCCGGCAAGCCGCCGATCAGCCTGCAGACCTACCCCAAGGACTCCGACGGCCAGCTCGCGATCAAGGCCGGCAAGGTGGTCGCGCATGTCCTGGACGCGGCAGCCGCCGGCTACGCCGCTGCGACCGCCGACCAGGGCGCCTCCTTCGAGGTGGTCAAGGACCCCACGGCGCCCGATGGTTACAACTCCACGCCGAACGGCATCGCGGTGGCCAGGTCCGAACCCCAGCTGGCCGACGCCATCCAGAAGGCGCTCCAGCAGCTCATCGACGACGGCACCTACGGCCGGATCCTCGCCGCGTACGGGGAGTCCTCGATCGCGGTCGCCAAGGCCGAGCGCGACGCGGCGGTGAGCTGACCATGGCCTCTTCCACCCTCCCGCTCCGCGACCGTGCCCCGTCCGAGGCGTCGGAGTCCGTCGTCCCCCTGCGCCACTACGGCCGCCACGCCGGTGGCGCGGTCGCCCTGGTGTGCCTGGGCGGCGTGCTCTGGTCGTTCGGCAAGAACCCCAATCTCGACTGGCCCACCATCGGCGCCTACCTGTTCAAGGACCTCACGTTGCAGGGCCTGTGGACTACGGTGTGGCTGACCGTGGTCGCGATGGCGATCGGGCTGGCCGGCGGCGTCCTGGTCGCGGTGATGCGGCTGTCCGGCAATCCGGTGCTGCGCGGGGTCTCCTCGCTCTACGTCTGGGTCTTCCGGGGCACCCCGCTGCTCGTCCAGATCATCTTCTGGGGATTCCTCGGCGCGTTCTACAAGAACACGATGATCGGCATCCCCTTCACCCACATCACCTTCTACTCCACCCCGACCAGCACCCTGGTGGACGCGACCACCGCGGCCCTGCTCGCCCTGGGGCTCAACGAGATCGCCTACGCCTCGGAGATCATCCGGGCCGGAATCCAGGCCGTCGACCGGGGCCAGACCGAGGCTGCCCAGGCCCTCGGCATGACACCGGTGCTGACGATGCGTCGGATCGTGCTGCCGCAGGCGATGCGCTCCATCATCCCGCCGCTCGGCAACGAGGTCGTCACCATGCTCAAGTCCACAGCGCTGGTCTCCGTGATCGCCGGCCACGACCTGCTGTCCAACCTCCAGGACGTGTACGCCCAGAACTACAAGGTGATCCCGCTGCTGGTGGTCGCCAGCCTCTGGTACCTGGTGCTCAGCAGCCTGCTGAGCCTGCCTCAGTCCTGGCTGGAGCGCCGCTTCGGAGGTGCCCGATGAGCGCGGTGAGTTCGAGTAGCGCGGTGAGCGAGATGAGCGAGATGGGCGAGCCGATGGTGGTCGCCGAGGGCGTCCACAAGCGATACGGGTCCGTGGAGGTTCTGCGCGGCGTCGACCTGACCGTCCGGCGCGGCGAGGTCTGCTGTCTGCTCGGCCCGTCGGGCTCGGGCAAGTCCACCTTCCTGCGCTGCGTCAACCGCCTGGAGCGGGCGGACGGCGGCTCGATCAGCGTCGACGGGGAACCGGTCGGCTTCCGCCGCCGCCATGGCCGGCGCCACGAGCTGCGGGAGAAGGAGGTGGCTGCCGCCCGCCGCGACATCGGGATGGTCTTCCAGCGGTTCAACCTCTTCCCGCACCTCACCGCCGCCGAGAACATCATGGAGGCGCCCGTGCGCGTCAAGGGCGTCGGCAGGGACGAGGCGCGGCAGCGGGCCGCGAGGTTGCTCGACCGGGTCGGCCTGGCCGACAAGGCCGACAGCCGCCCCGCCCAGCTGTCCGGCGGCCAGCAGCAACGCGTGGCCATCGCGCGGGCGTTGGCGATGGATCCCAAACTGATGCTGTTCGACGAGCCGACCTCGGCGCTCGACCCCGAGCTGGTCGGCGAGGTGCTCGACGTGATGCGCGGACTCGCCGAGGACGGCATGACGATGATCGTGGTCACCCACGAGATCGGCTTCGCCCGCGAGGTCGCCGACACCACCGTGTTCCTGGACGGCGGGGTGGTCGTCGAATCCGGCCCGCCGGCCGAGGTGTTGACCGCGCCCCGGCAGGAGCGCACCCGCGCGTTCCTGGCGAAGGTCCTGTGAGCACCCCCGCGCACCCCGGGTGCGCCACCGACCTGCCCAGCACCACTGGCCTTTCGGCCACCGAGCAGCTCGAGCGGCATGTCCAGGCCCGCTATGACGGCTTCCTGGCCGACCTGGCCCGCCTGGTTTCCGTGGACTGCGGCAGTTGGAACGCCGAGGGCGTCAACCAGGTCGCCGACTTCTGCGCCGACCGGCTCGCCTCGCTCGGCTTCACCGTCACCCGCACGCCCGCCCGGGCCGACGACGGCCGCCCCCTCGGCGACATCGTGGTGGCCCGGCGCCGCGGCGACCTCCCGCACGGCCGCCGGATTCTGCTCCTCGCCCATATGGACACCGTCTACGACGACGGCACGGCAGCCTCCCGTCCGCTGCGGATCGAGGACGGCATCGCCTACGGCCCCGGCGTCACGGACGACAAGGGGGGCCTGCTCGCCGGCGTCACGGCCGCCGCGGCCATCACCGACAGCGGCCGACACCCGTATGCCGAGCTGGTGTTCCTGCTCACTCCGGACGAGGAGATCAGCTCGGACGCCAGTCGTCCTGCCATCGAGCAACTCGCTGCCGAGGCCGACTACGCGCTCTGCCTGGAGGCCGCCCGGGAGAACGGTGACCTGGTCTGGGCCCGCAAGGGGATCGCCGACCTGCACCTCACCGTCAGCGGCCGGGCCGCGCACTCCGGCGTCGAGCCCGAGCGCGGCGCCAACGCGGCGCTGGCCGCCGCCCACCTGGTCGTCGCGCTCCAGGGGCTCAACGGGCGGTGGCCCGGCGTCACCGTCAACGTCGGTGTGGTGCACGCCGGTTCACGCACCAATGTGGTCTGCGCCGAAGCCCGGCTGGAGCTGGAGGTCCGCGCCGCCACCACCGACGAGATGGACGCCGCCCTGGCCGCCGTCGAGGCTCTCGCCGCGCGCCCGGTCGTCCCCGGCACCTCGGTGTCGGTCCACCGTCCGGCCGCCTGGCCGCCGATGGCGCCCAGGGACGAGGCCGCGGGCATGCTCGCCCAGGCCCGGGAGATCGCCACCGAGCTCGGCTTCGAGGTCACCGCGGTCGCCACCGGCGGGGCGGCGGACGCCAACCTCGCCTCCTCCCACGTGCCCGTCCTGGACGGCCTCGGCCCGATCGGCGGCGGGGACCACAGCCCCGCCGAGTGGCTCGACCTGACCAGCGTCGTCCCCCGCACAACCCTGCTCGCGGCGCTGATCACCCGCCTGGGAGCCGGCTGACCGCTCGGCTCCACTGAGCCGACGGCCATCGCCGTCGGCTCAGTGGAGCGCGGGGTGTCTCTGGACGGTGGCCGGGCGGATCAAGGGCATCGGGTTTGTGTGCTCGCCGGAGGCACCGGTGAGGTTGGCCGACAGCTGCCTGTCCCATGAGTCCCGAGATTGTTAACGAATTAATATCCAGGGTCAACGGTAGGCGCAAGGCAGGGGAGTTGGCGACGTGTCACACGACCAGGTCGGGTGCTCCGCTCCGCGGTCGCCCCCTTCTGCCAGTTCGCGGAAGAGGCTTGTGGTCCCGGGCGCCGGGATCAGAGCCGCACGGCGTCGACTTCGGCGCGGGCGGCGGCGGTGATGCCCCGATCCGTGACGAAGTGGGTGTCGGCCTCGGCGGTCGAGCCCGTTGCCCCCAGCGGGATCCACGTCCCAGCGCGCCGCGCCCGGACGGGGCTCTTGGCGGACAGGTGGACGGCGGCGACGCCGGTGGCGGCGAGCAGCGAGATGTCGGTGGGGCGAACCCCCGCGCCGGCCATCACCTGGACGCCGGGGGCGGCTGCGACCATCTCGGCGATGACCGCTGCTCCCTGCGCGGCGCTGGCCGCGCCGCCCGAGGTGAGGATGCGGGTCAGACCGAGGGCAGGCGCGAGTGCCGCGGTGGCGACGGGATCACAGGCGTGGTCGACAGCTCGATGCAGGGTGATCTCGACCGGCCGGCCGACTGCTGCCTCGGCTGTGCGGCCGGCGTCGACCAGGCGGCGCATCGCGTCCAGGTCCAGTACGCCGTTCGCCGTCAGCGCGCCGACGACGACGCCCTGCGCGCCCGAGGTGACGACGGACCGTACCTCGGCGGCCATCAGCGCGATCTCGTCGGTGTCGTAGCAGAAGTCGCCCGGACGGCAGCGGACCAGGGCCTGGACCGGGAGACCGACGGCCGCCGCCGCCTCGACGAGCGCCGCCGACGGGGTGACTCCGCCGAGTTCGAGCGCCGAGCACAGTTCCACCCGGTCGGCTCCCGCGTCCCGCGCGGTTCGGGCCCCCGCAGGGCTGGTCACGGCGATCTCCAGAGCGAGCGCGCGGCTCACTCGTCGTCCCCGGTGAGCGGCTGGTCCGACGGCGCGATGATCCGGGCGGTCAGGTCCGGGTCGGCCATCTCGGGGTCGAACGGGAACATCGGGCGGCGGATGCGATGGTGCCCGAGCCGGACCAGCTCCTGGTCGACGCCACCGGGGGTGAGTGCCAGACGCCAGTCCGCGGACATGTCGAACAGCTCGGGCTCGAGGTATCCGATCTTGACGATGACGATCTCGGCGGACCTCGGGTCGAGTGCGAGCTCGATGAAGTCCCGCTCCAGGTGGTAGGGCTTGCGCAACTTGGTCAGGATCACGTGGACCCGGCCGACCCGCAGCACGACCTCCGTCTCGGCGTCGCGGTCGCCGTGCTTGACGGCGTGCACCGCACCAGTCATGGTGATCGGCCCGGCATGCCGGTCGTCGACCTCCGCGCCCGCGGTGACCGTGACGGTCGCGCCCACGCCCGCCTCCGCGGCGGTGGCCACGGCGTCGGGTCCGGGCACGGAGGCGTAGATCACGGCCGGGCCGTCGGTGTCCTTGAACTCGGGCCGGGCCAGCACGCGTTCGAGGCCCCAGGTGACGTCGCCCGCGCCGCCTGCTGTCGGGTTGTCGCCGCTGTCGCTGATGAAGAACGGTCGGGCGCCGGAGGCGAGAGCCTGGTCCAGGCAGCCGTCGAGCGTGCCGGTCGGGGCGACGAAGGCGAAGCCGCGCCGCGCCTGCCAGAATCCCTGGGCCAGCCGCTCCGCTCCGGCAGTGACGGCGTCGCGGTCGGGGCCGGTGACGACGACGGTTGCGCGGTTGCGCGGTTCGTCAGCCCAGGCGTAGCCGACCCAGATCGCGGCGTCGAGCACACCGTCCACGGCCTCGACCTCGTCCACGGCGGCGTAGACGCTCTTGGCGGGCTCGATCCGGGTGGAGGTCTGCTCGCCGGCCAGGAGCACCGGCACCGGGACCCAGGCCTTGACCGGACGGGGCGCGCCGGAGTTCAGCAGGTCGACCAGGTTGCGGGCGGCCCGCTCCTTGGTCTCCATGTGGTCCTCGTGCGGGGCCATCCGATAGCAGGTCATCAGGTCGCTCATGTGCGCGAGTTCGCGCGAGACGTTGCCGTGCAGGTCCATGGAGGTCGACACGATGACGTCTGGGCCGACGGTCTCGCGGATCCGGGCCAGCAGCAGGGCCTCGGCGTCGTCGACGCCCTCGACGCTCATCGCGCCGTGGATGTCGTACCAGAGACCGTCCAGGCGTGGCATGGCGCCGAGGCTCTCGAGCAGCTCGTCGGACAGTGCGGCGAACGCCTCGGCGGTGACCATGCCCCCGGGAAGGGACTTGCCGATCAGCGCGCCCCTCCACTCGGCGGAGTCGTGCAGCGGCTGGTCGGGGGCGAGGAACGGATAGCGGGTCAGAACGTCGTCGCCGCGCTGCGGGTGGAAGGCCGGGGCGTGGGTGCGGGCCGGGGAGAAGGTGGACGACTCGATGCCGAGCCCGGCGATGGCGATGACGGGATGCTCGACGGGCGTGCGGGGTTGGGACATGGTTCCTCGCGGGGTGGGTACACGTGCGGCGGTTGGCCGGGGGCGGTCGTGCTGGAGACCGGTGGAGAAAGTCGGTCAGGAGCGGAAGAAAATGGTGCCGGTCCGGAGGCCGGTGCGGACAGGCCCTAGGCGACGGTGTCGAGCGCGCGGGCCAGGGTGCGTTGAAGCGCGAACTGGCCGACGCCGACGAGCCCGGCGTCCGCACCGAGGCTCGCGCGCTCGATGGTGAGGTGCTCGGTGGCCAGCGGATGGCAGCCCTCGTAGAGCTGGCTGCGTACGGCCGCGACCAGGGGTTCGAGCGTGGACAGGATGCCGCCGAGGTAGACGGCATCTGGGTTGAAGAAGTTGACGTTGGCGGAGAGCACCTGGCCCAGGTACTTGCCGGCCTGCCGTACGGCGCGGGTCGCCTCCGGGTCGCCGTCGGACACCAGTTGGACGACATCCTCGAGTGAGCTCACCTGTGCGCCGCGCTCGCGCAGGATGCGGACCAGCGCCGCGCCGGAGGCGATGGTCTCCAGGCAGCCGGTGTTGCCACAGGAGCAGGGCCGATCCCCGGCGGCGTCGACCCGGACGTGGGTGATGTCGCCCGCGGCGCCGGTCGCGCCGCGGTAGAGCCGGCCGTCGGCGATGATCCCGACCCCGATGGCGGAGCCGACCTTCACCATGATCGACTGGCGGCGCTCGACCGGTCGGACGGTGTGCTCGCCGAAGGCCATGCAGTTGGCGTCGTTGTCGACCGCCGCAGGCACCCCGAACCGCTCCTCCAGCCAGGCGCCGACCGGGAACCGGTTCCATCCCGGCATGCGCGAGGGGAGCGTCACTGTGCCCTTCTCCACGTCCACCGGCCCGGGGAGGGACAGTCCGACCGCGCTCAGCCGCTCGCCGGCGCGCCGTGCGGCGACGCCCTCCAAGGCCTGGGCGAGCAGCGGCAGCGTGGCCTCGGGGCCGTCCTCGATCGTGAACGGGATGGTCGAGACGTCGGAAAGTCCGCCCCCGGGCAGGACGACGCCGATGTGTGCATGTCTGCCGCCCAGGTCCGCTGCGAGCGCGAACTCGGCGGTGCCGCCCAGCCGGAGCACCTTGCGCGGGCGTCCGCCAGTGGACGAGCGAGTGCCCTGCTCGGTGACCAGCCCGCGGTCGACGAGTTGGCTGACCGTCAGCGAGATCGTCGACGGGGCGGCACCCAGCAGCTCCGCGAGCTCGGTGCGCGAGGTCGCCTGCCCTGAGGCGATCAGTTCGAGGATGCGTGCGACCAGGGAGGCCCCTCGGGGGCTGCTCCGCTGACTGGCACTTATGTCAGGCATGGGCCGACTAACTCCAGGATCGGAAGGAAGGGTCCTGAGCCTACGCCCCCCCGAGTGTCGGTGGTAGTGCTGTCGGCAGGTCTGGGGGCCGCCTTTTGCCAAGCCCTCCGATTTCCTTGATCAACTATATCAGTGCAGGTCAGAGTGAATTGATGGAGCGGCTTGGCTTTTGCCAGAATGGAAGAAATCGATTTGTTACGCAACTTTGTTTGTTTTTTCGGGGTGGTGCGCCGTTGACTGTCCCCGCCAGCGCCGCTCCCGGGAAGCCTCCCGCTCTCTGGCCGGGACGCGACGGTCGGGTCGTTCATCCTGAGGAGAGTCATGTCCCTTGCTCGCACCGCGGCAGGCCGCCGCTGGGCCCTCGCGGCGGTCGTCGCCGTCGCCGCCGGCACGCTGCTCACAGGCTGCGCCGGAGGCAGCGGAAACTCGTCGTCCTCCGAGTCGTCCGACTCCGTCAACTACGCGCTCCCCGCGAACTTCACGCCGAACTGGATCCTGCCGATCGGCACCGCGGCCCACCTCAACACCAACAACATCTCCATCGCCGCGACGCTGTGGGAGCCGCTGGTCGCCTACGACGGTTCCACTGGCACTATCGGCTGGAACAAGGCCGCGTCGATCGCCAGCGCCGCCGACTTCGCCCCGGACGGCAAGAGCGTCACGATCACTCTGGGCAACCGTCTCTGGAGCGACGGAACGCCGATCACCTCGCGCGATGTCGAGTTCTGGTTCGACCTGATCAAGGCGAACAAGGCGCAGTGGGCCAACTACAACGCGGGAAAGGCTCCCGACAACTGGACCGGGTTCAAGACGATCGACGCCCAGCACTTCACCATCACCTTCGACAAGGCGTACAACCCGCAGTGGATGCTCGCAAACGAGCTCAGCATGATCACGCCGCTGCCGCAGCACGCGTGGGACAGGACCAGCGCGTCCGCCCCCGTGTCCGACGCCGACCGGACGCCCGCGGGCGCCCAGCAGGTCTGGAACTACCTCAACACCGCTGCGAAGAACATCTCCGCCTACGCCACGGACCCGCTGTGGAAGACCGTCAGCGGCCCCTACACGATCGACACCTACTCCACGTCCGGCAAGGTCGTCCTCACCGCCAACCCGAAGTACGACGGCGGGGAGAAGGCCGGCATCAAGACGGTGAACCTGCTGCCGTTCACCACCACGTCCGCGGAGGAGAACGCGCTGCGCGCGGGGCAGGTCGACTACGGCTACATCGACTCCACCGATCTCGACCAGCAGTCGTCGTTCACCAACCTCGGCTACACGGTGAAGCCGTGGACCGGCTGGGCGATCACCTACATGCCGTACAACTTCAACAACCCGACCATGGGCCCGGTCTTCAAGCAGCTGTACGCCCGACAGGCGATCCAGACCTCGATCGACCAGGACAGTCTGGCGAAGGTCGTCTTCAACGGCACCGCCGTGCCCGGTTACGGACCGATCCCGCAGGCACAGTCCTCCGACTTCCTCTCGCCGGTGCAGAAGTCCAACCCCTATCCCTTCTCCACCACCAAGGCCAAGGCCCTGCTCGCCGCCCACGGCTGGACCGAGCAGAACGGCATCATGGTCTGCACCGACCCGGGCAGCTCCGCCACCCAGTGCGGCGCGGGCGTAGCGCAGGGCACCAAGTTCCAGATGCAGGTGCTGTCGCAGTCCGGGTCGACCGTCACCGACAACATGATGAGCGCGATCCAGTCCTCGCTGGCCGAGTCCGGCATCGGGCTCAGCATCAAGACCGCGCCCGTCAACTCGGTGCTGTCGCAGACCCCGCAGTGCACCTCGGGCCAGTCGATCTGCACCTGGCAGCTGTCCTTCTTCGGCACCGCCGGCAGTTGGTACTTCCCGGCCTTCCCGACCGGTGACTCCCTGTTCCAGAGCCAGGGCGGCTCCAACTTCGGCAGCTACTCCAACCCCGCGCTGGACAAGCTGATCACCGCCTCGACCACGTCGAACTCCACCCAGGCCGTGCAGGACTACAGCGCGGCGGCGGCCGACGACCTGCCCGTGATCTGGCTTCCGGAGCCCGACTACCAGATCTCGGTCATCAGGAACGGCCTCGGCGGCTTCGCCCAGGACTCGCTCGCCGACTTCCACCCCGCTCAGTGGAAGTGGACCAAGTGAACCGCCGGCCGCGCGTCACCGAACCGAACCCATCGGAAAGCACATGACCAGCCTCCTGTACCTGACCAGGCGAGTCCTTCAGGCCGTGGCGGTGATCCTCGTCGTCACCGTGGTCGTCTTCTGCCTGCTGCACGCCCTGCCCGGCGGTCCCGCACGCGGGATCCTCGGGCCGCAGGCCACCGCCCAGCAGATCGCCGAGTTCAACCGCGCCCAGGGCCTCGACCGGCCTCTGCCCGTGCAGTACCTCTACTATCTGCGGACCCTGCTCCACGGCGATCTCGGCACCTCCTACACGCTCAACGAGCCCGTCTCGCAGCTCATCGCCCAGCGCCTGCCCAAGACGCTGGTGCTCACCGTCCTGTCCGCGGTGGTCGGGCTCGTCATCGCGGTCCCGCTGGGCATGTGGCAGGCCGTCCGGCGTAACAAGCCGGTCGACTACGCCGTCACCGCGCTGAGCTTCGTCGCCTACGCGACCCCCGTGTACTTCCTCGGCATCATCCTGGTGCTGGTGTTCAGTCAGATCCTGCCCTGGTTCCCGCCGCAGGCGCCGCAGGGGGACACCGTCGCCCAGGTCCTGTCCGACCCGGCGGGCCTGGTCCTGCCGGTGACCGCAGGAGCAGCGTCCATGATCGCGGTGTTCAGCCGCTACATGCGGGCCGCGACGCTGGAGAACCTCTCCGAGGACTACGTCCGCACCGCGCGGGCCGGCGGGACTCGGCAACACGCGATCCTGTGGCGGCACGTGTTCCGCAACTCGCTGACCCCGGTGATCGCGATGCTGGGCTACTACGTACCGGTGCTCTTCGGCGGTGCGCTCGTGGTCGAGCAGCTCTTCAACTACCCCGGTATGGGCCTGCTGTTCTGGAGCGCCGCCCAGTCGTCCGACTACCCGGTCCTGCTCGGCTGCGTCCTCGTCATCTCGGTCGCCACTGTGGTGGGCACGCTGCTCGCCGACATCGTTCAGCGGATCGTCGACCCACGAGTGAAGGCAGGTCGCTCATGAGCGCCGAGTTGAGGCCCGACCAGGCGCCCGGAACCCCTGCGTCCGCCACCCCGCCGGACCCCCGGCCCGAACCTGAGGCAGCGACCGGATTCCGTCTCGCCGCCGGCCGCTTCACCCGCAACCGCCTCGCTGTCGCGGGGCTGGTCGTGGTGGTGCTGTTCGTACTGTTCTGCTTCGTCGGGCCGTACCTTTACCACACCGACCAGGTCCACACCACGCTGACGCAGGTGAACCTGTCGCCCAGTGCGAAGCACCTTCTCGGCACCGACGCCGTCGGCCATGACGAGCTCGGACGCCTGATGTACGGCGGCAAGGTGTCCTTGCTCGTCGGCCTGGCAGCCGGTGTGCTGGCGACGGTCATCGGCACGGTCTGGGGAGCGGCTGCCGGCTACGCCGGCGGTTGGGTCGACGCGGTGATGATGCGCGTGGTCGACGCCGGGATCGCCATCCCGGCGCTGTTCATTCTGCTCGTCATCTCGGCCATCACCACCCCGGGCGTGTTCGGACTCATCGTCATCCTGGGCCTGGTGTCCTGGCTCGTGCCGTCCCGTCTGATCCGGGCCGAGACGCTCACGCTGAAGAACCGTGACTACGTGCTGACGCTGCGCGCGATCGGCGGCTCGCACACGCGTGCCATCACTCGGCACGTCCTGCCGAACTCGATCTCGACGATCGTCGTCGCCGCGACGTTCCAGGTCGCCGACGCGATCCTGCTCGTCGCCTACGTGTCGTACCTCGGCCTCGGCGTGCAGCCGCCGGCCACTGATTGGGGTGGAATGCTCTCCGCCGGTCTCACCGCCGCCTACTCCGGACGCTGGTGGTTGATTCTGCCTCCGGGCCTCGCCGTGATCCTCGTCGTGTGCGCGTTCAATGCCATCGGCGACGGCCTGCGCGATGCCTTCGACGTGAGGGGGCGCGGATGACCGCCGCAGACCGCTTCGCCGCGGACTCCTCGGCTGCGGCCGAGCAGCGGATGCTCGAACTCGACGACCTCGGCGTCACCTTCACCACGGAGACCGGCGAGGTGAACGCCGTGCGCGGCGTGTCACTGCACGTCCGCCCCGGCGAGACGCTCGCCCTGGTCGGCGAGTCCGGCTCCGGCAAGTCCACGGTCGCGTTCGCCGCGATGGGCCTGTTGCCGGGCAATGCCCGGGCCACCGGCCGCGCGTCGATCCGCGGGACCGACGTGGTCTCCGCGCCCGAAAGCGAGCTCGCGGGCCTGCGCGGGCGCACCGTGTCGATGGTCTTCCAGGAGCCCGCGACCGCGCTCGACCCGCTCACCCGGATCGGCGCGCAGATCGCCGAGGTGATCCGCAACCACCGGGACCTGAGCGCCAAGGAAGCTGCGGCTGAAGCCGTCGAACTGCTGCGCCGGGTCGGCATCCCCGAGCCGGAGCAACGGGCCACCGCGTTCCCGTTCCAGCTGTCCGGCGGACAGCGACAGCGCGTCGTCATCGCCATGGCTATCGCCAACTCGCCCAGCCTGCTGATCGCGGACGAACCCACCACCGCGCTCGACGTCAGCGTCCAGGCAGAGATCCTCGACCTGCTGCGCGGCCTCACGGCCGAGGCCGGGACCGGAGTGCTGCTGGTCACCCACAACATGGGCGTCGTCGCGGACTTCGCCGACCGGGTCGCCGTCATGCTGCACGGGGAGATCGTCGAGACCGGGTCGGTCGAGGAGGTGCTGCTGCACCCGACGCACGACTACACCAAGCGGCTGCTCGCCGCCGTTCCGAGGCTCGCCGTCGCCGAGACCGACCCGGCACCCGTGCACACCGGCGCGCCTGCGGAGGCGCCTGCGATCGGCGAGCCGGTGGTGGAACTACGTGACATCTCCGTGCGGTTCGGCCGCGGCCGCAATGGGGTACGTGCCCTCGACGGCGTCTCGCTCTCGGTCCGCCCCGGCGAGACGGTGGGCCTGGTCGGCGAGTCCGGCTCCGGCAAGTCGACGGCGGCCCGCGTGGCGCTCGGGCTGATCCGGCCCACCTCCGGCAGCGTGTCGCTGTTCGGCTCCGACCTCGGCCGGATGCGCTCGCGTGCCCGCCGGTCGCTGCGCTCCGGTATCGGCGTGGTGTTGCAGGATCCGGTGGCCTCGCTCGACGCGCGGATGAGTGTCGCCGAGTGCATCGCCGAACCGCTACGGGTGCACCGACGGGCCATGTCGGCACAAGAACGCCGCGCACGAGTCGCGGACGTCCTCGAACGCGTACGACTCCCACGTACCCTGGCCAACCGCGCGCCGCGCGAACTGTCCGGCGGTCAGCGTCAACGCGTCAGCCTCGCCCGCGCGTTGGTGCTCGAACCCCGGCTGCTCGTCGCCGACGAGCCGACCAGCGCGCTCGACGTCAGCGTGCAGCAGTCGGTGCTGGAGGTGATCTCCGAGCTCCAGGCCGAGTTGGGTTTCGCCTGTCTATTCGTCTCGCACGACCTCGCCGTGGTGCAGCAGTTCGCGCAGCGCGTGGTGGTGATGCGCGCAGGGCGTATCGAGGAGCAGGGCCCCACCGCGTCCACGTTGCTGTACCCGGAGACCGAGTACACGCGCCGGCTGCTCGCGGCTGTTCCCATGCCGGACCCGGTGCTGCAACGGCAACGACGGGAACACCGTCTCGCCGGGCAGACCATGGGCGGATCGGAGGTGCCCGCGTGACCCGTGACGGGACGCCCGGCCAGGAGCACGACGAGACCCCGCGCGTCTTCGCGGGCGCCGACATCGGCGGCACCACGACACAGGTGGTGCTGTGCGGCCACGACCTGGCCGTGCTCGGCCGCACCGAGGTCCCCACGCCCGCAGCGCAGGGCGGCGAAGCGATGCTGCGCGTCGTGCTCGACGCGGTCGCCGACCTGCGCGCGCGAGTGCCGTCGCGCCTGCTCGCGGTCGGCGTGGGTGCGGCGGGCGTGGTCGACGCGCGGGCCGGACGGGTCCTGGTCGCCAGCGACTCGTTCTCGGGCTGGGCCGGGACGGAGGTGACCGCCACGCTCGGGTCCGCCCTGGGCGTGCCGGCCTTCCTCGACAACGACGTCAACGCCTTCCTGCACGGCGAGGTCGCGAGGGGCGCGGTAGCGGGCGAGCCGAACGTGCTCGGGATGACGCTCGGCACCGGCGTCGGCGGCGCCTTGTGGATGAACGGAGCGCTGGTCGACGGTCCGCACGGGGCCGCCGGCGAGATCGGCCACATCCCGGGGTTCGGCGACCTCGTGTGCTCCTGCGGGGGCCGCGGCCACCTGGAGACACTGGCCTCTGGCCGCTCCATCGGCGCCCGCTACCGCGAGCGGACCGGGCGACACCTCACTGCGAAGGAGGTTGCCGCAGCGGCGCATGAGGGCGACCCGGACGCCCGGGCGGTGTTCGACATCGCGGGGTGGGCGATCGCCCGTGCCATCCTGATCACTGCGGGGGTGGTCGACATCACCACGGTGGTGATCGGTGGCGGCGTCAGCCGGGCCTGGGAGCTGCTGGAGCCACCGATCCTCAGGGCGCTCGGTGACGAGCCGCCGGTCAGTGGCCACGCGATCCGTCTGTCCCGGACCCGGCTCGGCGGCGACGCCGTCGCGGTCGGTGCGGCCTCTCTCGCGCGCACGGAGATCATCGCGGCGGCCGGTGGGTAGCCCGCGTCTGACGGAGTCGCCGTCGATCTCCATCTAAGGGCGAGCACGCGCCACTGTCAGCGTCGCGCTCTACCGTCCGAGCTTGCCGAGAGCCACAACCACAGCGCGACAGGCCGACGCACCCAGGGACAGGGCGGGCCCGACCTGTACCCTCCCAGGGGTGGCGTGAAGTGCTAACGTCCGGTCAACATCGTTGCCCGGCACGACCGGACGGCGCACGCCGATGCGCAAGTCCAACGCGTCCACCGGGCCGCATACGAGGGGGACGGCATGAAGAAGCTCGCACGAATAGCGTCGCTGGCGGTGACGCTGAGCATTGCAGCGGTCATCGGGTCCGGAGTAGCCCAGGCCGATACCGGCTCCCGCGCGTACGACCACGTGGCCGTCGGTGCAGTCAACAGCGGCGTGTCACCGTCCGTTGCCGTCCGCGTCAACGACACGAACCCGTGGGGCAGCTGATAGTCAGGGCCGTTGAGGAGTTGACGACGGAGGTCGGCGAACTCGGAACGCCGAGTAAGTGACCTGGGTACAGCGCGATGGCCGGGCCAGCTCCGAGACACGGGAGCAGGTCCGGCCTTGTGCTGGCTCACATGGCGGGGTGAAAGAGGTGCAGGCCGCCGTTGACGACGCGCACCTCTCGCTCGGCCTCGGTGTGGAGCCAAGTGATAAGGGCTGCCAGCCCCACGCCGTCGATCGCCACTTCGAGTCTGCCGGCGTTGTCGACCGGCTGGGGGTCGGGCCTGACTGACACCTGACCATGTCCTGTGGGCTCTGCTCGTGCTGACGAGCGAAGAGGTCCAGTGCCGACGGACGGTCTCAGGGCAGGGTGGTGGTGTCGATCTCCTGGATCTGTTTCGAGTCGTGGTCCGAGACGAGCAGGGCTTCCCCGTCGGGGCTGAGGGCGAACTCGCGGGGGAATGAGCCCGTGGGGATGCGTCCGAGGGCGGCCGGCTTCCCGGCGAGGGCGGCCTGGCTGTCCACGACCGTCAGGCCGGTGACGGCACCGGCGGTGTGGAACCGGTCGGAGTCCGCCGTGACGACGAGCCTGCCCCCGTGAACCAGGGCGAGGCCGACGGGGGCGGTGCCGACCTGGACGGAGGCGAGCAGGGCGTGGTGCGGATCGGTGGTGAGCCTGCCGACGTCGAAGGCGAGCAAGGCGTTGCTGCCCCGTGCGGTGACCCAGAGGGTGCGGCCGTCCGGTGCGGAGAGGACCCGTACCGGCTGGCAGCCGGCGGCGATGCTGGTCAGCAGGGCCTTGACGGGAGCGGACTCCAGGGTGGCGAGGTCGATGACGCTCAGTTCGCCTTGAGCGGAGTCCGCCGGCCCTTTCTGGCCCGGCGTGACCTCGCTGGTGGCGTACAGCCGCTGTCCGTCGGGTGAGAGTGCGCTGCCGACCACCGCGTCGCCCAGCGGAAGGCGGCCGATGTACGAGTTCCGTTCGAACCTGGAGCGAACCGCTGTGCGCAGATCGAAGACCTCGATGTCGCCGCGATGGTCGGTCCCGGCGTCTCCGTACTCCTGGCTGACGAAGGCGTAGCGGTCGTCGGGTGAGACGGTGACCTCGATCGCGCTGGTGCCGGCCGTCCCGGTGAGCGTGCCCAGTACGGCTCCCGCGGCTCCGGCTGCTGCCTTGGCCGCGTCCACCACGATTGCTCCGCGGTCCGCGGCGATGAGCAGTTCGCTTCCGTCATGGGTGAGCGTGATTCCGGTGGCGCCTTCCTTGCCCAGGCTCGCGGCCGGAAGCGGGATCGTGCGCACGAGCCGGGGCGTGCCCCCGTCGGTGGACAGTACTCCCAGTCCCGAATGCAACACGGTGAAGGCGAGGTTGCCCTTCGAGGCGTAGACCAGGCCGAACGGTTGTGCCGGGACGGTCAGACTCACCGTCTGCACGCCGCTGAGCTGCCTCTCCGCCGGGGCGGGCCCGGACTGGCACGTGGGTGGTGACTCCGGCTGCGATGCCAGCGCGGCCACTGGCGTTGTCAGCGGTGCGGCACCGCCCCGCTGACACGCCGAGCCGACCAGGCCCACAGCCAGTGTCAGTAGAAGCGAAGACAACCGCCGTCCCGCGAGATTCATTCTTCTCCTTCCGCCGTATCCTGAGGCGCAGCGATCGTGCCGCAGGTTCTTGTGGATTCCTGGTGAGTGCGGCTGCCTTCAGGCAAGACAAGAACGACCGGCCGCTCCTCCTGAAAGCGCGCCGCAGCTGCTGCCGGCGTCCTCATCCTGGCGGGTGCCGCGTTCGCCCGCCCCGCCGGGTACCACACGATCAACCTCGATGCCTTCAGTGGTGATTCGACTGTGGGTGGCCATGCCTGGTTGAGCGTCACCCGGGTCGCCGTCGACGCCCAGACCCGCCACTCCGATGTGGTCCTGACGGGCAGCCCCTGCGATGGCGTGCGCGGCCCGACGGTTCGGCTCAGCACGCGTTCGAGGCCCCCGGTGACGTCGCCCGCGCCCGCGGTCGGGTTGTCGCCGCCGTCGCTGATGAAGAACGGACGGGCGCCGGAAGCAGGGGCCGGTCCAGGCAGCCGTCGATGGTGCCGGTCGGGGCGAGTCCTGGTGGGCTGTCAGCTGGGTCCGGCTGGCGGTGCGAGTGGACCGGGCCTGTTCGGCGATGCGTTGGGCGAGCGGCCTGTCGGGGGAGTCTGGCGATCGTGTGCCTGGACCGGGCCGGCGCTCGGCCAGCACCAGGTTGGGCCCCTGCGGCTTGCGCACGGCCGCGAGGTTCGGCTGCGCACACCTGATCACGCCGGCGGTGTTGCCGGACGGCCTTGCGATGCGCATCGTCATATATGAAGCGATGTCGACTCGGCGCGCTCGTGTACGAGGGGTTCTGTCATGAGCCTGTATTTACCTAGGTGAAGGGCGTTGACCGGTCCAGGTGGACATCTTAGGATCATGGTCAGTCATATATGAGATTTCGTCAGCGCGTTGCCTCAAGACCCGAGATCCAGGGCAGACGGTCGGGCTTCGTAATGCCTGCAGCCCAAGGTATCGGTCGACCAGGGGCTCGCCGCTGCCCGTCGTACCGGCGCCACCGTCCATGAGCCCACCCGTCTCAAGGAGCCGTGATGCACCTCCGTCGAACCGCCGGCCTGGCCGCAGCAGGCCTGCTGACCCTGCTCGGACTGGCCACTCCCGCCCACGCTGCGGGGGTCCCGCCGACCGCGGCCGGTGACAGCCGCAGTGTCAGCCAGCCTGTACTGCCGCCGATCTGCACCACCCTGAGTGCGCAGCTCGCCCCGACGAACCGGCAGTTCAGCTCGGCCGACGAGCAGAACCCGCCCGACACCGCGCGCATTCAGACAGCACTCAACTCCTGCAAGGTCAGCGGTAGTTCCACCGCCGCGGTGGAGCTGACGGGCAGCGGGGCGGACAACGCGTTCCTCTCCGGCCCGCTGACCGTCGGACCCGGTGTCGTCCTGCTGATCAACAGCGGCACCACCCTGTACGCGTCGCTCAACCCGGCCGACTACCAGGTCTCCGGCGGGGCCACCTGCGGGTCGCTGTCCAGCTCCAGCAGCACCGGCTGCCAGGCGCTGATCACCGTCGACGGCGCGGGCGCGGGCGTCATGGGGATCCGCTCCGCCAGCGGCGCCCAGGGCATGATCGACGGCCGCGGCGACCTGGACATGTACGGCACCAGCACAAGCTGGTGGCAGCTCTCGGCCAACGCCAAGTCCGCGGGGGACAAGCAGAACAACCCGCGCATGATCGAGGTCAGCAACACGAGCAACGTCACGGTGTACGACCTGGACATCGTCAACGCCCCGCTGTTCCACATCTACGCCGAGGGCGTCAACGGCCTGACCGTCTGGGGCGTGCGGATCAAGACCCCGGCCACCGCACGCAACACCGACGGCATCGACCCCGACTCCAGCACCAACGTCACGATCAACCAGTCGTACATCCAGGACGGCGACGACGGAGTCGCGATCAAGACCAACAGCGCGGCCGCCGCGAACATCACCGTGGAGAACAGCAACTTCTACGGAACCCACGGCATGTCGATCGGCAGTGAGACCAACTACGGCATCACCAACGTCCTGTTCCAGAACAACACCGTCAACGGCTCGGACACGTCAGGTAACGTCAGCGGAGACAACAACGGCATCCGGATCAAGAGCTACCCGGGCAAGGGGGGCACGGTCTCCCAGGTGACGTACGACGACACCTGCATGACCGGGGTGAGGCACGCGCTGGAGTTCAACCCGGCCTACTCCAGCGGCAGCGGTTCGATCCCGGAGTTCACCGACGTCGTCGTCAACGGCGCGGTCGCCCAGAACTCCGTGTCCGGTGCCGGCTCGCTCCTTGACGGCTACAACAGCTCGAACCTGCTCGGCCTGACCCTGGAGAACGTCAGCCTCGACGCGACGTCGACCAGCGCCCAGTACGCGAACATCGGCCTCTACAACACCGACATCAGCCCCTCCGGTACCGGGGTGACCGTCACCAGCGTGTCCGGCAGCGGCTCGGTGCCCTCCTGCACCTTCCCGGCCTACCCGGGCCTGTAGGCGGCGGCGCCAGCTCCACGACGAAGCGCCCCGGGGCCATGGGCCCCGGGGCGCTGTGGCGCGTAGGCCGGGTCAGCGCATGCCGGAGCCGGGGGCGGTGGGGAACGCGGGGAAGGAGCACGGCTCGTGGCCGTCGCCCGAGCCGTGGGAGGGGGCGACCACGCTGGTGGTGACGTCGGTTCCGGTGGGCGCGAGATCGGTTCCGGCCAGGGTGATGGCGGCGTACTGGGCCTGTACGGTCGTGGCGTCGAAGTCGACGTCGCGCAGCGTGATGCCGGACACGTGGGCGCTGTCGTAGCCGTCCAGCACGGACTGCGCTCCGGGCAGGGAGTGCCAGGCGCGGGCGCCGTCGACGGTGACGGACTGGAACAGCGGAATGCTGGTGCCGGTCGGGGCCGCGTAGTTCGGGTCGATGTCGATCAGGTACTGGACGCCGGTCATGCAGGTGTCGGCGTAGGTGACGTTGCTGACGGTGCCGCCGGCGCCGGGGTAGCTCTTGACGCGGATACCGTTGTCGAGGGTGCTGGCGATGCCGGAGCGGTCGGTTCCCTGAAGGGTGTTGCCGACGAAGAGGACCGAGTCCAGGCCGTAGGTCGTGCCGCTGCCGATGGACAGGCCATGGGTGCCGTAGCAGTGCAGGTTGCGGATGGTGACTGCGGATTCGGCGGCGTTGTTGGTGGTGAGGGCGACGCAGTCGTCGCCCTCGTTGAGCCATGAGTCGGCGACGGTGGCCTCGGTCGAGGAGTCGACGTCGACGCCGTCGGTGTTGAGGGCGTAGGCGGGTGTGTCGATGCGCAGGCCCCAGACGGTGACGCCGATGCTCTGCGTGATGAACAGGTGCTGTTTGGCGGCGTCGACCAGGGTCAGGTCGTGGACCGTGAAGCCGTCGGACTGGCCTGCCTGGACCAACCGGGGATTGACCTGCTTGAGGCCCTGTGCCTTCGCGGTGGTGGCCTGGTCCCACCAGGAGGCGCTGGTGCCGAGGATCGGCAAATCGCCGCGGCCGTCGATGGTGCCCTGCCGACCGTGGCGGAGACTGCTGTCGATGCCGGCGTTGCGCCCCCGGACGGTGATGAACGGCGCGCACCCGGTCCCGCTGGCGCCGATCGACCCACAGGTGGCCTTGCCGCTCTGCTGGTACTGCGCGGCGACGCGGGTCGCGTAGAGCGTGACGTCGCTGTCCAGGACGAGGTGTTCGCCGCCGTGCACGGTCAGCGGCGCGGACAGGAAGGCGGTGTCGGCGCCATGTCCGGTGAGCCGGACCTGCTCGCCCGTGCCGGTGCAGGCATCGAGGGCGGCTTGGATGCGGTCAGTGTCGGGCGGGGTGGCCTCGTCGGCCGGGTCGAAGGTGCGGGTTCCGCCGGGGAGGCTGGCAGTGACGGTGGCACAGATCCCGCCCGGAGTGCGTGGTTCGGCCACGTTCCGGCGATCACCGAGCAGGGTGCGCGGCGGGACGTCGGCGCCGGGGACGACCGGGTTCCAGCCGTCGCTGCCCGCCAGCGCCCCGGTGGCGGTGTAGGAGGCGGCCGCGGTGGCGGTGAGCTGGGGGCGACTGGCGGTGGAGGAGGTCGTGGAGCCGGGGCCGGTGTTGGCGTACTCGCCGTAGCGCCCAGCGGACCAGGTCGCGCCCGAGATGCCCAGCCAGGGGGCGGCGCCGTCGACAGCCTGCGGCAGCACTGTGTCGCGGATGACCACCTGCGGGTCGGAGTCGGCGGCGGGCTTCCAAGCGCGGCCCAGGGCGAGCGTGTTGTCGGCCAGGGTGGTGTTGACGGTGGAGCCGGTGATCAGGATGCCGTGGGCCTGGCCGGCCGGTGTGGCCGGAGCGGTCAGGTAGGCGCTGGCGTAGACGCCGTCATTGAGGGCGTCGATCGTGGAGCGGTCCACGACCAGGTCGCCGTTGCCGAAGATGAAGTCGACGTCGCCCTCGATGGTGGAGGCGTAGACGTACTGGCGCAGGTCCGTGCCGGCGCTGGAGCCCCAGGTGAGCAGGGTGTCCTGGTGGCCGTAGAAGTCGTCGTGCAGGTACTGCTGGCGGTCGCCCTCCATGGCGACGGCCACAGCCTGGGTGCCGGTGACGTTCGGGTACTGGGTCTTGTCGAACGTGTTGGCGATGGTGAGGTACTCGGCGGTGAAGTCGCTCGCCTGGGCGTGGACGGTGGCGGAGCCTTCGGTTCCGTACGGCAGGCCGGTGGCCGGGTCGGTCTCCTGGTGGTAGTGCGCGGCGGTGATGACGACGTCGGCCGGGTTGCCGGTGGCGCCGACCAGGCTGAGGTGCGGCTTGCTCGCCGGGATGGTGACGGTCTCGGCGTAGGTGCCCTTGGCGATGGAGATGACGTACGGGGTGGGCGAGTTGTCGGGAACCGCGTTCACAGCGGCTTGGACGGAGGTGTACTGGGCACCGGTCTTGGCGACGGTCAGGGTGATCGGGGCCGCCGCGCGGGCGGCGGCGGGGCCGACCGCTCCGGCGGTTCCGGCGGCCGCCACGGTAGCGACGGCCAGCAGCCGAGCGCCGAGTACGAGACCGGCACGGTGGGGGAGTCTCATGAGTTCCTTCCAGGGGTGGGGTCCCAGCCGTCCAGGACAGTCGACGGGTCGCTCCAGACGGCGGCTTGGGCGGCGGTGAGCTGGGTGGAGCAGGCCAGCCGGGCGCTGGTGTCGACGGGAGCGCCGGCCAGGTCAGTGGAGTGGTACTCGTCGAACTGAAGGGTGCCGCCGCGGCTGCAGTCGGCGTTGTCGAGCTGCCAGCCGGCAGGGGCGATCTGGGGGCCCATCGCGGTGTCGATGAAGACCGCCTGGCTGTAGGGGTAGACGGTCGGGTCGATCCGCCCCAGGTAGACGGAGCCAGCGGGGACGGTCGGGGCGGCGGTCAGCCGGTCGCGCAGGAATACGTAGCCGTGGTGGGTGGCGTCGTTGCGGACCTGGGTGACGTAGCCGGCGTGCAGCGAGCGCAGTTCGCTGTCCTGGATCAACACGGCGCCGAAGCCCCAGGTGAAGTCGACGTCTCCCTCGATCACGCTGTGGGTGACGAAGCCGCGGCCCTGCAGGCGCAGCGTGTCCTGGTAGGAGAAGAGGCTGACGCGGTCGAGGGTGATCCGGTCGGCGTTGCCGCGGAAGGCCTCGGCCTGGGAGCCGCCGTAGGGGGTGGTGTTGCGGATCGTCAGGTCGCGCAGGGTGAAGTCGTCGGCCTCGTCGTTGAACGCGCCGCGCCAGCAGTTGTTCGCATCGTGGCCGGGGATGAGCTGCCGGATGCAGACGCTGGTGGTGTGCGCGCTGTTGAGGGTGTTGTTGTTGGTGTACTGGATCACGGTCCGGCCCTGGCCGACGCCTTCGACCGTCAGGTGGGGTTTGGTCGGTGGGACCCAGTCGAGTTCGGTGTAGGTGCCGGGCCCGACGCGGATCGTCACGGGTTTCGTGTCGCCCGGCGGGACGGCGTCGATCGCCCCTTGGACGGTGCAGAAGTCGCCGTGTCCGCGTGCGTCCACGACGAGGGTGCGCGCGTCCGTCCGGGGTGGGCGGGTACGGGTGCGGAAGGCGAACGCGTCGGGGTTGCTGATGCCGGCGAAGCCGTTGAAGACGCCGGGGTCGACGGTGACGTAGTAGTGCTGGTCGTAGTCGAGCTGGTGGTGCAGGTAGATGGTGGCGGTGCCGCCGGCGATGATCACGGGGGTGTAGCTGAATTCGTGCGGGGCACCGGAAGCGTCGGTGGCCCCTCCGATCGTGCGCTGGTAGGTGGCGGGGTCCGCCAGGTCGATGCTGTCGGCGACGGAGCCGTCGGCGCGGTGGACCTCGATCCTGCCCGAGTCGCCGAGGGTGGGCGGGGTCGGGAAGGTCAGCGCGAGTGCGCTGTCGGTGCACGCTCGCCCACTGCCGCCTTGGACGGCGGCCGAGTATGGGGCGTCGTCAGCGTGTGCCGGTGCGGGGGTGAGTGGGGCGATCGCGGCGAGCGCGAGGGCGCAGGCCGCGCCGGACGAGACGAACCAGGGCATAGAAGGCTCCTCTGCACGGGGTGGGGCAGGGCAGCGGCGGGCCGCAGGCGACGGGGGCGGGCCTGCCGCCGAGTGCGGGCGCGGCGGTGTGCCAACAGGCAAAGGTTTCTAGGTGCCGTTCCCCATCTCATATATGACGCGCCGTGAGGCTACGGCCGTGCTGAGGCGGGGTCAATGGGTTGGCATCGGCGGGATCAGGTGCGAGGTTGCAAACCGTTGTGCTGCAGAATCCCTTGACGCGCCTGGGCGGAGGTTCTAGCGTCTGCCGCACTTCGTATATGAGATCCGATCGACTTGGATCTGTGACGCACTCTCAGGAGCCGGAACTGTGTCCGACACCCTTGCCATGCCAGACCGTGCCCGCCCAGGTACCATGCCGTCGCGGACCGAGGCGGTACTCGACGCCATCAAGCACTCGATTCTGACCGGAGAGCTGCAGCCCGGTCAGGCCCTGGTGGAGACGGAGCTCGCCGAGCGGCTGGGTGTGTCGAAGACCCCGGTCCGCGAGGCGCTGAAGACCCTGGCGGGGTCGGGTCTGGTCACGATGAGCCCGTACAAGGGCGCGGCCGTGCGCGAGGTCGACCGTGAACTGGCCCGCTGCGTCTACGACATGCGGCTGCTGCTGGAGCCCGTCGCCGCCGGTCGCACCACCGCGGTGGCCCGGGGCGACTGGGCGCAGGCCGCCCACGCGCTGGAACGGGCCGACCGGGCCGCGGACGCCGCCGACCGGTCGATGGCCAACCGGGCCTTCCACCGGGCGCTGTACGCGGGCTGTGGCAACCCGTTGCTGGTGGAGTCCCTCGACGAGTTGCGCGACCAGACCGCGCTCGTGTCCAGCGCCGCGTGGGCGCGGCAGCCGTCGTGGGAGCAGGAGGCCCACGAGCACCGCGCGATCCTGCGGGCAGCGCAGGACGGGGACGCCGACCAGGTACGCCGCCTGATGCGCGGTCATATCAGCGCGTTCATGGCGCGCAACTTTCCCGAGAACGAAGCGGAGTAGGTCCACTCATGCCCGTCGCCGTACCCGACGCCCTGATCCGACTCCGGTCCCGCCTGCAGACCGTCGTCGCGATCCCCATCACGCCCTTCCACCCCGGCGGTGCGGAAGTGGACTGGATTGCCCATGCGGCGCTGATCCGCCGACTGGTCGACCACGGCGTCGAGGTGGTCACGCCCAACGGCAACACCGGCGAGTTCTACACACTCACCTTGGACGAGACCCGTCGTGCTGTGGAATCGGCCGTCGAGGCGGTCGACGGCCGCGCGGAGGTGATGGCCGGTGTCGGACTGGACGCGGCCGGAGCCGTGGCCGCGGCCACGCACGCCCGTGCGGCAGGCTGCGGATCGCTGATGGTTCATCAGCCGGTGCATCCCTACCGGTCGGCCGAGGGCTGGGTGGCCTACCACCGGCAGGTGGCCGAGGCGGTGCCCGAGCTCGGCGTCGTCCTCTACATCCGCGATCCGCGCATCGGCGGCGAGCAGATCGCCGCCCTCGCCGACGCCTGCCCGAACGTCATCGGTGTCAAGTACGCCGTTCCCGATCCGGTGCGGTTCGCATCGGTGGCGCGCGACGCGGGGGTCACCCGCTTCGCCTGGATCGCGGGGCTGGCCGAACTGTCCGCGCCCGGCTACTGGGCGGTGGGCGCCGCCGGCTTCACCTCCGGCCTGGTCAACGTCGTGCCCCGGCTCTCGCTGGCACTGCTGGAGGCGCTGCGCGGCGGAGACTTCGACAAGGCCATGGCTGTGTGGGAGCAGGCCCGCAGCTTCGAGGAGCTGCGGGCGGCCGACTCCTCGGCCGACAACGTCAGTGTCGTCAAGGAGGCTCTGGCCCAGCTCGACCTGGCGGAACGCACCGTGCGCCCGCCGTCGCGAATACTTCCGGCCCCGCTGCGCGACCAGATCCAGGCGCTGGTCGGCCGGTGGCGGACCGAGGGGTGGTTGTGAACACCTTTACGGAGCTGGACCTGGAGCCGGAGCCGGAGCCGGGGGAGCGGGAGCCGGGTGAGCAGCCGGAGGGTCCACCACTGCGGAGCGCGGCCTGGTTCGGCACCGGAGCGACCGGCGGGAAACTGCGCGCCTTCAGCCACCGGTCCCGGATGCGACAACTGGGCTACCTGCCCGAGGAACACCTCGGCAAGCCGGTCATCGCGATCCTGAACACCTGGTCCGACATCAACCCCTGCCACATGCACCTGCGCGAGCGTGCCGAGCAGGTCAAGCGCGGCGTATGGCAGGCGGGCGGCTTCCCGCTCGAGTTCCCGGTCGCGACGCTCTCGGAGACGTTCCAGAAGCCCACCCCGATGCTCTACCGCAATCTGCTCGCGATGGAGGCGGAGGAACTGCTCCGCAGCTATCCGGTGGACGGCGCCGTGCTGATGGGTGGCTGTGACAAGACCGTCCCGGCCCTGCTCATGGGGGCCGCCAGCGCGGGACTGCCGGCGATCGTGGTGCCCGCCGGGCCGATGCTGCGCGGCCATTACCGGGGCCGGCCCCTCGGCAGCGGCACGGACCTGTGGGCCTACTGGGACGAGCACCGTGCCGGGCGCATCGGTGAGTGCGAGCTGGCCGAGGTCGAATGCGGGCTGGCCCGCTCGCCCGGCCACTGCATGACCATGGGCACGGCCTCCACCATGACCGCTGCCGCCGAGGCGCTCGGCATGGCGCTGCCCGGCGCCTCGGCCATCCCCGCGGTGGACTCCGCCCACCACCGGATGGCTGCCGCGTCCGGCGCCCGCGTCGTGGGGATGGTCCGTGAACAGCTGACCCCGGCACGGGTGATGACCCGTGCGGCGTTCGAGGACGCCGTCGCGACCGTGCTCTGCCTCGGCGGCTCCACCAACGCGCTGATCCACCTGATCGCGATGGCGGGGCGCGTCGGCGTGACGCTCTCCCTGGAGGACTTCGACGAGATCGGCTCCCGGGTCCCGGTGCTGGCGGACGTCCGCCCGGTCGGCGACCACCTGATGGAGGACTTCTACTACGCCGGTGGCCTGCCCACCCTGCTCGCGCAGCTCGCACGGGTGCCCGGCGCGCTGCACCCGGAGCGGATCACTGTCACCGGTGCGGACTTCGCCACGTACTACCAGGACACGCAGGCCCTTGAGGGCAACGCTCCGGCAGCGGGCCGCGTGATCCGCACCCCGCAGGACCCGGTCGCGAAGGAAGGCGGCGTCGCGGTGCTGCGCGGTAACCTGGCGCCCGGGGGCGCGGTGATCAAGCACCTGGCCGCCGATCCGAAGCTGCTCACCCACACTGGCCCGGCCGTGGTCTTCGACTCCTACCAGGATCTGCAGCAGCGCATCGACGACCCGGCACTCGCCGTCACGGAGAACAGCGTCCTGGTGCTGCGCGGCGCCGGCCCGCTCGGCGGCCCGGGGATGCCGGAGTACGGCATGCTGCCCATCCCGGCCTACCTGCTCGAACGCGGCGTCACGGACCTGGTGCGGATCTCGGACGCGCGGATGAGCGGCACCAGCTACGGCACCTGCGTCCTGCACGTCGCACCCGAGTCCCACGCGGGCGGCCCGCTCGCCCTGGTCCGCGACGGCGATCTGATCACCCTCGACGTTCCCGGCCGCCGGCTGCACCTGGATGTCGACGACGCGGAGCTGCGGCGACGCCGCGCCGCATGGCAGCCGCCCGAGCCGCACCACCAGCGCGGCTACGGAGCCCTCTACGCGGAGCACGTCCAACAGGCCGACGAAGGCTGCGACTTCGACTTCCTGGCCAGGCCCGGTCACAACCCCGCGCCCGACCCCCAGTAGCTCCCACGCCATCCCCACGCAAGGCCCCCGCTCACCACCTATGACCGAAGGGCTTCCACAGCCATGCCTGCAGACAACGCCGTCCACCACGCCGCCCCAAGTGACAGCAGAGGCCCCTCCCGGCGCAGCGTGCTCGGCACCCTCGCCATCGGCGCCGCTGCCGTGCCCGTGCTCGCCGCCTGCGGCGCCCCGAGTAGCGGCAGCACCGGCCAGGCCGCCCCCAGCACGCTGGCCACCAAGCCGTCCAAGCCGGTGACCTTGAACATCCTGGACGTTGCCGGAAACCTCAAGCTGACCCAGCCGATCATCGACGCCTTCAAGGCCAAGCACCCCGACGTCGTCTCCGGCATCACCACCACCACCGGTACGGCTCCCGAGCTCGCCCCCAAGGTGCAGGCCCAGCAGCAGGCCGGCAATGTGCAGATCCAGCTGGTGCTCACCGGAACCGACGGCCTCTCGGCTGGAATCAGCAAGGGCCTGTGGTACGACCTCAAGCCGTACTACGCCACCTTCTTCCCTGGTCTGATGGCCAACTACCAGGCCCCCGCCGCGTCGATGGCCACCCTCGCCCAGGACCAGGGGATCGAGCTGGTCTGGTACCCCTCCGGACCACTGCTGGAGTACGACCCGGCCAAGGTCCCTACCGTGCCCACCACCACGAACGCGCTGCTGGACTGGGCCAAGGCCAATCCCGGCAGGTTCCAGTACGCCGAGCCGCGCAACTCCGGTCCCGGCCGGACCTTCCTGATGGGCCTGCCCTACCTGCTCGGCGACAGCGACCCGACCGACCCCGTGAACGGCTGGGCCAAGACCTGGGCCTACCTGACCGAACTGAACAAGTACATCAGCACCTATCCGACCAAGACCTCGACGCTGATGACCAACCTGGCCCAGGGCACGGTCCAGGTGATCGCGTCCACCACCGGCTGGTACATCAACCCGCGCGCACTGGGAACCGTCCCGGCGTCGATGAAGGTCGCCAAGTTCGACAACCTCACCTGGGTCAGCGACGCGCAGTACGGCGTCATCCCCAAGGGCGTCTCCGACGACGAGCTGATCGCCGCCCTGCAGCTGCTGGCGTTCGTGCTCACCCCCGAGCAGCAGGCCGTCACCTACGACCAGGGCTACTTCTACCCCGGCCCGGCGGTCAAGGGCGTGACGCTCAGCCAGGCCCCGGCTTCCTCCCAGCAGGTCGTGGCCACCTACGGCGACCCGGACTTCGACACCTGGATGGCCGACAACCCGATCAAGAACTCGCTGCCCGCCACCGCCCAGGTCACCGCTTTCGACCTGTGGGACAAGAACATCGGCGCGACCAAGTGAGCACGGTGACCCACATGAGCTCCGCCCCCGCCCCCGCCCTGCCGGAACCACGCGTCGCCTCCCAGCTCGGGGAACTGCGACTGAGCGGCGTCAGCCGCGCCTATGGTGCCCACACCGCGCTGCAGCCGCTGGACCTGACCATCCGCGGCGGCGAGTTCGTCGCCCTGCTGGGCCCCTCCGGCTGCGGCAAGACCACCGCCTTGAACTGCCTGGCCGGCCTGCTCCCGCTGACCACGGGTGAGATCACTCTGGACGGCCGCCGGATCGACACCCTGCCGCCGGAGAGGCGGGGCTTCGGCATGGTCTTCCAGAACTATGCCCTCTTCCCGCACCTGACCGTGCGCGCCAACGTCGCGTTCGGCCTGAAGATGCGGGGTGTCGGCAAGGCCGAGACCACCCGCCGGGTCGACGAGGTGCTGCGCCTGGTACGGCTGACCGAGCAGGCGCACAAGCACCCCGGGCAGCTCTCCGGCGGCCAGCAGCAGCGGGTCGCGATCGCCCGTGCCATCGTCATGGAACCACCGCTGGTGCTGATGGACGAACCCCTGTCGAACCTGGACGCCGCCCTGCGACTGGAGATGCGCAGCGAGATCCGGCGTATCCACCAGGAGTTCGGACTCACCACCATCTACGTGACGCACGATCAGGAGGAGGCGCTGTCCCTGGCCGACCGTCTGGTCGTGCTCCGCGCCGGCCGGGTCAGCCAGATCGGCACCCCCGCCGAGCTGTACGAGCACCCGGCCGATCCGCACGTGGCGGCCTTCATGGGCTACCGCAACCTGCTGGAGCTGGAACTGGCCGCCACCGACCCGGCCGGGACCTTCGCCGCGGGCCGCGGTCTGCGACTGCGCGGCACCGTGGTCGGCTCGGAACGGCCCCTGGCCGGCCGGGCGGTGACGGTGGCGATCCGCCCCGAGGACCTGCGGGTCGCCGAGAACGGTGAGCAGTCGATCGCCGAGGCAGTCGCCGAGATCGTCGAGTACCACGGCCGGGTGCTGCACGTCGAGGCGGTCACCCGCAGCGGCGACCGGATCCACCTCAAGGCCTCCGGCCCGGTACGCCCCGGTGATGCCCTGGCCCTCGCGGTGGACGCCGACCGTGCCCTGATCTTTCCGCGACCGGCCGAAGCCGATCCTGGCACCGCCGCCGATGCGCCCGCCACGGGAGAACCCCGGTGACCGCGACCACGGCGGCCGCCGAGCGAACCGCGCAGCCCGCAACCGCGCTGCGCCACCGGCTGGCCGAACGCGGAGTCGACCGGACGCTGCTGCTGCTCCTGCCCGGGGCCCTCGCCGTCGTCGCCCTGTTCTGCTACCCGTTCCTGTACGGTCTGCAGCTCTCCTTCCAGCCGGCCAAGGGCGGAGTGTTCGGCGCCTACCAACAGTTCTTCGCCGACCCCTTCGCCCGCAAGTCGATCTGGGCCACCTTCTCGCTGGCCATCCCCGCCTCGCTGATCAACGTCGGTGTCTCGGTGCCGATCTCCTACCGGATGCGCCGCGAGTTCCGGGGCAAGCGGCTCATGCTGGCACTGCTGGTGGTGCCGATCACGCTCGGCACGGTCCTGACCGCCGAGGGCATCCTGGAGTTCTACGGGCCGTCCGGCTGGTTCAACCGCACTCTGCACCTGCTCGGCCTCGCGTCCTCACCGGTGCAGCTGACCATGAACTACAGCGGGGTGCTGCTCTCCCTGATCATCAGCGGGTTCCCCTTCGCCTACCTGCTGACCCACTCCTACCTCTCCGGCATCCACCCAAGCCTGGAGAAGGCCGCGGCCACCCTCGGGGCCGGCTGGTGGCAGCGGTTCCGTCACGTCACCTTCCCGCTGCTGCTGCCGGGCCTGATGACGACCTTCTGCCTCAGCTTCGTGATGGCCTTCGCCGTGTTCCCCTCCGCGATGATGGTCGGCGATCCCGACGGCAAGACCCACGTGATCTCCATCGAGGCCTACGAGGCCGCCCTGGAGCGCTTCGACTATGCGCAGGGCTGCGCCGACGCGGTGATCATGACGCTGCTCATGCTCGCCGTCATCGCCGCCGTCACCGGCCTGCGCTCCCGGCTCTACAGCGGCGCCACCGGAGGCAAGGGATGACCACCGTACTCGACCGCGCCCCCGGGCCCCGTACCGCCGAGGTGCCCCGCCGGCGCGGACCCGGACTGGCGCTGCGTCCAGGGGCCTGGCTGACCTGGGCCGTCCTCGGCTTCTTCTTCGTCAACCTGCTCGGCGTCATCGTCACCGTGCTGGTGAACTCCTTCGGCCGCAGCTGGTTCGACAGCTGGCTTCCCACCGGCTGGACCGGCACCTGGTACAGCCAGGCCTGGACGGAGTTCAACCTCGGCCAAGTCCTGGGAACCACGCTCGAGGTGACCCTGCTGGTCGTGGTGATCTCCCTGGCGCTGGCGGTGCCCGCCTCCTACGCCCTGGCCCGTCGCTCCTTCCCCGGCAAGAAGCTGCTGGTCACGCTCTTCGTGCTGCCGATCCTCGTGCCGCCGATCGCCTACGGCATCCCGCTGGCCACCGTCCTGTACAAGTTCCACCTGGCCGGCTCGGTCACCGGTGTCGTGCTGGCCAACCTGGTGCCGTCGATCCCCTTCGTCGTCTTCACCATGACGCCGTTCATCGAGCAGATCGACCCCAAGATCGAGGCCGCAGCCCGCATGTGCGGGGCCTCCACCTGGAGGGTGCTGACCCGGATTCTGACCCCACTGCTGCTGCCCGGGATGCTCGCCGCGGGAATCCTGGTGCTGGTGCGCACCTTCGGCATGTTCGAACTGACCTTCCTCACCTCCGGACCGACCAGCCAGACCCTGATCGTCGCGCTCTTCTCCGCGGTCAATTCGGCCGGCATCCGGTCCACCCAGTCCATCGACGCCATGGCCGTGATCTACACCGGTTCCATGGCGGTGCTGCTGCTCATCGCGCTGCGCTTCGTCAACCCCACCCAGCTCGTCGCCCGTTCCTCCGACTGAGAGGCCGCCACCGACATGCCCGAGCACAACGTCCCCCGGCCGAACCGCCGACAGGTCCTGCGCACCGCCATCGCGCTGGGCGGCGCGATCGGCGCAGGCGCCGCCCTGGGCGGCACCGCGTTCGCCGCCACCGCGAGCACCTCGGGGGCCCGCACCGTCCCGCTCGTCCCCAGCCGGGACCTGGGGCGCCAGGCCGACCGGGACGCCGACCGCGCCGCCGACCGGATCGTCGACGGCATCCGCCGGCCCCGCATCCCGCGCCGGAACTTCCCGATCACCGACTTCGGCGCGGTCGCCGACGGCACCACCGACAACACCGCCGCCATCGCGGCTGCCGTCGCCGCGGCCACCGCCCGGGGCGGAGGCCGGGTGACCGTACCCGCAGGGACCTTCGCCACCGGCCCCATCCACCTGCGCTCCCGCATCGAACTGCACCTCCAGGCCGGAGCGACGCTGCTCTTCTCGACCGACCCGGCGTCCTACCTGCCCACCGTCTTCAGCCGCTGGCAGGGCATCGAGCTGATGAACTACTCACCGCTCGTCTACGCCTTCGAGCAGACCGACATCGCGATCACCGGCGAGGGAGTTCTGGACGGACAGGCCTCCACCGCCAACTGGTGGGCCTGGAAGGGCATCGACGGCACCGACTTCACCGCCTTCGAAGCCGCCGTCAACGCCGGACTGCCCGTCTCCCAGCGCGACGGGACCCAGTACCACTTCCGCCCCTGCTTCGTGGAGCCCTACCGCTGCGAACGGGTCCTCATCGAGGGAGTCACCTTCCGCAACTCCCCGTTCTGGCACCTGCACCCCACCCTGAGCAAGGACGTCACCGTGCGCGGCGTCACCGTGGACTCCACCGGGCCGAACACCGACGGTTGCGACCCCGAGTGCTGCGACGGCGTGCTCATCGACTCGGTCTCCTTCAACTGCGGTGACGACTGCATCGCGGTCAAGTCCGGCCGCGACACGGACGGCCGGCGCGTCAACGTGCCCAGCCAGAACATCGTCATCCAGAACAGCACCTTCGCCAACGGGCACGGCGGCGTCACCATCGGCAGCGAGATGACCGGCGGGGTCCGCAACGTCTACGCCCGCGACCTGACCATGACCAGCACCGGACTCCAGTCCGGGCACCGGCTCAAGACCAACTCGGTACGCGGCGGGTTCATCGAGGGCACCCATGTCCAGCGCGTGAACGTCACCGCGATCGGCGGACCGCTGCTGCTGATCGACTACAACTACGGCGAGGGCAACACCGGCCAGTACCCGCCCCAGGTGACCGACATCAACCTCCGCCACTGGACCGTCACCGCCGCCACCCAGGGCTGGAACGTCGCCGGCTACGCCACCGACCCGGTCGGCACCGTCCGCCTCAGCGACATCTCCGTCGCGGGCCCGCTGGCCCAGCCCAACGTGGCCGTCAACGTCACCGAACTCGACCTCACCGACGTGACCGTCAACGGAGTTCCCCAGTGACCGTGGCCCCACCACCACACGACCCGGCGCCCGGGAGGAGCGTGCTGCTCACGGGCGCCGCCGGGGGAGTGGGCGGCTTCCTCCGCCAGGGACTGCCCGCCCTCGGCTGGCGGCTGCGCTGCCTCGACCTGCGAACCCCGGGCGGTGTGGACGGTGACGGCCCGGACGACGGCCTGGAGTGGATCACCGGCGACATCACCGACCCGGGCCTCCTGGCCGAGGCGATGGACGCCGTGGACGCGGTGGTCCATCTCGCCGGGATTCCCGGGGAGACCGACTTCCTGACGCTGCTGCACACCAACATCGACGGCAGCTACCAGGTGTTCGAGGCCGCCCGCCGGGCCGGGGTACGCCGGGTCGTCTACGCCAGCAGCAACCACGCCGTGGGCCGGCACCGTGCCGGACCGGTCCTGGACGGCGCCGCCCGGGTCCGGCCCGACTCCCTCTACGGAGTGACGAAGGCCTTCGGCGAGGCGCTCGGCTCCTACTATGCCGACCGCTACGGCATGGCGGTGGCCTGCGTGCGGATCGGCAGCTGCTTCGAGCGCCCCACCACGCTGCGCCACCTGGCCACCTGGCTCAGCCCCGGCGACGCCGTCCGCCTCGTCGACGCCCTCCTGGGCGCCCCCGGCCTGCGCTACGCCACCGTCAACGGCGTCTCCGCCAACACCCGCGGCTGGTGGGAACTGGACAGCGCGCGAGCCCTCGGCTACCGGCCCGCCGACGATGCCGAGGAGTACGCCAAGGAGCTCCTGGTGACGCACGGAGAGCTCGCGCCCGACGATCCCGACGCGGTGTTCGTCGGCGGCTCGCTGGCGGTGGGCCTTTGACCGCGCGCCAGCACTCCGAGACGCCGAGATCCACAAGCCCGCAGCACCGTCGGTTGCCCGCCGTATGTGGCTGGCGGCAGGCGCATTGACCGCGGCGGCTGCCACCGTCGCCGCGGTCGCGCTGACCACTTCCCCCGGCGGCGGCAACGGCCCCGGCGGGAGCACCACCGCCCTGATGGCCGTCGGCGAGCCCCTCGCGGGTTCGTATCGGCAGGCGGTGGAGCTGCTGGACAGCATCACCGACACGGCCTACAGGCCACAGCGGCACCGCGCCGCGCAGCGACCATTTCGACTGTCTTGCTCCGACTCAGTGGCAGCTCTGGCTGTCGGTGGACGCCAGCAAGGCGGGCCTGTTGGAGGCTCCGGATGCCACTGCGCCCCACCAGTCGCTTGACCCCGTCACCCAGCCGAGCATTCAGACCCCCACCTACGCCTACTTGGCCACGCTGCCGGCCGACCCGCACGAGCTGGTATAGGTCATCTACGCCCAGACCAAGGGCAACGGACACGACCCCGACGACGAGGCCTTCGTCGCCATCGGCGACGCGTTGGGCGGGACGACGGCTCCGGCGGCGAGCGCCGCCTTCTACTGGGCTGCGTCGCTGATCCCCGGCACGGAACTGGTGCCGAACGCCGTGGACACGCTGGGCCGCAAGGGCGTGGGCATCACGCGTCAGGACAGCTTCGGGGTGTGCACCGAGTGGATCTTCGATGCGAAGACCCACTCGTTCCAGCGCCACGGCGCAGAGTCCAGCGGAGCCAGTCGCAAGCAGCCGCCCGGGCCACCTCGCGGCTCCGCGTCGACGGTCGCGAACCGGTGGCCTGGACCGGGAGGAGGTTCTGCCTTGTCGTCAGCTCGCTCAAATCGGCCCGATCCCGGCAACTCTGCGGGGACAGCGGCCAACAGGCCCTCGACGACAAAGGTCTCCCCGCCGGCTTCGGCGGGGAGACCGTCGTTACCGGTCCGACTTCTTGGCACCGTTGCTCAGCCGCTGGAGTTGCTGGAGCAGGGCGTGGACCTGACCGACCGCCGGGAGTGGTGGCCGTGCGACGGCCGGCGCCGTGGGTGCTGGACCAGGACGGCCAGGTCCTGCGCATCTCTCACGCCGCCAGTCGGCCATCTCCTGGCTTTGCAGGTGCAGAGCAGGGTGTCGGCGGGGACGGTGCCCGTGCCGAAGACCATCTGCACGCCCGGCATGTCAGTGATGCTCGAGCCGCCGACAGCGATCCAGTAGACCGTGAGAAGGCGTCCGGCGCGGATGAGCAGGTTGTGGGCGTGCTCGGCGTCGCACGAGCGCCCGGGGCGGTCGCCCTTCTCCCTGCCCGCGCCGCCGGCCGGCGTGGGTGGTTCCACGGTGTGGGCCGGCCGCCGTGCCGGTGTCCGGCACAATACGCAGCATGGCTGCACCTGATCTTTTGCTGGAGCCCGTGGAGATCGTCACCGGCCGCTATCGGCTCCGTCCGCCTTCACTGCGCGAGGCCGGGGAGGTGCTGGCGATGGCGCAGGACCCCGAGATCCGGCTGTGGAACGGGTTGACCCGGGTCAGCGACGAGGAGAGCGCGCGGGCCTGGTGTGAACGCTGGTCCGGCTGGAACAGCGGGGCCTCGGCGCAGTGGGGCGTTTTCGATGCTGCCGAGCGCACGTTGCTCGCGACGGTATCGCTGTCCGAGATCGATGTGCGCAACTCCTGCGCCGAGATCGGCTACCGGGTCGCGCCCTGGGCCCGCGGCCAGGGGGTCGCCACCACGGCGCTGATCTCGGTCGCCGACTGGGCGTTCGGGACACTCGGGCTGACGAGGCTGCAAGTGCTGCACGGGCGGGAGAACCACGCCTCCTGCCGGGTCGCGGTGAAGGCCGGTTTCGTGCTGGAGGGCGAGCTGCGTTCCTCGTACCGGTATGGGGACGGTGAGCTGCACGATGAGCACCTGCACGCACGACTCGCGGGTGATCCCGTCGCGGGCTAGGCCCTGTCGTCAAACTCCCGCCGGGCCCGGCTCGCCTGGTACGGCCTCCCCCAGCCTTCGGCCGGGGGGCCCCACGCTGCGTTGTCGCATCGCCCAAGTACGGCCCAGTACGAGGGCGACCCTCCGCCTTGCAGCTGGCCGCACCAGACAACCCGGGCTGATCCGACGCGAGTTTGACGACAGGGCCTAGCCCTGCGGCGGGCGGCCTGGAGCGTCGAGCAACGGGGTGGCGACCTCATCCATGCGGTCCATGACGGGGACGGGGATCACGGGGTTTCGTGCGGTGATCTCTGCGCTGTGCATATCGAGCAGGAGAGTCACCGACTCGTCGGACGGCATGACCGGGTTCGCTCCAGCGCGTCTCCCCGGTCAGAGCCCGGCCGACCATGAACCACCCATGGTGAGTTTGCCGCACGGGGGTGTCTGTCCCGGCCTGGGCAGCCGGGAAGGAGGCCCGCCAAAGTCAGCAAGCGGTGTCCTTCTAAATGGTGATCCTTGGTGGGCTGTATGCGGGACCGGGTACCTGATGGCGCATCAGTCCGCAGATGCGGGCCGGTGACTTTGGGCGTCTGCAGCAGATGTGAGGTGTCGTGATGAGAGCCGTGAAGCGAGCTGTCCTGGCCGGCCTGCTGGCTACGACTCTGGCGGCGGTGCCGAGCGGAGCCGCGGCCGAGGGTTCCGTGGTGGGGCGGGCGGGGCACACGTCGTGGTTCGTGCCGGGTTCGTGCCCGTCCACGCTTCCGCACGGTGTAAGGGCCAGCTGCGGATACCTGGTGGTGCCGCAGGACCGGACCCGGCTTGACGGGCGAAAGCTTCGACTGGCCGTCGCGATCGTCCCCTCCCAGTCTCCGGGGCCGCACGGGGACCCGATCGTGTTCCTGCCCGGGGGCCCGGGGCAGGACGCCGTCAGCGACATTCCGCTGCTCACCGAGACCGGTCTGAACCGGGACCGCGATCTCGTCGTCATGTCGCAGCGCGGGACGCTGTCCTCGCCACCCGCCTTGACTTGCCCCGAGATCGACCGGTTCTACCAGCAGCGGATCGGGCTGCGCTATGACGCGCCCTCCACCGGCCGCCTGTACGTGGAGGCGGTGTCCGCCTGCCGCGACCGGCTGGCCGCCGAGGGCGTTGACCTCGCGGCGTACAACTCTTCGGAGAGTGCGGCCGACCTGGCGGACCTGCGGACGGCACTCGGCATCCGGGAATGGAACGTGTTCTCCCACTCCTACGGAACCGAGCTGGCGTTGACCTACATGCGCCGGTTCCCGCAGGGGATCCGCTCGGTGACGCTGGACGGGGTGGTGCCGCCATCGGTGGCGACGCCCGGCTGGACCTGGAGCAGCGTCAAGGAGTCGTTCGACAACATGACCGGTGCGTGCGCGGCGCAGCCCGCCTGCCGCCGTCGCTACCCGCAGCTCGCGGCCGTGTTCACCGACCTGGTGAGCCGGTTGGAGGCCCACCCGGTCACCACGCGGGTGACCGTGCCGGGGGTGGTCGGGCCGGCGAGGGTGGCCCTGGACGGCGGAGCACTGGTGAACTGGATGATCCGGGCCAGCCACACTCCCGCCGACTTCCCGCTGGCCGTGGACGAGCTGGCGCACGGCGACCCGCGACTGGTCGCCGAGCAGTGGGCGAGCACCCGCCTGCCCGGCCGCGAGGGAATCTTCGCCCACGGCCTGTCCCTGAGCGTGTGGTGCAGCGAGTGGGTCCCCTTCGAGACCGCGCGCGAGCAGCTGACGGCCGGCCTGAGGGCCTTCCCGACTTTCCCCACGTCCGTCCTGGCCCAAGCGCCGCAGCTGGCGTTCCTGCGCCAGGCCTGCCGGGCCTGGGACGTCCCCGCGGCGGACCCGTCCATCCGCGCGGTCACCTGGAGCACGATCCCGACCCTGGCCATCTCCGGGAGCTTCGACGCGCAGACGGGCGCGGTCTGGGGGCGCTACGCGGCGCTGACACTGCGGAACTCGACCGTGGTGACGCTCGCCGGCGTCGCGCACGGCGTGATCTTCAACCCCTGCGGCTCACACGTGATCACCTCCTTCTACGACCGCCCCGAAGCCCCCGATACCCGTTGCGTGGCCTCGGTGCGGCCCGTGCGGTTCATCATCGGACCGAGGTGAACGAGGTGACGCCGACGGCCTTGGACCAGGCCGAACACACCGCTGACGCCGCCGCCTTCGCCGCTCCCACGAGCCTGGACGCCCCCGCGGCCACCGTGCCCGGCGCCTCCCGCCCGCTCTCGCGCCGCAACCTGCTCACCGTCGCCGCTGGAGGCGCGGCCCTGTCACTCACACCGGCACCGGCCCGCGCCGCCGTCCGACGGTCCATCGGCACCGGGGACAGCGCGTTCTCCTCGCTGCTGCGCGAGCTCGACGCCAGGATCGAGGCCGCCATGGCGGCCTACGCGATCCCGGGGGCGGCGGTGGGCGTGCTTCTGGGGGACCGCGAATACGTCCGGGGTTACGGCGTCACCAACGTCGACCACCCCGTGCCCGTCGACGCGGACACGCTCTTCCGGGTCGGCTCGACCACGAAGACCTTCACCGGCACGGCTGTGATGCGACTGGTCGAACGCGGCACGATCGACCTCGACGCGCCCGTCCGCCGGTACCTGCCCGAGTTCGCGGTGGCCGACCGCAGCGCCTCCCGTAAGGTGACGCTACGTCAACTCCTGGGCCACAGCTCCGGCTGGCTCGGCGACGACTACCAGGACTTCGGCCGCGGCGACAACGCCGTCGCCCGCTTCGTGGACTCCATGACCCGCCTGCCCCAACTCACTGCGGTAGGCCGGACGTTCGCCTACAACAATGCGGGGCTCTGCGTCGCCGGCCGCATCCTGGAGGTCGCCACCCGCCTCACCTACGAAGGCGCGGTACGCCGCCTGCTCCTTGACCCGCTCGACCTGCGGCACAGCCACTTCTTCAGCGACGAGATCATCGGCCTCAACGTCGCCGCCCCGCACGACGTCGTCAACGGCAAAGCGGTGGTGGAGCCTTCCTTCTGGCCTCAACCGCGCAGTCTCACGCCGACCGGCGGCCTGATCTCCAGCGTGCGCGACCAGCTCGACTGGGCCCGCTTCCACCTCGGCGACGGCACGACCCGCAACGGCACGAGGCTGCTGAGCAGAGCGGCGCTGACCGAGATGCGCTCGCGGCCGGGGCCCGGCGGCACGCTCGTGGTGGAACTCGACGGGATGGGCATCACCTGGATGCTGCGGCCCACGGCCCAAGGACCTCGGATCGTGCAGCACGGAGGCACCTGGCCGGGCCAGATCTCCGGCTTCCTGATGGTGCCGGGCCGTGGCTTCGCGCTCACTTTGCTCACCAACTCGGTCGGCGGCTCGCGCCTGCGCGACGAGCTCTTCACCGACGACTGGGCGCTGCGGCGATTCGCCCAGGTCAGCAACCTTCCCGCCGAACCGCGACAGCTGAGCGCCGCAGAACTGGCGCCCTACGAGGGCCACTACCTGAGCAGGCGGATCAACGAGGCCGGCACGTGGGAGGACGCCCACGTCGAGTTCCGCGCCCACCAGGGCCGCCTGCAGGGAACCCTGACCACCCAGGGCGAGACCAGCGAACTGGGTGTGGCCTTCTACCGCCCCGACTTCGGACTCGACCTCGACACTTCCGGCCGGCCGATCGGCACCCGCTGTGACTTCGTGCGTGGACCCGGGGGCCAGGTCTGGTGGTGGCGCAACCACGGACGGCTCCACCGCCGCACCGACCAGCCGACGCCCTGACCCACCACAAGCAGCCGGGCAGCGCCCGGACGCGACCCGGACACGACGGTGCGCTCCACCCGAAATCTCGCGCGGGGCGCACTGCGGGCGAGCCCGTGCTGCGACGTGCCGTGGAGGCGGATCCGGAGGCCCCGTGCGAGGTGTGGCGTGGCTGTTGGTGTGAGTCGGTTGGTTGCCGCGGACAGCAGCCAACGCGCAGGCTGGGATGGCACCGCTGCTGAGAGGTCGTCCGAGGGAGCTTGTTCATGGCCAAGATGACCAGTGGCTCGGCGCGACGTTGGCCGCCGGGCATGACCACCGTCGACAAGCACGACATCCAGCACATTCGCCCCAGCGACCGCAACAAGCTGCGTAAAGAGGGCTTCACCTGGTCGGAGATCAAGAAGATCGACGACGCTGTCGGCAAAGGCGAACGCACCCTCGTCCTGAAGTCTTCACATCGAGAGGTCACTTCGACCCTGTCTCCGCGATGGCGATGAGCCCCACCTCGGGCCAGGCGGGTTTCACCGCCCGGACCGGACACGAGGTCGCGGGGCAGGTCGTCGGCGACCGTGCTCCCGCCGTGGCGCAGGCATGGGAGTCGCTCCAGCAGATCCGGCGTCTGATGCAGCCCGAGCACCCAGACCTCCCTGCCCCGTGGGAGCGAGCGCGCCCGCTCCAAGCGGTCGGCCTGGCGCTGGAAGCCGCCGGCGCCGCGTTCTGCGCCCTCGACGGCCAGGGCGCCGTCGTTGAGGACGGTCTGCAGATCAGCGTTGAGCGCCCCGGCGTGCTTCGGGTGGTGTGGCAGCACCGCCGCGGCCACCGCCCCGTCGACGCCGGCGAAGCGCATCTCGGGGAAGCAGCCCGGGTCCTCGGCGAGGCCGGGTGGGACGCGCTGGTCTACCGGGCCGGACGGCAGCGCTTTCTGCTTGTCGAGGCCGGTCGGTAGCCCTGTCCTGCGGAACTGCTTGGGCCCGTTGCCCGGCCGGCGCGCCTGTCCGGGCAACGTGGCGCTGATCAGGACGCCCGACGACGCGGGCTTCACCACCAGAAGCGGGTGGGAGCGCCGAGCCGTGGGCCACGGCGAGCACCAGCACTGGCACATGGTGCAGGGGCAGTAGGGGTCCTGACATTCGGCCTCCCGCGACCGGCGCCGAGGAGGCCGGCGTCGTCCAGCAGCGCGGCGATTGGAGTGGTGGGGGTCTCCGGGCATTGCTGGCGAGGTGAATGGCGGTGGCCGGAGACGGGGGAGTCCCATCTCCGGCCACTGTTCGCGTCTGCGGTGCGAACGCTGAGGGGCGGAACCTCTCAAGAGGCTGCTACAGATAGGCCTGGGCCGGCTCCTTCTCAGCAGCGGCTGCGCCGTCGGTGGGAGCGCTGTTCGAGGCGGCCA
>NZ_JBGCCL010000035.1:0-76274 GCF_041262505.1 Streptacidiphilus sp. MAP5-3
CCACCACGTTCCCGCCCCCCCCCACCCCGGGGGCCGTGTCCCCCCCCCCCGGGGTCGCCCTACCCCCCCCCCGGGCCCCCGGGGGCCCCCCCCCCCCCGCGGGGGGGGGGGGGCGGGCCCACCCCCCCCCCCCCCCCGCGCCCCTGGTGGTTGCGACGACCTGCGGGAGCGGACCGTCAGCGTCCGTCTATCAGTTCGCCGTAGGCCTGGAGTACGTCCGGCAGCCGCAACGCGGCCAAGTCCTGGCGGGTGGGTGGGTCTGCGAGGACGGAGAGGCGCAAGTCCCGGTACGCGCAGGACTTCTCGTAGAGCGTGCGCATGAAGCGTCCGTTGCCGAGGTCGTCGATCCAGCCTTCGCGGACGACGTGGCCGCAGATGGAACGGAGTTCCTCCAGCGCCTCGTCGTCCCAGAAGTCGCCGTCGCCCGCCGCCAGCGACTCGCCGATCGCGGAGAGCTCGCCCGGGCGGTAACTCGGGAAGTCGACCCGGGAGGTGAACCGCGAGCTGAGCCCGGGATTCGCCGCCAGCAGGCGGTTCATACCCTCCGGGTAGCCCGCGAGGATCACCACCAACCGGTCGCGGTTGTCCTCGGCGCGCTTCAGCAGGACCTGGAGCGCCTCGTCCCCGTACGCATCGCCCTTGGAGTAGCCGGAGTTGGCCAGGCTGTAGGCCTCGTCGATGAAGAGCACGCCGTCCAGCGCCGAGTCGATCAGCTCGTTCGCCTTGACGGCCGTCTGGCCCAGGAACTCGCCGACCAGGTCGGCCCGTTGGGCCTCGACCAGGTGGTCGCCGCTGAGCAGGCCGAGGGCGTAGAAGACCCGGCCGAGGATCCGGGCCACCGTGGTCTTGCCCGTGCCTGACGGACCGGAGAAGACGAAGTGCCGCTTCGGCGGCTGCACCGGAAGGCCCTGGCCGGCGCGGAGCCGGGCCATCCGCAACTGCGCCGAGAGCGCCAGCACTTGGCGCTTGACCGGTTCCATGCCGACCATCTGGTCCAGCTCGGCGAGCGCGGCGTCCAGTCGCTCCTGGTTCGGCTGGACGGTCGTGCCCGGAGGGAGCGGCGGCACCGCGGCGGCGTCGGCGCGGTGGCGTGCGCCCAGCGCTGTGGCCCCCGGTGTCCGGGGTCCGGTGTCGTCGCCCTCCTCGGGTTCGTCGTCCTCGTCGGTGCCCGCAACACCGGCACCTTCCGCACCCTCCGCGTCGAAGTACGCGGAGCCGGCGGAGGCGTTCGCGCCGTCCTCCGCCTCCCCGCCCACCACGTCCTCGTCCTCGTCCGCGAGCGGGAAGCCGGGCAGCGGGTCGTAGTAGGCCGGGTCGAAGCCGCCGTCGAGCGAGGAGTCCAGCGGGACGTCCAGCGAGGCGTCCAGCGGGTCGAACGGCGACGCCGACGGCGTCTCGGGCGGTGTGCCTGCGAAGCCGGCGCCGCCGCTGGCGCGGCGCGGGCGGTGGAGGCCGGGCTCGGGCGGGGACTCCAGCAACGACGGGTCGACACCGTCCTCCGCGGTGATCGCGGCAAGGCGGGCGGTGGTGTCCATGAAGCCCGGGTCGACGCGGTGCACCGCACGGTAGAGCGAGAGCGCCGCCGCGCTGCGGCCGACGCCCTCGTAGGCGCGGGCGAGCCAGTAGCGCAGCTCCTTGCGCTGCGGCTGCTCGGAGCGGCAGCGGGCCAGGGAGGTGGCCAGCGGCAGTTCGGCCTGGCCGGACATGTCCAGCCGCACCCGGGCCATCCCGGCGAAGAGGCCCGCCTCGATGCCGAGCAGCGGATCGTCCAGCAGGCCGTCGGTGTCGCGGATCAACTGCTCCCAGTCCTTGGTCAGGTAGGAGCGGCAGGCGTGCAGGAAGCGGACCGCGTGGTCCAGCCCTGGGGGTGGGCAGTCGGCCAAGGCCTGGTCCAGCTCGGGCAGATGACGGCCGTCCAGCCAGTGCGACGCGTGTGCGAGGGCCAGGTCGCGCTCGTCCTCCAGCAGCGGCTGCACCCACCAGCCCAGCCAGTACCAGGAACTGAGTGGGCGTCGGTGTCTGCCCCGCTGCTCGCCGAAGCGGTGCCGGTTCCGGTACATGGCGAGCAACGCGGCTGAGGTGTCCGAACGCAGGGCGTGCAGGCCCAGCCAGGCGTCGGCCATGCCCGGGTCAAGGCGGACGGCGGCGCGGAACTCCTCCTCGGCGCGGGTGTACGCGCCGGCGGCGTAGGCGTCCATCGCCCGCAGCCAGGCGCGGTCGGCCAGGCTCCGGGAACGCCTGTCGCCGTTGTCCTCTGTCCCCACCGCTCTGCCCCCTGCTGTGCCGCGACCCGCCGCCCAGCAACTGGGCTGACCCGGGAGGCCTGCAGACGCCGCACTTTGACGGTCCGTGAGCGCGCGGGGCCGAGGCACCGCGCTCATGGGGGCATCGTACCGGCCCGGTGCTGATCCGGAAGAGTGCCTTGCGGCCGTATCGGCTGGTGGGAACACGGACAATAGGCGGACACAAGCGGCACCCGAGATTCCGGTGGTCACCGACGGTCACTCGGCTGACGAAGAACGGATCGGGCCAAAAGGGCGGATCCGTAGGAAAAGAACGAGCTGCCGGCCACGGGGGAACGGCCAGCAGCTCGTGTCTCTGGAGCGCGATCACGCTCTGTCGCGCTGATGAGAACGTAGTTGCTGCCAGGCCCGCAGGTCAAGGCCGACCCCGTCGCAGGGTCCTTGTGCAACTCCCTTTGCGGGGTGGCAATTCATTGGCTGTGAGACAGCGTACCGGGCGCACGCAGTCGTGATTACCGTGCGTTGCCGAGCGGCTCCCCGGTCGCCCCGTCCACGAGAAAATTGGCGAAAGGTCTGGTGGGATCGTGCCGAAAGTGTGTCGACTGCCCCACGAACCAGTGCGACCAGAAGTCGGCCTGATCCGGTCCGTCCCGGTCTTCGCCGCGCGCACGAGCGGTCGTCGCGTCGAGCTCCATCCAGACCAGCGCGGCCAGCTGCGGCCGCACCGCGCGTCGCCCGGCGCCGACCCCCTCCAGCAGCAGAAACGGAGGAGCGGCGGCCAGTTCGCGGGTGGTGGCGAAGCGGTGCAGCGTCCAGTCGTAGACGCGGTGCCGCACTGGTCGTCCGGCGGCGAGCGGCTCCAGCACCTCGCTGCGCAGACGGTCGGTCCAGCCGAAGAACTGCTCGTGCGTCGCAAGGTCGTCCAGATGTACGACCGGCGCGCCCTCGGGACGAGGGGAGAGTGCGGCGGAGAGGCGTGCGGCGAAGGTCGTCTTCCCCGAACCGGCGAAGCCGTCGACGGCGATCAGGCGGGTCGGCCCGCAGGAAGGGGGGAGCGCCGCCAGCCGTGAGGCGAGTGAGTCCAAGGTGAGCATGATGCTGCGAGCGTATCCAGGCTGCGCCATCCGTCCGGGCCCGTGCGGCCACTCTTGGGCCGGGAAGCGTAGCGGAAGACAGGGGAGGGCAGGTCAGGGCCGATCCGGCTCCCTGGTGCCGGATCGGCTCCGCATGGTGCGAGGGGCTCCGGATGGGGCATACTTCCACCGCCGTATGTTAGCGAGCGTTCACTGCGATCCGGAGGACGGCTCGTGTCCGTGTCGGACGCCCCCACCCAGGGGTGCCCCGCCCAGAGACCAGGAGGCCGCGCCGCCATGACCACGCCTGCGACCAAGCCCGTCGACCGCCAGCTCCCCACGGAGGAGGCGCGCGAGCTGCTGGCCCTCACCCGGGACCTCGCCCTGAACGAGGTCGCCCCGACGGCTGCGGAGGAGGAGGCGGCCGGGATCTTCCCACGCGAGACCTTCCGCACCCTCGGCCGGTCCGGCCTGCTCGGCCTGCCCTACGACGAGCAGTACGGCGGCGGCGCCCAGCCCTACGAGGTCTACCTCCAGGTGATCGAGGAGCTGGCCGCCGCCCGGCTCACCGTCGGTCTCGGGCTCAGCGTGCACACCCTCTCTTGCCACGCGCTCGCCACCTTCGGCAGCGACGCCCAGCGTGACCAGTGGCTGCCCGACATGATCGGCGGCGAACTGCTCGGCGCATACTGCCTGTCCGAGCCGCAGTCCGGCTCCGACGCGGCGGCGCTGCGCACTCGCGCGGTCCGCGACGGCGACGACTACGTCGTCAACGGCACCAAGGCCTGGATCACCCACGGCGGCATCGCCGACTTCTACAGCACGATGGTGCGCACCAGCGACGACGGCTCGCACGGCATCAGCGTCCTGCTGGTCCCCGGCGACACCCCCGGCGTCTCGGGTGCGGCGCCGGAGCGGAAGATGGGCATGAAGGGCTCGCCCACCGCCCAGGTCCTCTTCGACGACGCCCGCGTCTCCGCCGACCGGCTGATAGGGAGCGAGGGCCAGGGCTTCGGCATCGCGCTCTCCGCGCTGGACTCCGGCCGCCTCGGCATCGCCGCCGCCGCGATCGGCGTGGCCCAGGCCGCGCTCGACTACGCCGTCGGATACGCGAAGGAGCGCGAGCAGTTCGGCCGCGCCATCGCGGACTTCCAGGGGCTCTCGTTCATGCTCGCCGACATGGCCACCGCGGTCGAGGCCGGTCGCGCCCTCTACCTCGCCGCCGCCCGCCGCCGCGACGCCGGCCTCAGCTTCGGCCGCGAGGCCGCGATGGCGAAGCTCTTCTGCACGGACGCGGCGATGCGCGTCACGACGGACGCGGTCCAGGTCCTCGGCGGCTACGGCTACACCCAGGACCACCCGGTCGAGCGCTACATGCGCGAGGCCAAGGTGCTCCAGATCGTCGAGGGCACCAACCAGATCCAGCGCCTGGTCATCGGCCGCGCCTTGACCCGCTGACGCGGTCGCCTGCCGGCATGCGGCACCGGGACGCGGCACAGGGACGTCGGAACGGAGGGGACTCCGCCCGGCGTCTCCGCCCGACTTGGCCGGACCCGTGGCCCCGCCGCCAGTCGTGGGTGGCGGGGCCGTCGTGCGTCAGCCGCCGAAGAGCGTGCCGCCAGTGATGGCGATGACCGTCGGCAGGAAGATCAGCGCCGCGGATACGAAGAGGAGGGCCAGGGGGGTTCCGATCGGCACGACGGGCTCCTTGTCGGCGGGAGAGGGTCCTGCGATCAGTCGAGCGGCGGCCGGACCGGTCGGCAACTGCCGGTAGGCCGTCCAGCCCACAACCCGACGGGTGGCGGCGCCCGCATCGTCCATCTGTCCGAGTGACTACGGCCCCCCGATACGCTCGGGTTATGGCTCTGCGCAACGCGATCATGTCCGCGCTGCTCGACGGCGAGGCCTCGGGCTACGACCTGGCCAAGGCCTTCGACGCCTCGGTGGCGAACTTCTGGATGGCCACGCCGCAGCAGCTCTACCGCGAGCTGGACCGGATGGAGGCCGAGGGGCTGGTCCAGGCGCGGGTCGTCGAGCAGCGGGGGCGGCCGAACAAGCGGCTCTTCTCGCTCACCGGCGACGGTCGTGCCGCGCTGCGCGCCTTCACGGCCGAAGCCCCGAGGCCGTCCGCGATCCGGGACGAGCTGCTGGTCAAGGTGCACGCCGTCGACGCGGGTGACGCGGACGCGGTGCGCGCGGCGCTGCGCGAGCGTGCGGCCTGGGCCGAGGCCAAGATCGCCCGCTACGAGCGCCTGCAGGCGCGGCTGCTGGACGGCCGGTTCGAGGAGGAGTACCTGGCCGCCGCCGACCCCGTCGGTCCCTACCTCACGCTGATGCGCGGCCTGATGTTCGAGCGGGAGAACCTGCGGTGGTGCGAGCAGGCGCTCGCCGTCCTGGAGCGGCGCGCCGCCCCGGCGGACGTGGCGTTCACTCCGCCGGCGAGCCCAGAGCCTCGGCCGTGATCCGCTCGAACTGGGCCCCCATCGCCGCCGCGAGCGCCTGTGCTCCGGAGAGCGGGCGCACCATCACCGTGAACTCGTCGATCAGGCCGTCCTCGTCGAAGTGCAGGAAGTCGCAGCCGTGCACCTCGCGGCCGTCGACGGTGGCCTTGAAGACGAAGGCGCGGTCCCGGTCGTCGGCGCCGCCGATCTCGCGGACATAGCGGAAGTCCTCGAAGACCCGGCCCGCCCCGCGCAGGATCGCCGCCGTGATGGCCTTGCCCGGGTAGGGCTTGAACACGACCGGACTGGTGAAGACGACGTCCTCGGCCAGCAGCGCCTCAAGGGCCTTGTGGTCACCGGCCTCGACCGCAGCGCGGAAAGGGTGCACGGGGTGCTCCATGGTCACCACTCCCTAGTCAATTAGTTGAGTATCAACACCGAGACTAGTGACGCCGGTGGGTGCTGTCGAGGGCCGACTGCGGACGTGCCGATGGCTGCGTCGATCCGGGTATGGCCTCCTCGACCTGACCTGACGTACCGTCAGACAACTTTCCTGTCGAGGAGGCCAGCGTGACGTTCCGTCCTGTCCCTCTGGACGAGTACCCCGTGCACCAGGTGCCGCTGTCCATGCGGCACGTCGCCACCGGCGACCGCAACGCCTACGACCGCTGCATCTTCCACGTCTTCGACCACAACGGCCGTGCCCTCCTCATCGCCGGGCTCGGGGTCTACCCCAACACCGGCGTGATCGACGCGTACGCGACGCTCAAGGTCGGCGACACGCTGCACGCCGTCCGCGCGTCGGACGCGCTCGGCGAGGACCGGATGAAGCTCCAGGTCGGCCCGGTGCGGATCGAGGTGGTGGAACCGCTCCGCACGCTGCGCCTGGTCTGCGAGGGGGACGGCACGCCCGACGGTCTGGCCCTCGACCTCACCTGGCAGGCCGAGTTCCCCGCCGTGTGGGAGCCGCACCATGTGGGCCGCACCGGCGACCGGCTCACCCTCGAAGGGCGGCGCTTCGTCCAGGCGGGCGGCGCGACCGGCGTGATCCGCGCCGGGGGAGTGGAGTACCGGGTCACGCCCGAGCAGTGGACCGGCACCCGGGACCGCAGTTGGGGCGTGCGGCCGATTCCCGGCGAACAGCCCGGCCGCGCCGCCGAGGAGCACCGGCCCGAGGGCTTCCACTGGGTCTGGTGCCCGATCCGCTTCCGCGACCGCTTCGTCATGGTGATCCTCCAGGAGGACGCCGACGGCTACCGCACCCTCAACGAGGCGTTGCTCGTCCACGCCGACGGGGGCGCGCGCGACGGGACGCGGAAGGACGAGCAACTCGGCTGGCCGCACGTCGACATCCGCTACCGGTCCGGCACCCGGGTGCCCGAGGGCGCGGTGCTGCACCTCACCGACTCGGCGCGCAAACCGGTCGAGATCCACGCCGAACTCCTGGGCGGTTCCCCGCTCGCCGTCGGCGCCGGATACCCGCCCGCAGCCGACTGGCAGCACGGCACCTGGCAGGGACGCGGCTGGGTGGACCGGCGCAGCTACGACCTCACCGACCCGAACGACCTCGCCCTCGCGTCGTACGGCGTCACCGACCATGCGGCCCGGTTCACCCTCAACGGGGAGACCGGCCACGGCATCTTCGAACACGGCAGCTTCGGCCGCCACGACCCCAGTGGATTCGCCGACTTCTCCGCCGTCGCGCCCTGATTCGTCTGTCCACGAGAGGAGCAGCCGCGCCATGGCCACCCCCAGCACCCCGCGTCCGCGCACCAGCACCCGCGACCCCGAGCAGCTCCGTGTCCGGCTCGCCGCCTGGATCGACGGCCGGCTGCCCGGAGCCGCCGTCACCGACCTGACGGTCCCTCAGTCCAACGGCATGTCCAGCGAGACCGTTCTCTTCGACCTGCGGCACGCCGACGGCAGCGTCCAGCCCTGCGTGCTGCGACTCGCCCCCGATCCCGCCGATCCCGCCGGTTTCACCGTATTCCCCAGCTATGACATGGAGCGGCAGTACCGCTGCATGGCACTGGTCGCCGCGCACACCAAGGCGCCCGTGCCACGGCTGCTGCGGCTGGAGACAGACCCTGAACCACTGGGCGCCGCAGCGATTCTGATGGAGCGTGTGGACGGCCGTGTCCCACCCGACGTCATGCCCTACACCTACAGCGGCAACTGGCTGCACGAGGCGACCGACGCCGAACGCGGAGAGCTGGAGCGGTCCAGTGTGGCCCTCCTCGCCGAACTGCACACGGTGCCTGTGGCGGACGCGGCCTTCCTGCAGCCGGATCGGGAGGACGGACGCAGCGCTCTCCGTAGGCATGTCGACGCCCAACGCGCCTACTACGCCTGGGTGGTGGACGGACGCCCGGCCTCGCCGCTGATCGAGCGCGCCTTCGCCCGGCTGGAGGAGCTCTGGCCGGCCGACGAGGGTGAAACGGTGCTGAGCTGGGGCGACGCGCGCATCGGCAACGTGATCTACCAGGGCTTCACCCCGGCCGCGGCGCTGGACTGGGAGATGGCCGACCTGGGTCCGCGCGAACTGGACCTCGGGTGGTTCGTCTTCCTGCACCGCTTCTTCCAGGACCTGACCGTCGCTTTCGGCCAGCCGGGGCTGCCCGACTTCCTGGACCGCGACCGGGTCACGGCCCAGTATGCCGAGGCCAGCGGCCACATGCCGACCGACCTGGAGTTCTACACGCTCTACGCGGCGCTGCGCCACGCGGTGGTGATGCTCAGGATCGGCCACCGGCAGATCCACTTCGGCGAAGCCCAGTCACTGGAAGCTCAGCCGCCCGAAGACCCGGACCGCCTGATCCTGCACCGCGACACGCTCGCGGCCATGATCGAGGGCCGCTACTGGTCCTGACGCCGTATCGGGGTCGACCCCTGGCCGCCCACGTGCGAGAACGGCTGCCGACGCCAGTCGAGCTCCGCGGGCAGGGTGAGGAACTCGGCGAGCGAGGGCTCGGGGTCGAACTCCGGGTCCTCGTCGGCGTCGTAGTCCGCGGCGTCCTGGAGTCCGCGGCCCGAGCCCTGGCAGAGCGCGGCGGAGAAGGGGTGCCACGGGTTGCTCACGACGGCGTGCTGCGGGAAGCGCTCCTCGTTGTCCAGCACGGCGATCGGGCGGTGGCAGTCAGGGCAGAGGAACCGGGTGATCTCCCAGGTCTCCGCCTCGCCCGGGTCCATGCCGGGCATTCTTTCGGAGTCGACGCGCTCGCCGAGCTCGACAGGCTCGACGGCAGCAGGAAGCTGTTCGGCAACAGTCATCTGAACTCCCCCTGGAGCAGGCACGCGTACCTCGGTGGTCGCGACCATAGCGAGCAATTCCCGCGCGCGGCATCCGATAATCCTGGGCGTGCCAGCGTGGTTGTCGTGCGACTGTGGCCTTGCTCACATCCCGCGTCGGATAAGTTGTCCGGGTGGAGGAACTCGACCGACAAATCGTGCAGCTGCTGGTCGCCGACGGGCGCATGAGCTACACAGACCTGGGCAAGGCCACGGGCCTGTCCACCTCGGCGGTGCACCAGCGGGTGCGCCGTCTCGAACAACGCGGCGTGATCCGCGGCTACGCAGCGATCGTCGACCCTGACGCCGTCAACCTGCCGCTCACCGCGTTCATCTCGGTGAAGCCGTTCGACCCGAGCGCACCCGACGACACCCCGGAGCGGCTGGCGGGCATCGACGAGATCGAGGCGTGCCACAGCGTGGCGGGCGACGAGAACTACATCCTCAAGGTCCGGGTGACCGCGCCGGGGGATCTGGAGGACCTCCTCGCGCGCATCCGCTCCGCGGCGGGCGTCTCGACCCGCACGACGGTCGTGCTGAGCACGCCCTACGAGGCGAGGCCACCGCGGCTCAGATGAGGTAGTCGCACGATGTGGGGGCATGGTCCCGTGCCCCTCGGTAGGTGCATGCCTGCCGCTTGCATAACCTTGACCGCATGACCGCCGCCGCACCCCTCACCGCCCTTGCCGAGACCGCCCCGCGCAGCGTCCTGCTGCGCGGTGGGGACGTCTACAGCCCGGCCGACCCCTTCGCCACCGCCGTACTCCTGCAGGACGGCACCGTGGCGTGGGTCGGCGAGGAGGGCGCGGCCGAGAGCTACGCCCGGGACGCGGAGTTGGTCGTCGACCTCCAGGGCGCGCTCGTCACCCCGGCGTTCGTCGACGCGCACGTGCACGCGACGTCCACCGGCCTCGCGCTGACCGGGCTGGACCTGACCGACTGCCCGACCCTCGCCGAAGCGCTGGGCCGGATCCGTACCTTCGTCGCGTCGCGGGACGCGCGCGGCGGCGTGCTGCTCGGCCACGGCTGGGACGAGACGCGGTGGCCCGAGCGTCGCGCGCCGTCCCTCGCCGAGCTGGACGAGGCCGCCGGTGGCGCCGCGATCTACCTCTCCCGCACCGACGTCCACTCCGCCCTCGCCTCGACCGCCCTCCGTGCGCTCGTTGGGCCGGAGTTGGCCGCGCTGCCCGGACATGCGCCCGACGCGCCGCTGAGCCGCGACGCGCACCACGCCGTGCGCCGCGCCGCGCTCGCGCATCTGACGCCCGCTCAGCGGGACGCGGCCCAGCGGGCGACCCTCGCGCACGCGGTCACGCTCGGCATCGGCTCCCTGCACGAGTGCGCGGGCCCGGACATCTCCTCCGAGGCTGACCTCGCCGCGCTGCTGGCGCTTGCCATGGGGTCGCCCGAAGGTCAGGCGTCCGGCCCTGAGGTCTTCGGCTACTGGGGCGAGCTCGGCGCGGTCGACACGGCCCGACGGCTCGGCGCGGTCGGGGCGGGCGGGGACCTGTTCGTCGACGGCGCGCTCGGCTCGCACACCGCCTGCCTGCACGACCACTACACCGACGCCGCCCACACCGGCGCGTCCTACCTCTCGGCCGCGCAGATCGCCGACCACGTGGCCGCCTGCACCGAGGCGGGCCTCCAGGCGGGCTTCCACGCCATCGGCGACGCCGCGCTGAGCGCGCTGGTCGAGGGCGTCCGCACCGTGGCCGAGAAGCTCGGGCTGGACCGGGTCCGCTCGATGCGCCACCGTGTCGAGCACGCCGAGCTGTTGACGCCCGCCCAGCTCGCCGCCTTCGCCGAGCTGGGGCTGACCGCGTCCGTCCAGCCTGCCTTCGACGCCGCGTGGGGCGGCGAGGAGGGCATGTACGTCGAGCGGCTCGGCGCGGAGCGGGCGCGGACGATGAACCCGTTCGCGGCGATGCTGCGCGCCGGAATCCCGCTGGCCTTCGGTTCGGACGCCCCGGTCACCCCGCTGGACCCCTGGGGCACGGTCCGAGCCGCCGCGTTCCACCGGACGCCCGAGCACCGGATCTCCGTGCGAGGCGCGTTCACCGCGCACACCCGAGGCGGCTGGCGTGCCCTCGGACGCGACGACGCCGGGGTGCTGATCCCGGGCGCGCCGGCGTCGCTGGCGGTCTGGGAGCCGGGCGAGCTGGTCGTCCAGGCGCCGGACCAGCGGGTCGCCAACTGGTCCACCGACCCGCGCAGCGGCGTCCCCGGCCTGCCCGACCTGACGCCGGGCCGGGAGCTCCCGCGCTGCCTGGCCACGCTCGTCGGCGGACGCGCCGTCCACCTGGCGGGGTAGCGCTCAGGCACCCGTCCGGCGCAGCCCATCATCCTCGCGAGTGGCCCTCCGCGCTCGGATACCGCCGAACGATGGGTTGCCCACGGGTCGCTCACAGCGCGGACACACGCGGCTGACCTGCGGCGACGCGCCGTCGGTGCAGGTAGGACGGCGGTTGACAGGCCGCCCCGGCGGGCGAGTAGGTTCGTCGTCGTCCACCCCACCTCACCACCCACGCCAAACCCGGGATCGCCGCTGGCAGGCAGCCAGGTCCAGCGTTGCCGGACCGGGGAGCGTGGGCGGCACAGGGTCCGCGGGCCCAACGCCGACGGGTGCGACACGGGCTCGGCCCGGACGCTCAGTAGACAACGGCTTTTGGTCGACCCGCAGCCAGCGGATCCCGAGTCGGCCCGAAGAGCGTCCGGGCCGAGCCCGTGTCCGGGTGCTCCCCGCCCCTCGCTCCCGGGCCGATCCGGGGCGCTGCGGCGGTCCTGTCCGCTCCTGTCCTCACCTGCGCTTACCGCGAGGATGTACCGTCTTCCCACTGCCCTGGATCTGCCCTGGATCCTTGTGATCACCCGATCGGCTGCGGATAGGCGGCGAGCGTGCCCTTGACTCTGGAAACCGACGACCGCGTGGAGGCCCAGCCCCCCGCGCGTCCGTCGCGCCTCGCGCGCATCCGCGCCGGGTTGCCGCGCACGGGGCTCTCCGCGCTCTGCGGTGCGCTGCTCGCCCTCTCCTTCCCCTCGGTCGGGATCTGGCCGCTCTCGATCGTCGCCGTCACCGGGCTGGCGCTGCTGACCTATCGGCGCACGCTCAAGCAGGCCGCGTGGACCGGCATCGTCTTCGGCGCCGTCTTCATGTTCTGGCTGCTGATCTGGATCGACGTCATCGGCTACGACGCGTGGGTGCTGCTGGCGCTCGCCGAGGCCGTCTTCGTGATGCTGATGGCGATGGGTCAGGCGGCCGTCTCCCGGTTGCCCGCCTGGCCGTTGTGGACGGCCTGCCTGTGGGTCACCCAGGAGTGGGCCCGCGACCGGGTCCCGCTGGGCGGGCTCCCGTGGGGCCGTCTCGCCTTCGCGAACACCTCGTCACCCTTCACCCCGCTGGCCGCGCTCGGCGGTGCGCCGCTGGTCACCTTCGCCGTCGCGCTGAGCGGCGCGCTGCTGGCCGCCGCGATTCTGGCGCTGCGGGCACGCGGACGCCGCGCGGGCGTGGCCTGCGCTGCGGGGGCGGTCGCGCTCGGTGTCGTCGGGTACGCGGTCCCGCTGCCGACGGGCGGCGACACCGCCGGCGGACCGGCCTCGGCGGAGATCGCGCTCATCCAGGGCAACGTCCCGCACGCGGGCATGGACTTCCTCGGCCGCCCGATGCAGGTGCTCGGCGACCACGTCGCCGCCACCCAGGCGCTGATGGCCAAGGTCGGCGCGGGCAAGATGCCGCAGCCGCAGCTGGTGATCTGGCCGGAGAACTCCTCCGACGTCGACCCGTACACCACGCCGGAGGCGTACCAGCTGATCGACGGTGTGGTGAAGCAGGCCGGCGTCCCCGTCCTGGTCGGCGCGCTGGTGGACGGCCCCGACGCGCAGCACGTGATGAACGAGGGCATCGTCTGGGACCCGAAGACGGGCCCCGGCGCGCACTACACCAAGCAGCACCTGGTGCCGTTCGGCGAGTACGTGCCGTTCCGGTCGTTCCTGAGCAAGTACATCACCGAACTGCAGCGGATCGCCGTCGACTTCTCCCCGGGCGACACGACGGGCGTCCTCCAGGTCGGCCCGGCCAAGGTCGGCGACGTGATCTGCTTCGAGGTCGCCTACGACGGCATCGTCCGCGACGCGGTCACCAAGGGCGGACGCGTCATCGTCGTCCAGACCAACAACGCGACGTACGAGCACACGGACCAGCCGGCCCAGCAGTTCGCGATGTCGCGCCTGCGCGCGGTCGAGCACGGCCGCAGCGTCGTCATCGCGGCGACCAGCGGGATCAGCGCGGTCATCGCCCCGAACGGCTCGGTGATCGAACGCTCGCAGCTGGCGACCCAGGCCGAGCTCGAAGCGAACGTCCCTCTCCGGGACGGGCTCACCCTCGCGGACCGGGTGGGCGCGACGCCGGAGTGGGCGCTGGCCCTGCTGGGGCTCGCAGCCTGCGGCTTCGCGGTGTGGCAGCGCAAGCGGCAGAAGACCTGAGGATCGGGCAGCGGGGACGTCGCACTACCTGGGGGCGCGAGGAACTGCGCGACAAGCCACTCAGGGCAGACGAGGTGCTGCAACGTCCCCCTTGCCCAACGTCCGGAACACTGGATTGACCTCGTGCGTTTTCGCTAGGAACCCCTCGTTCGACGAAAGGTCCCGGGCACTGTGCGCGGCTCACGCATCAAGCGGTTCCTCCCTCTGCTCGTCGCGGCCTACGCGCTGCTGGAGCTGTGGATCATCGTGGAGCTCGCCGGACTGATCGGCTGGCTCGCCGTGCTCGCGCTGCTGATCGGCGGGTTCGTGCTGGGCGGGTGGGTGATCAAGCGGGCCGGGTTGCGCGCCCTGCGCGCGACCACCAGCGGCCGGATGCCCGAGGGCGAGGCCCGGACCGCGGTGACCATCGCCGGAGGCGTCCTGCTGATGGTGCCGGGCTTCCTCTCCGACGTGATCGGCCTGCTCTGCCAGGTACCGCCGGTGGCCAAGGCGCTGCAGCGGATCCCGATGGCGCTGCTGCGGCGCGGACCGCTGGGGGACGCCGTCCGGGTCCAGGAGCAGATGCGGATCCACCAGCCGGACGGCAAGGTCGTCCAGGGCGAGGTGATCCACGACGACGCGCCCCAGGAGGGCTCGTACGACTACGGCCGCCGCGACGACGACGGCCCGCAAGGCCAGATCCGCCGCTGACCGGCACAGGTCACATGTCACAGGGCGAAGAAAACGACGAGGCCCGGCACCCCCGAAGGGGAGCCGGGCCTCGTCGTCAGGTCCGTGCTGCCGTTGCGGCTAAGCCGACTTGCGCGCGTCGCGCGGGTGCACCGCGAGGTTCATGCCGCCGGAGCGAAGAACCGCCAGCCGCTCGGCGAGTACCTCCTCCAGCTCCTCACGCGTACGCCGTTCCATCAGCATGTCCCAATGCGTACGGGCCGGCTTCGTCTTCTTCTCCTCCGGCTCCTCGCCGTCGATCAGCAGCGCCTCGCTGCCGCAGAACCGGCATTCCCACACGTGGGGGATCTCGGCTTCCACCGAGAACGGCACCTCGAAGCGGTGTCCGTTCTGGCATGCGTACTCGACGGTCTGGCGGGGTGCCAGATCGATACCGCGGTCGGTCTCGTAGCTGGTCGCCCCGAGTCGCGTGCCGCGGAGAGCTCGCTCACTCATGAATCGTGCCTCCCGGGCTCCTGGCCCACAGGACTGGATGTCGCTGTCTTCGTCGGTCCGTACAACGCGCGGCAATCGTCGAAGATTCCCGCGGTAAGCGCGCAAAACGCGCGACCCTTCGTCGCACACCCCGCACCGCACCTGTTTGTACCCATCGGCGTCCGATTTGTCACATCTGCGGGCGGATATCACCCTCTGTTGGCCCGCAGTTCCCATCCGTCACGAATCCGCAAGGACATCCGCGCCGAGTTCGGGTGGGATCCGGGTGGCAGTCGTCACACATCCTCACGAAATTGACGGCACCGGATTGCCGACGGCCTCGATCGCCCGACGTACCGGAACGCGCAGCAACAGCAGGAAACCGATCGCGAAGAAGACCAGCAGTGAGATGATGGCGATCCGATAGCTTCCGGTCAGCTGGTAGGCGAGACCGAAGACCAGCGGGCCCATCCAGCTGGTGCCGCGGTCGCTGATCTTGTAGAGGCTGAAGTACTCCGCCTCGTGCCCGGCGGGGATCAGGTGCGAGAAGAGCGAGCGCGACAGCGCCTGGCTGCCGCCCAGGACCAGCCCGATGGCCGCCGCCAGGGCGTAGAACCAGACCGCCTTGTGCGCTGGCATCACGTAGCCGAAGGCCAGCGTCACCACCCAGGCGACCAGTGAGCCGAGGATGGTCTTCTTCGCCCCGTACCGCTGCGCGATCCGCCCGAGCAGCAGTGCGCCGCCGATGGCCACGATCTGGACCAGAAGCACGCCCGCGATCAGTGTGGTCTGGCTCATGCCCAGCTCCTGGCTGCCGTAGAGGGAGGCCTGGGAGATGACCGTCTGGATGCCGTCGTTGTAGCAGAGGAAGGCGATCAGGAAGAGCAGCGTCAGTGGGTACCGCCGCATCGAGCGCAGGGTCCCGACCAGCTCGCGCAGGGTGCCCCCGCCGTGCTCGTCGGCCGGGCGCGCCACGGGGGCCGTGGCCGGACGCTGCGGCAGGCGCAGCATCGGGAACAGGGTGAAGGTCGCCCACCACGCGCCTGCCGAGGCCAGGCAGAGCCGGACCGCCGTGCCGGAGGAGAGGCCGAGCGCGCCGTGGCCGAGGAAGAGGCCGAGGTTGACGATCAGCAGCAGCCCGCCGCCCCCGTAGCCGAACGCCCACCCCTTGGACGAGACCGCGTCGCGGTCGTCGGGCGCGGCCAGGCCGGGCAGGAAGGAGTTGGCCAGCGCGGCCGAGACGGCGTAGCAGATGTTGGCCACGACCAGCAGGCCGCCGCCGAGGAGGTAGTGCGACCCGCCGAGGAAGAACATCCCGAGCGTCGCGGCGGCGCCCACATAGGCGAAGGTGCCGAGCAGCGACTTGTGCCGCCCGGTCCGGTCGGCCGCGGCGCCGGCCAGCAGCATAACGGCGACGGAGATCAGCACCGAGAACGAGACGGTGTAGGGAAAGAACGACCCCGCCTTCACGGGGATGTCGAAGGGGTGCACGTCGCCGTGGGAGTCGGCGGCCTTCTTCGCAATGTCGGTGAGGTACGGCCCGAGGAAGACGGTCAGTACGGTGGCCGAGAAGGCCGCGTTGGCCCAGTCGTTCATGTACCAGCCGAACTGGGTGCGTTTCAGGGCGGCGGGGTCGGCTGTCGCCGGCGATGTGGCGGCAGTGGGAGAAGAGATCAAAACCAGGCTCCGCGCTCGATCAGGACATCGCGAAGGACATCGATGTGATCCGCCATGATGCCATCCACGCCCAGTTCGAGAAGATCACGAATGCGTGACGGTTCGTCCACCGTCCAGACGTGCACCTGGAGGCCGAGCCGGTGCGCGGTCGTCACGAACGCCCGGTCCACCAGGCGGAGTCGGGTGCCCGGCACCGTCTCCGGCACCTGGACGCAGACCGCCTGCCGCCGGACGGCACGGGCGATCGGCGCGTGCCCGCCGGTGAGCGAGCGCAGCCGCAGCGCCGCGACGCCGCGGGGACCGGCGGAGGTGGCCAGGCGCGGCCCGGCGGCCTCCCGCAGTGCGCGCAGCCGTGCGTCGGAGAAGGAGCCGACGCAGACCCGGTCCCAGGCGTTGGTGCGGCGTATGACGTCGACCAGCGGGCGGATCGCGCCCGCGGCCTTGACGTCGATGTTGAAGCGGACGCCCGGGAAGGCGTCGAGCAGCTCGGCCAGCGTCGGGATGGGCTCCCGCCCGCCGATCCGGGCGGCGGAGACGGTGCGCCACGGCAGTTGGGCGACCGCTCCGGTGCCGTCGGTGACCCGCTCCAGCCGCTCGTCGTGAAAGGCGATCAGGACGTTGTCGGACGTGACGTGGACGTCGGTCTCCAGATAGCGGTACCCGAGTCTGACCGCCCGTTCGAACGCGGCCAGCGAGTTCTCCGGCCCGCCCAGGCTCCCGCCCCGGTGGGCGAAGGCCAGCGGACCGGGGTGGTCGAGGTAGGGATGGCGGACGATTCGGCTGGTCAGGCTGCGGGTCACGCGGAGAAGTATGCCCTGTGGCGCCCGGGGCGCTGGAGAGTGCGATGCGGATTTCCGGTGCGGTGCGGTGGAATTCGGCGACGTGGTCAGTGGTCGCGTGCTCGGTTCGACCGTCCGACCGGCGCCGGCCTCGCAATTTCCGCAGGTCTGCGGAAAAGCGGTGGTCGTGCTCGGCGCGGGCGTGGGGGAGGAATTCGCAGAATCGGGCGAGCGGCAGAGCGTCGAAGGGCCCGTTGTCACCGGCAGGAGCTATTTCTGCATGCTCCGGACCGTCATCGCCCGGTGTCGGCCCGCAGCGCCAGGCCCTTCCCGGCCAGGGCAAGGCGGAGCAGGCGCAGGGCCTTTGGCCCGACGCCCGGCAGGTGGTGCAGGGACGCCTCGGGAACGCCGTCCAGATCCTCGAGGCAGCGGTAGCCGGCCTGGTTGAGCGCCTCGCGGGCCGGGGCGGCGAGGCCGGTGGGGAGCGGGGTCATGCGGATCCTTCCGGCGAGAGCGGGGCGTCACGGGGATGTGCCCCGGTGCGGTGGGTACCCGCTCCCGCCGGTCAGATGACGTGCCATCAGGTAAATGTCAGTCAGATCACCTGCGGTCAGGTCACGTGCTGCCGAGTTCGCGCTCGACGGCCGCGAGTTCCTCCGCCGTGCCCTGGACCTTGGGCCCGACGAACCACTTCCGTGCCGACAGCAGCCACCAGCCGCCCGCGAAGCCCAGCACGACCAGCACCGCGATCGGCGCGTAGTTGAAGCTGTTCCTGGTGACCGGGCTGGCGGTCGGCAGCATGAACAGCACCGTGATGATCACGACCCAGACCACCGCGACCGTCCCCACCGGGCGGCTCCAGCGCCCGAGTTGCCACGGACCCGGCCGGAACGCCGAGCCCAGCCGCAGTCGCAGGAAAGTGGGGATGACGTAGGCGATGTAGAGCCCGATGACGGAGATCGACGTCACCGCCGTGTACGCGGTGGTGTTCCACAACGCCGGCAGGCCCAGCACGAACGCGCCGCCCGCGGCCAGCCAGACGCCGTTGGTGGGCGTCCTGGTGCGCGGGTTGATCCGGTGCCACAGGGCCGAGCCCGGCAGCGCGCCGTCGCGCGAGAAGGCGTAGATCATACGGGAGTTGGCGGTGACCGAGCTCATCCCGCAGAAGAGCTGCGCGCCGATGGCGATGAGCAGCAGCAGCTTTCCGCCGGTCGAGCCGACCGCGTCGATGAAGATCTGCGCCGGCGCGACGTGCGTGGCGGTGTTCATCTCCCCGTTGTAGTCCTGGATGGCGAAGGTGATGCCGATCAGCAGCACCCAGCCCGCCACCAGCGACACCAGGATCGAGATGATGATCCCGCGCGGCCCGGTGCGGGCGGCGTCGCGGGTCTCCTCGGTCATGTGCGCGGAGGCGTCGTACCCGGTGAAGGTGTACTGGGCCAGCAGCAGACCCAGCGCGGCGACGTAGAGCGAGCTGCCCCAGCCGGTGGTGTTGACGAAGTGTCCGAAGACGAAGCTCGCCGGCTCGTGCTTGGACGGCACGATGCCGAGGACCGCGACGATCACCACCACGCCCAGCACGTGCCACCAGACGCTGACGTTGTTGAGCAGCGCGACCAGCCGGACGCCGAAGGTGTTGAGCGCGCCGTGGAGCAGCAGCACCAGACCGAAGATGAGCACGGTGTGGCCCTGCGTGGCCGAGAACCAACCCTGCAGGTCCATTAGGGCGTTGATGAACTGCGCCGCGCCGAAGTCGATCCCGGCGGTCACCGCCACCTGGCCGAGGAAGTTGAACCAGCCGGTGAACCAGGAGAACACCGGTCCGCTGCGCGGCGAGAGCTTGGCCGCCCAGTAGTAGAGGCCGCCCGCCGTCGGATAACTGGAGCAGACCTCGGCCATGGCCAGGCCGACCAGAAGCGTCATCAGGCCGACGACGGGCCAGCCCCAGACGATGACGGCTGGACCACCGGTGCCCATGCCCGTTCCGTAGAGCGTGAGGCAGCCGGACAGAATGGAGATGATGGTGAAGGAGACCGCGAAATTGGAGAAGCCCGACATTGTGCGGGCCAACTCCTGTGCGTAGCCGAGCTCGTGGAGGCGTTGCTCGTCACTGGTCGATCCCGGAGCGGTTGCGTCCGGGGCGAGGGCTGAGGGCTCTGGGGACGACATGCGCACCTCTGGTGTGTGGGTGCGGACCGCTCAATGGTATGAAGGCAGTCCATTGGCGCACCATTGAGCACCGGTTCCGGTGGCGCCGTCAAGGGGGTGACAAGAATGCGGACGCGACGACGCCCCCTGCTCGTGGGCGCGGGGGGCGTGGCGTCGGGAGAGGCTGACGCTCCAAGCATCAGCGGCGAAGCGTCAGAAGAAGCGCGGCGCCTCGGTCGGGAGCGGGGGCAGGGTCGGCATCGGCGGGAGGTCCGGAGGCAGCCCGACCGGGGGCAGGTCGGCGGGGGAGACACCCTTGGTCAGGTCCTTGGAGAGGTCCTTGCTCAGCAGGTCCGCACCGAGGTTCAGCTCCGTCGTCGTCTCGGTGCGGGTGTCCGCGTGCGGGAGCAGGGCGATGACCGCGTCACGCTGGTCGGTCGGCGCGTCCTCGTCCAACGGGTCCGGCGTGGCCGGGACCTGGAGCCGGACCGGTGCGGCGTTGCCGAGGCGGGCGTAGCCGCGTCCGGGCGGGGTGTGGCTGGACGGGGTGATGTCCAGCGGCGCACCCAGCGCCTCCAGCGCCGTCTCCGGGCCGACCGGTCCGAGCACGACCCGGGCCCGGCACGCGGTCCTGACGCCGGCGCGGATGCGTTCCAGCGCCTCCAGCCGGTCGACGACCACCACCGTCACGTGCGCGGTGCGGCCGTGACGCAGCGGCACCTCCAGCAGCTCCTGCGGGTCGGTGCGACCCTCCGCGTGGGCCAGCTCGGTCAGCTCCGAGGGGTGGTCCAGCAGTAGCCAGAGCGGACGCAGGGTGTCCGCGGGCGGGACGCCGCCGGAGCGCTTGGCCAGGTTGTGGGCGTCGAGACGGCGCTGCGTCTCGTTGGCCGCCCACTCCAGCGCGGCCAACGCGCCGTGCAGGCTGGTCTCCACCGTGTGCACGCCCGGACGGCCCACAAGGCAGGCGTGTTCGCCGGTGCCCGCGCCGTCGATGACGGCGATGTCGCCGTACTGCAGCGCCTGGAGTGCGAGCGAGCGCAGCAGGGTCGAGGTGCCGTAGCCGTGCGCGCCCAGGGCCAGCAGATGCGGCTCGGCCGAGCGCGGACCGGTGCGCCACAGCACCGGCGGCTGGTGCGCCTGACCGCCGGCCTGGCGGACCGGGATCATGCGGTTGGTGCTGGTGGTGTCGGTGAAGCCGAGCACCAGTTCGCCCGCGGCGGTGACGAAGGTCTGTGCGGCGATGTCGCCCGGCAGCGGCGGCAGCGCGCTGACCTGGAGGCGGTTGACCTCCTGGTCCCAGGTGAAGCGGTACTCGCGGCTGCGGCCGACCTTGCCGTGGATCACCTGCTCGATCCGGGCCCGCGAGTGGGGCTCGGTGTCGGTGAAGTAGGCGGGGTAGCGCAGGTCCAGCGAGGTCAGTCGCCCCTCCTCGTCGAACTCCCAGCCGGTGAACGCGTCCTTGAAGTCGCCGCCGTGCGCGTAGAGCGGGCTCGGGTCCGACTCGTGGACCAGATACGGCGTCAGCGCGGTGTAGACGGCGGCGAGTTTGAGCTGGCTGGTGTCGGGCGCGGGCGGTGCGGGCTCGGTGCGCGAACGTCCCGCCCAGGCCGCGCTGCCCATCAGGGCGAGCAGGGCCAGCAACGGGCCGTAGGGCAGCAGGGCCACGGCGGCGACGACGGCCACCACCAGGAAGAGCGCGGGTCCGCGCTTGTCCTTGGGTGTATTCGCCCACCAGTTCTTCGTCCACTGTGCGTGGGCGCGCAGGCCACGGCCGATGGTGATCAGCGGGCCGAACATGTCGGCCGCGTGGTCACTCGCGGTACGTGCCAGGTCGCGCCCTCGGGTCAGGTGCTCGGTGAAGGTCATCGATGTGCTCCGGGGCAGGTTCGGGGGCGTCAGAACTTGATGCCGCCGAGCAGGCTGGCGAGGCTCGCGCCGCCGGCCTTGATGCTGGGGGCGATCGCGGTTCCGGCGAGGTAGAAGCCGAACAGTGCGCAGACCAGAGCGTGGGAGAGCTTGAGGCCGTCCTTGCGGAAGAACAGGAACACGATGATTCCCAGCAGGACGACTCCGGAGACGGAGAGGATCACGAGGGTCTCCTCGTAGTAGGGACAGCGGGCCGGTGGGCCTGGTGGGACAGGCCTTCCTTACTTACTCGTCACGCAATGGTGAACCATGGTGACAAAAAGTAATAACCAATGAATAGCAGCAAATGGGTGGTTTTGCCGGGTGCGCACCCGCCTCGCCCGTGATCGTGTCTCCGATGGCCCGCCACCACGCGGCGGCGCGCGGGCGGTTCGCCCGGATGGCTGACACCCGGTCGGGGACGGGTGTCGCACCCGTCGGGCTGACCTGAGTGACCGTCCGGGGAGTGGAACGCCGCCCCGTCGTACTCCGCTCGGACGGCCCGACGGCGTACGCTCACGCTCGCCGACCCTTTCCGGCGCCGGGGCAGTCCGGGCCCCGGCCGGGTCGGCGCGGCCGTCGAGAAAGCGAACGAACACACATATGACTGATCAGAACGACGCCACGGGCGGCGCCGACGCCGTCGACCCCGAGGTCGCCGCGCTCGCGGGCAAGGTCTTCGACCTCGCTCGTGCGGGCGACGCCGCCGGGCTCGCCGCCTACATCGACGCGGGCGTACCGGCGAACCTGACCAACGAGAAGGGCGACACCCTTCTCATGCTGGCCGCCTACCACGGCCACGCCGAGGCCGTCCGCACCCTCGTCGAACGCGGCGCGGACGCGGACCGCCCCAACGACCGCGGCCAGACCCCGCTGGCGGGCGCGGTCTTCAAGGGCTCGGCCGACGTGATCACCGCCCTCATCGCCGCCGGCGCCGATCCCGACGCGGGCCAGCCCTCGGCCCGTCAGACGGCCGAGATGTTCGGCCGCACGGAACTGCTCGGGCAGTAGCCAGGCTTCCACTTCCGTCCGCCGCTTCCGCCGCCGGGCCTCCGGCCCGGCGGCGGAGGCGTGTCCGGAAGCGCACGCGCGCTGCGTAGACTCGAAGGCTGCCGCCGCAGGTCAGGCCGGTGGCGGAGGGATTTCGGGGTACAGGTCGGTGCAGAGCGGAGGCAGAGCGCGCGTGGAGCGGATACGAGTCGTCGGGTACGGGCACCCGGATGCACAGCTGTTGATGGCGGAGGTCCAGCAGGAGTACGTGCTCCGCTACGGCGGCCCGGACGAGACGGACCTGGACGAGGCCCACTTCGCGCCGCCCCTGGGGACCTTCGCCGTGCTCTACGACGTGGACGGGGCGCCCGTCGGGACCGGCGCGTGGCGGGCGCAGGAATCGGGCGAGATCGGCCTGGCCGACGGGGATGCCGAGATCAAGCGGATGTACACCCGTGCCGCCGCACGCGGACGTGGACTGGCTCGCCGGATGCTCCGGTTCCTGGAGGAGGACGCCCGCCGGGCGGGACGCCGCCGGATGATCCTGGAGACCGGTGACCAGCAGCCGGAGGCGCTGGCGCTGTACAAGTCCGAGGGCTACGAGCCGATCCTGAAGTTCGGCTTCTACCGGGAGTACGACTCCGCGATCTGCCTGGGCAAGAGCCTCGCCTGAGGCCGCCCGGAGCCTTGTTGTGTCAGACAGGGCCCAGGCGCGGCTCCCACGGGTGGGCTAACCGGGAGGGGCCGGGGCGGGGATTTCGGCGAAGACTGGAGCGACACGTTCCCTCGCCGGAAGGACCTCCTCATGTCGTGCCTGCCTCGCAAGGACCTGGGATTGCTGGTGCTGCGCGTCGGGACCGGGGGCGTGCTCTTCGCGCACGGCGCCCAGAAGCTGTTCGGCTGGTTCGGCGGCGGTGGTCTGGACCGGACCGCGCAGGCGATGGAGGCGATGGGCTTCCGTCCCGGCCGTCAGAGCGCCCTCGCGGCCGGTCTCGGTGAGGCGGGCGGCGGGGTGCTGCTGGCCCTCGGCGTGGCCACGCCGGCCGCCGGTGCGGCTGCGGCGGGCGCCATGGCGGGCGCGGTCGCGGTCCACCGTCCCGCCGGGTTCTTCGCCCAGGCGGGCGGCTACGAGTACCCGGCGTACCTCGGGTACATGGCGGCGGGCCTCGGCCTGGCGGGGCCGGGACGCTTCTCGTTCGACCACATCAGCGGCAACTGCCTGAACCGCCCCGGCATGGTCGTGCTGGCCTTCGGCGCTGCGGCTGCTGCCGCCGCGGCCGTGGTGAGCAAGCGCGAGGCGGCGGTCGAGGCGGCGCAGGTGGCCAAGGACGAGGAGCGGAACGAGGAGCGGACCGAGGAGCGGGGCGCGGGCCGACAGGAGCCGGAGGGCACGGCCGGTTCCGCCTGAGACCGGCCGTCGGTGGCAGCCGGTCGCTGCGAGGGTGGTCCGTCGGTGTCCGCCGGTCGTTGGCAGCGAGGCTACTGGCCAGTAATATGCGGTCCATGACCAACGCCATGCCGTCGATCGCCGAACTGCTGCCCCAGACCGTTCCCATGGTCCGGACCCTCAACCTCGTCTTCGACGAGTGCACCGCGACCCGCGCGGTGCTGCGCCTGCCCGACCAGGCCGACTTCCACAACCACGTCGGCGGCCCGCACGCCGGAGCCATGTTCACCCTCGCCGAGTCGGCGAGCGGTGCGATCGTGCTGTCCGCCTTCGGTGACCAGCTGACGCGTGCCGTGCCGCTGGCGGTGGATGCGAAGATCGCCTACCGGAAGCTGGCCATGGGCGAGGTCACCGCGACCGCCGAGCTCGGACGTGCCGCCGCCGACGTCGTCGCCGAGCTGGACGCCGGGCAGCGGCCCGAGTTCCCGGTCGAGGTGACCATCCGACGCGCCGACGGCGAGGTCACCGGTGAGATGACGATCACGTGGACCTTGCGTCCCAACCGCTGACGTCCGGACTGCTGACCGGCAGTCAGGGGCCCGGCAGCGTCTGGTGATCGACTATGGTCGAACACGCCCTGCTGGTGGACGGTGACCATCCGTCACCGTCCGGATCGGGCCCTTTCGGCCCCAACCACGTGCAGATCCTGTGACCCGCCGAGCACGGGTCGAGCTCGCGTGGATATGATCTGCCAGCGCACTATCCGGGGCGGGGACGGTCCACCAACAGCTCGTCGCCTTGGCGTGCCGAGACAAGGTCCTCTCGGGGGCCTTCACCGACGCAGACCATCGCGGGAGGGCGAGCGGGCGTGTCAGCACCCATAGTCGATGCCGTCGCGCCGCCTGACGCGCGCGTGGTGGCACCAAGAGCAGCAGAGCAGTCGACGACGCGGGACGGCGTCGCCGACGGGCGCAACGAATCCGACGGGCCGGGCGGCTCCGGCAGTACCGGGGTCGCCGAGGCCACCGGGACACCCTGGGGAGCGATATGCCTCTCCGTCGCGGGTGTCCTGCTGATGGCCTTCGTGGCCTTCGCGGCCCCCAACGACCACACACTCGACATCGCCATCAGCTCCCTGCGGCTGCCCAAGCTGCCGGGACCCGCCTCGACCTATCTGACCTGCGCGGCGATAGCCGCACAGGGCGCCGGGCTGATACGGATGCTGGGGGCCTCCCGGCGCGGCTGGTCGCCGTCACCGAAGCGGCTGGTGGGGCTGGGCGCGTTCGGCGCGCTGCTGCTCGCCGTCGGGACGCCGGTCGGTTCCGCCGACACCGCCAGCTACGCGGCGTACGGGCGGATAGCGTCCCTCGGTCTGGACCCCTACCGCACGCTGCCGGGTGAGCTCGGCGGCTCGTACGCGCACCTGGTCGGCAACAACTGGCTCTTCACACCGTCCGTCTACGGACCGCTCGCCACGTTCATCCAACAGCTGGCCGCCGACATCGGCGGCAGTCGCCTCACGCTCACCATCACCGTGCTGATGCTCGCCAACGCGGCGGCCTATGTGCTGACCGGGCTGGTCCTGGTGCGGATGGCACGGGACCGCGGCCGGGCGGCGCTGCTCTGGGCGGCCAACCCGCTGCTCCTCTGCCTGCTCGTCGGCGGCGGACACCTGGACACCTACATCGCCCTGTTCAGCGCCTGCGCCGCCTATGCCGCGCTGCGGGTGCGCGAGTCGCCGCCCAGCCACGAGGTGGTGGTCGGCGCGCTGCTCGGCATGGCCTGCGGCGTCAAGATCAGCGCCGCGCTGGTCGCGGTCGGCCTCTCCTGGCCGCTGCTGCGCGACCGCGAGTGGAAGCGGCTGGTCGTACGCACGGTCAGCTGTCTGGTGCCGCTGGCGGTGATGTACGTACCGATCGGCATCCACGGGCTGGATCCGCTCTCCCAGGCGTCGCAGCTCGTCTCGTCCCCGTCCGTCTGGGCGCTGGTCGAGCTGCTCGGCCACGTGACGGTGGGCCAGAACGTCACCGAGGCCGTCATCACCTTGGCCTGGCCGGTGGTGATGCTGGTGCTGGGCTGGATCTTCTACCGGCGTACGGTCGGTCACCCGGCCGAGCTGGGCCTGGAGCAGACGCGTGGCGCCTACGCGCTGGCGCTGGGCTGGCTGCTGGCCGCGCCCTGGTGCATGCCCTGGTACGCGGCGCTGGTCTGGCCGCTGGCCGCGGTCCTGCCGTCGCGGCGCCGCGCGGACCTGCTGCTGACCTGGTTCACCCTGGGGCTGGCCCTGTTCCACAACACCGGCGGGCACGGCTGGAGCTGGTGAGCCGGGCGGACGCCCGCCGGTTCGCGGGTGCCCGCCGGTGCACGGGTGGTCGCTGGTTCACGGGTGGTCGCGCGGCGTTCGGCGCAGGCGCGCGCCGATCCAGCCGCCGACCACGCCTGCGAGCGCGCCCCAGAGCGCACCGAGCAGGACGGCGCGCAGCAGGTCGGGGATCAGGGTGACGCTGCCGGTCAGAGCCTTGGGGACGCCGGCCCCGCCGATCAGGTTGCCGAGCAGGCCGGAGATGCCGCCGGTGCCGCCGACGCCGAGCAGGGAGAGGCCGTAGGCGGCCGAGACCCGGGTGAGCAGGCCGATCAGCAGCATCGCCAGCGCCGTCGTCAGCCCCAGGCTGACCGCGTGCCGCCACGCCGTCGTCCTGCCGCCCGTCCGGCCCATCGCGATGCCGCAGCAGAGCAGCGCCAGCCCCGCGAGGACCGGCAGCCACCAGACGCGGCCGTCCTGTTGGGCGAGCGTGCCGAGGCTGACCGTGCGGTCGCCGGTGCCCGCCGACCGGAGCACCTCCGACAGCACCTTCGGCATCGGCAGTCCGATCGAGGTGGCCAGGTGCCCGTGCCAGGTCGCGCCGAGCCCCAGGCCGAGGGCCAGCCAGGCGAGGTTGGGCAGGGCCAGCAGGATGACCGCGAAGGTGTCCCTGGCCGGTCCGTGGACCACCGCCGTCACCACTCCCGCGACCAGCGCGACCAGGACGTAGCCGAGCAGCAGCACCACCATCGCCGACGCGGCCGGACGCACTGCGGTCCGGAGCCGCAGCAGCCGGTCCGGCAGCGCTGCGGCCCGAGAGACCGCGAAGGCGAGCAGCAGGACCACGGCCAGCCAGAGCAGGCCGTATCCGACGGCCGCTCCGACGTCGACCCGGAACCCGACCGTGGGCGACGCCCCGAGCGCGCCGGTGATCTGGTCGGTGATCGAGTTGCCGGTCGAGACCACGAAGCTGTGCCGGGCAGCCCACGCCAGCAGCGCCACGGCACCGGCCCAGAGCGCGGCGGTCAGCAGCACCCGGCCGAGCAGTTCCCGTCCGTGCAGTGCGGCCCGGCGCCGCAGCGGCCGGAGGAACGCGTACCCCGCGATCAGCGCCCCGGCCAGGCTGAGCGTCAGCGGCATCGCCGCCACGCCCGCGCTGCCGCTCGCGATGAACCCGGCGGACCCCTGCACGCGAGCGGGCGCGCCGAGCGCCATCAGCATCGTGGCCGCCAGCACCGACCCGAAGGAGTCCCCGGGCAGCGTGTTCGCCCGCGCCAGCCAGAGCCCGATCGCCCCGAGCGCCGCCATCACCAGCAGCGCGCCGACCACGACGCCCACGGCGGCGTTCCAGCTGCGCAGCAGCACCGTTCCCATGCCGGGCGTCCCGTCGGCGGAACCGTCGCCCGAACCCGGATGCATCGCGCCTCCCGGGACGTAGTGAAGCCGATCCCTCCGACCAGCGTCCGCCTCCCCGGTCCTGGGCGCTACCGCGCCACGGCGACGGAGTTCGAGGGTTCGTCCAGCTCCGCGTCCAGGTCCACGACGACCTCCACGACCCGCTCGGTGATTCCGCCGACGTTGCAGGCCATCGACCCCGTCCGTCGCCGAGCCCGGTCCGGACGCGCCGCGCCCGCCCTCCCGGCCCGGAGTGCTGGACGGGAGAGCGGGCGAAAAAGCGACGGATCGTCAGCCGATGGGTTCGGTCACGCGGTTTTCGTCCGCCGGCTTCGACGGGCGGGTGTGCTGTTGGAGGCGCTCGCCCTCGATGTCGAGGTCGGGGAGAGCTCGGGCGAGCCACTTCGGCAGCCACCACGCCGCGCGGCCGGTGAGGGCCAGGACCGCCGGGACGAAGGTCATCCGGATCACGAAGGCGTCGATCAGGACCCCGACCGCCAGGGCGAAGGCGATCTGCTTGAGGATCATGCTGTCGGTGCCGAGGAAGGATGCGAAGACCGAAATCATGATCAGCGCAGCCGCGGTGACGACCCGTCCGCTGTGCCGGGCGCCGCTGTGCACGGCGGCCAGCGGCTCGCGGGAGTGGGCGTAGGCCTCACGCATTCGGGACACCAGGAAGACCTCGTAGTCCATCGCGAGCCCGAACAGCACCGCCAGCAGCAGGATCGGCAGGAAGCTGCTCACCGGACCCGTCGTGTCCAGGCCGAAGAGGCTGCCCAGATGGCCGAGTTGGAAGACGCCGACGACCGCGCCGAGGGTCGCCCCGATCGACAGGAGGAAGCCCACCGCGGCCTTGAGCGGCACCACGAACGAGCGGAACACGAGCAGCAGCAGGAGCAGCGACAGTCCGACCACGACGGCCGTGAACGGCACCAGCGCCGCGTTGAGCTTGGCGGCGACGTCGATGCTGACGGCGGTGCTGCCGGTGACCTGGATGGTCGCGCCGGTCTGCTGCTGGATCGTGCCCTTGTCCGCGCGGATGGTGTTGACCAGCGTCTTCGTCGCCTCATCGCTCGGCGCGCTCTTGGGAATCACCTGGATCAGGGCGGTGTGGGTCGTCGGGTTCGCGACCGGCTTGCCGACGGCGGAGACGTCGGGGAGCGTGCGCAGCGTCGAGGCAATCTGCTGGGTCGCGGCGGTCGGGTCGCTGCTGGCCCCGGTGTCGGCCAGGACGAGGAGCGGGCCGTTGAAGCCGGGCCCGAAGGCGGAGCTGATCTCGTCGTAGGCGACACGCTGTGAGGAGCCGGCCGGGGCGGTGGAGTTGTCGGGCAGCGCCAACTGCATGCTGTGCGCGGGCCAGGCCAGCGCGCCGAGCGCCGCGACGACGGCGATCAGCGTCAGCAGCGGCCTGCGCGTGGCCAGTCGGAACCAGCGCTCGGCCGCGTTGGCCGGCTTGGGGCCCTTGGCGTCCTTGGATCCCTTGGCGTGCTTGGTGCCGCCGGCGTCCGTCCCCGCGGCGCCGCTTTCGGCTGCGGCGATGGCGTGGTCGCGGCGTACCGCGCGCGAGCCCGGCTTCGGGGTGAGGCGGCGGCCGGCGAAGCCGAGGACAGCGGGCAGCAGGGTGGTCGCCACCAGCACGGCGGTGAGCACCGCGCCCGCGGCGGCCAGGCCCATCGCGGTCAGGAAGGGTATGCCGATCACGGTCAGCCCGGCCATGGCGATGACCACGGTCAGTCCGGCGAAGACCACCGCGCTGCCCGCCGTGCCGACGGCCAGCGCCGCCGACTCCTCCGGGTCCATGCCGTGGGCGAGTTGGGCGCGATGTCGACTGACGATGAAGAGTGCGTAGTCGATGCCGACGGCCAGCCCGATCATCAGGGCCAGGCTCTGCGCGGTCGACGAGATCGAGACGACGCCGGTCAGCGAGAGCAGCCCGAAGATGGCGGTCGCCACCCCGAAGATCGCGGTCACCATCGGTACTCCGGCCGTCAGCAGGGAGCCGAAGGTGAGCGTGAGGATGACCAGCGCCACGCCGACGCCGATCACGTCCGAGCTCGACTTCGACGGCGCGTTACCGAACGCCGAACCGCCCACGACGACGCCCACGCCGCTCTGCGAACCGTGGGCGACCGCGGAGTCGACGGAGGACTGGAGGGCGGAGAGGGCGTCCGACTGGAGCGCGCTCTGCGGCACCTCGTACTGGACCTGAGCCACTGCGGTGCTGCCGTCCGGCGAGACGGTGTGCGCGGCGAACGGGCTGATCACCCTGGCGACCTGCGGCGCGGACTGCGCGGCGGTCACCGCGGCGTCGATGGCGGCGGCGTCGGTGGGATCGGTGACCTTCTGCCCGTTCGGCGCGGTGAAGACCAGTTGGGAGCTGGTGCCCGAGGAGGTCGGGAAGTCGGTCTTCATCCGGTCCAGCGCCTGCTGCGACTCGGAGCCCGGGATGGTGAAGGTGTTGTCGAACTTCCCGGACCCGCCGAAGGCCACGGTGCAGGCGACGACTGCGGCGACCGCCGCCAGCCAGAGGGCCAGCACGCTTCGTCGGTGCCGGAAGGCGAACCTGCCGAGGCGGTGCAGGTAGGTGGGCATGAGGGTGCTCCGTGGTGCGTGTGCGTGCGTGTGTGTGCAGGCCGTGAGGGGACGACTGAGGGCCTGCGCCTGAGCCTGCCGAAAAAGTGGCAGTCCTGCCAAAATAGCAAAGTGGCAGAACTGCCAGAGTCATCCCTGAGGCTGAGATACTCGCGGTGTGGACATGCGTGTGGACATGGAGGCAGTGGCTGCGGACGCAGCGGCGACGGAGCCCAGGGGTCGCCGCGAGGAGAACAAGCGGCGCACCCACCAGGCGCTGGTCGAGGCCGCCGCCCGGCTGTTCCAGGAGCGCGGCTTCGAGGCCACGACGGTCCGGGACATCGCGGCGGAGGCCGGAGTGGGGGAGCGGACCTTCTTCCGCTACTTCCCGAGCAAGGAGAGCCTGGTCCTGCAGCAGGTCCGGGACCTGATCCCGCTGCTGGCGGCGGGGATCTGCGAGCGCCCCGCCGACGAGCCCCCGCTGGTCGCGCTGCGCGAGGCGCTGCTGGCCCTGGCCTTCCGGCACGAGACCAACCCCGTGATCCTGCTGGCCATCCCCGGCCCGCTGCGCCTGGAGGCCGCCGGTCGCCCGGCGGACGGTCGGCCGGCGGACGGGCGCTCGGCGGACGGGCGGCCGGAGGTCCCGGGGCGCGGCGACCGCTTCCTGCTCTACGACCTGGAGGAGGCCGTGGCTGAGGCGTTCCGGTCGCGGATGGACGGGGCCGAGGTGGCGGGGGACGCCCGGTTCCGGGCATCCGTGCTGAGCCGCGTCGGCGTGGGCGTGCTGCGCGCTGTGCGGCTGACGTACGGACGGCTCTCCGAGACGGAGCGGGAGGCGGTTGACGCGGCCGAGCTCGTCCGTGCCGGGTTCGCCGCGCTGGAGCGCTGAGCGCCCCGGCGGACCGCCCCCGACCCGCGTGCCGTGCGCTGAGGAAGCGCGCGTATGCTCGCTCGGGAAACGGCGTACAACAGGAGGATGTGCCGATGGCCGGGGAGATGGTGATCCGGGCGGAGGCGCCGCCGTTGCGGACCGCGGGCACGCTCGCGGTGCTTGTGGACGGCGAGCGCGTCGGCGAGGTCAAGCAGGGTGGGGTGGCCCGCTTCCCGCTCGACCCCGGGCCGCACACCGTGCGGGTCGCGGTCAAGGGCAGCCGGTCCAAGGACGTCGCCTTCGAGATGCCCGAGGAGGGCGCCTACCGGGTCGACGTCACCAGTACCGGCATGTCGCTGCTGGTCGGGATCCTCCCGTTCTTCTACCCGCTCGGCTTCATCCCTGGTCTGCTGCACCAGGTCACCGCCCGCGGCGTCGCCCCCGCCCAGGTTCCGGCGCAGGCGGCCGAGGCCGTCGTGTCGGGGGAGCAGGCCCACAACGGCCTCTGGTGGCAGGCCGATCCGAAGCTGGCCAAGCGCTTCCAGAGCTGACGCTCCACTGACGGGTCCGTAGCATCGGCGCATGGATCAGCGCCCTATGGATCACCGGGATCTCGATGCCTCCGTCGCGGAGATGTTGCGGGTCCTCGGACCGCACACCACGGCGGACTGGACCGTTCCTGCGGGCACGCTCACCTGGAGCTGCCGGGAGACCGCCTCCCATGTGGCGCATGATCTGCTCGCCTACGCCTGCCAGTTGACGGCGCGGCCCGACGACGCGTATCTCCCACTGGACCTGACGGTCCGTCCGTCCGCGTCCCTGGCTCAGGTGTTGCAGACGGTGGTGGCCTGCGGCGGGCTGCTGTCCGCCGCGCTGGCCACGGCCGAGCCGCAGGCGCGGGCCTGGCACTGGGGCCCGACGGACCCGACGGGGTTCGCGGCGATGGGTGTGGCCGAGACCCTGGTCCACACCCACGACATCACCTCCGGCCTCGGCCTCGCCTGGGAGCCGCCCGCCGACGCCGCCGCGGCGGCCCTGTCCAGGCTCTTCCCGGACGCGCCGAGCACCGCCGAGAGCTCGGCCAGCCCTGGGCAGTTGCTGCTCTGGTGCGCCGGGCGCACGGCCCTACCGGGCTTGCCGCGCCGGACCTCCTGGACGTGGCGAGCTGCCGTCGAGGGGGCGTGAGCGCCATTGGCGGGCTTCGGCGCACGCTCAAGCCGTCCATCCCGGAGACCTGCGAGTACGACATCCCGTTGCACGACGGGCTGATCTCGAACTGCGCTGGTAGCGGGCGTTCCTGAGGCTCAGGGGTGGAACTGGGCGTACAGCACGGTCGCGTCGTCGTGCCGCTTGCCGCGGAACGAGCCTTCTGCCAGGTCGAGTTCGTGCTTGCGGACCGCGTCGACGAGGTGGGACGGGCCGTCCGTGCCGAGGGCGTCGAGGAGCCCGGGCCAGGACCAGCCGAAGCGGTCGACCAGGCGGCCGATGCCGTCGGAGAGCGCGGCCACGTCGCGGACGCGGGAGAGGGAGTGGGAGGCGGTGAGCGCCTGCTCCGCCGCCTCGGGGCGGGCCGAGGCGACCCAGAAGCCGCCGGGTGCGTTGCGCAGTCGGCTCACCGACTCCCGGTCGTAGGCGGGCAGATGGTCGATCCGGTCGTCGGCGTGGACCTCGACGTGGCCGTCCACCGTGCGGACCACGATCGGGGAGTCGGCCAGCACCAGGCAGTCCAGGCGGTCCGCGTCCGCAGCGATCCGCAGCAGTGCCACGGTTGCTGACGGGCTGTCAGGATTTTCGAGATCGCACTGGGGATGCAGGTCCCGGGTACGCAGGATCGCCTGGCGCAGCACCTCCGGCAGCGGCTCGTCCGGATGTGACAGCAGGAACGCGGCCAGCTCCGCGCCCAGTCGCTGCACGAACCACGCCACGGAGTGGACGCAGCCGGTCGGCAGGCCGCTGGCGGTGGCTCCGTCCAGCACGAGCGCGAACTGTGGGCCGGCGATGACGAAGTCCTCGTTGGCGGCGGTGTCCGGACTCGGCTCGCAGGCGTAGCTGATCTGCACGGCGCTGGCGCTCCTTCGCGGTCTCTTCACGATCTTTGCTGGCTCTGCTCCCCGATCATGCCCTCTCCTCACGTGTCACGGCCCGCCGACACGGGCCGCAACTCTAGGCTGTGGTGCATGGACCGCGACGTCGAGCATGGACATGAGCACGGGCGCCCGCACGGCACGCCGGCCAGCACCGCAGACCCCGGTATCGGGCCGAAGCGCCTCGACCCGCCCGCAGCCGCCGCGTTGCTGCGTCTGGCGGCGCGGGTTGAACGCGACCTGCTGGGCGCCGGTCTGGAGGCCAAGCCCTACGAGGTGACGCCCTCGTCCAGGGCGGGGGCCGAAGTCGAGGTCGACGCGTTCGACGACGCGGTGGGCGGCGTGTGGCTGCACTGGCGGGTGCACCCGGACGTGGACGCGGAGACGCCGGAGGGCGGATCGGTCCGGATCGTCATGGCCGAGGCCCTGGTCCGCACACTCGCAGCCCTCGGGTACCGCAGCGAGCACGGGCAGGACAGCCTCCGGCCGTACGCGGTCCGCGTCCTGTCCGGGCCGGACGAGGACGTCGTCGGGTAGCGGGCTCGGACCCGGCTGGTAAGCCGTTGCCGGGACGGTGGGGCGTGTACTAACGTCGGCATCGTGACTGCCGGGTCGGCCTTGGGCCATGCACGAGATCGGCGCCCGGCCTCTGCGTGAGCGCGGGGCGGGCCCGTGGCCCGCCATGTCCTCTTCGTGATCCTGTCCCCGAACTTCGATCCGGAGAATACATTCTGATGACCGATCAACTCGCAAACACCGCCGCAAACGCCACCACCGCAGTACAGCTCAACCACACCGCCGTCCTCGCGAAGGACCGGCGGGTGTCCGCCGAGTTCCTGGCGGAGATCCTCGGCCTGACCGTTGGCGCGCCGTTCGGCCCGTTCCTGCCGATCGAGCTCGGCAACGGCGTCACGCTCGACTACTACGAGCTGCGCGACCAGCCCGTCCAGAGCCAGCACTACGCGTTCCTGGTGCCGGACGAGGAGTTCGACGGCATGATCGCCCGGCTGGAGGCGGCCCGGGTGACCTACTACGCCGATCCCTCCCACACCCAACCGGGCAAGCTCAGCGCCTACTTCGGCGGCCGCGGGGCCTACTTCGAGGACCCCGACGGCCACAACATGGAGATCCTGACCCGCCCCTACACCCGCTGAGTCAGGCGGGGCGACGACTCGCAGCCGCCGCACGCCGGGTCCTCGGCGCCACGGACATGGCCACCCGGCGTGGCGGCGGCGTGCTCCTTGCTGCCGCCCGCCGTACGGGAGTCGGCCAGGGAAGGCGTCAAGGTCCAGCTCGTGGAGGGTTGAACTGCCCACGGTGGTCGAGGCGTTGTGCACCGGGCCCGTGCAGAGGGCCTAGCCGCGCTTCTCGGCGGTGACCAGGTAGTAGTCGAGGATGCCCCGCTCGTAGGCGGCCAGGAAGTTGCGCGGCCAGGTGCCCGGGTCCCACCAGCGCGAGAGCCAGCGGTCCCAGCCCGGCCAGACGTCACGACCGATCGAGGTGGCGCGCACGGCGGTGAGTCCGGCAGCGGTGGCGGCGTCGGTGAGGGCCGTGATCGGGCGCGCGATGTCCAGGCCGTTGGCGAAGGTGTCCAGCAGTCCGGCGAGTTCCTCAGGGCGGCCCGGGGCGTCGTCCGTGGTGAAGAAGCTGGCCACGGCCATGCGGCCGCCCGGCCGCAGCACCCGTGCGCTCTCCCTTGCGAACGCGGCGAGGTCCGGGAAGTGCTGGGCGGCCTCGACGCTGAGGACGGCGTCGAAACCGTCGTCCTCCAGCGGCATGCGCTCCGCCGCTCCCTGGACGAACCGCAGCCGCCCCGGTTCGTCCCGGAGCAGCTCGGCCTGCGCGGCGCGGGCGCGCGTCAGTTGGTCGGGGTGGATGTCCATGCCGGTGACCGACGCGCCGTCGTGCTCGCGCAGGGTCAGCGCGCAGCCCGTCCCGAGCCCGCAGCCCACCTCCAGGAGCGTCGGCTCCTTCGGAAGGGCGGCGGCGTCGAGGACGAGCCGGTAGAGGTCCTGCTGGCTGCGGATCCGGTCGGCCTCGGTGAGCGGGCGGTCGGGGTCGAGGTCGATGCCGTGCCAGAAGCCGAAGTTGATGAACCCTCCCGCGAAGATCGGAAGGCGGCCCAGGTCGACCGGGCCGTAGGTCTCGCTTACCGCCGGACGCATGGAGGGAGCGTCCTGCTGTGCGTCGGTGGCTGCGTCCGCTGCGTCTGTCATGAACACCGACTGTACGCCGGGCGCTGCTCAGCGTGGTGTAGGCGGTGGCGTGCGCCGTTGGAGGAAGCAATATTAAACAAAGTGTTGACGCAAGGTTCTTTGGAGGCTTAGCTAGGCGACAAGCAAAAGCAGCGAAGCCGATCGTGCCACCCACACCACGGTTTTTGCTGTGCGGGCACTGACTCACCGTCAGCCGCATTTCGGCCCGGCCCCTGCTGCCGAGTCCGTTTCGCACCACCATCATCGCACCGCGCCGCCCTTCCGCTCCTGTGTGCCGGAAGGCACGCCGAGCCTGGAGGGTGAATTCCGCATGCCCGCACAACCCCGGTCGCACGACCCACAGGCAGGGAGAAGTCCGGAAATCGAGCACTGTCCGGAAAACGGACAGAGTAAAGAAGACGGACGGACTCAGGAAAACAATTCTCACGACGCCGTCCACCCCGTCGACGAGAAGCTTTCCTTCCGGCGGATGGTGCCGGCCGCGTTGCAGCACATCGCGGCCATGTACGCCGGAGTCGTCGCCCCGCCGCTGATCGTCGGCCCGGCCTGCGGCCTGAACGCGCGGGACGAGACCTTCCTGATCGCGGCAAGCCTGCTGGTCGCGGGAGCGGCCACGCTGCTGCAGACGCTCGGCGTGAAGAACCTGGTCGGCAACCGCCTCCCGTTCGTCAACGCCGCGTCCTCGGCCGGGATCGGGCCGATGCTGGCGATCGCCGAGCAGAACCACGGCGACCATCGGCTGCCCAGCATCCTGGGCGCGGTCATGATCGCCGGCGCCTTCTGCCTGCTGGTCGGACCGTTCTTCGGACGGCTGATGCGGTTCTTCCCGCACCAGGTCATCGGCGTGGTGATCACGCTGATCGGTGTCACGCTGATGCCGGTTCCGGTGGAGTGGGCGCGCGGCGGCAGCGCCACCGTGCCCCGGCTTCAACTCGCTGAGCAATCTGGGGCTGGCGGCGTTCACGCTGATCGTCATCGTCACCATGCAGCGGTTCTTCACCGGCTTCCTCAAGCAGATCGCGCTGCTGCTCGGCATGGTGATCGGCACGCTCGCCGCGATTCCGCTGGGCAAGGTGGACACCCACTCGTTCGCCACCGCCGCCACCTTCGCGGTGCCGACGCCGTTCCGCTTCGGGACGCCGGAGTTCCAGCCCGCGGCGATCGTCTCCATGATCATCGTGATGCTGGTCCTGATGACCGAGAGCTCGGCCGGCATGCTCGCCATCGGGGAGATCTGCGACCGCCCGGTCGACCGCGCCACCATCACCCGCGGGCTGCGCACCGACGGTGTGGCCACCTTCCTCGGCTCGATGTTCGGCTCCTGCGCGACCAGCGCGTTCGCGCAGAACGTCGGCGTGGTCTCACTGACGCGTGTGCGCAGCCGTTACGTGGTCGCCACGGCCGGGGCGGTGCTGGTCGCGCTGGGTCTGTTCCCCAAGCTGGGCGCTGCGGTCTCGCTGGTGCCGATGCCCGTGCTGGGCGGCGCGGGGATCGTGCTCTTCGGGACCATCGCGGTCAGCGGCATCCGCTCGCTGGTCAAGATCAACCTGGATGACGCGCCCAACATCGTCATCATCGCGGTCTCCCTGGCCATCGGGGTCATCCCGCTGGCCGCGCCGGACGTCTACGACGCGCATGGGCACCTGGTCACCCCGGGGATCTACCACGACTTCCCGTCCTGGGCGCAGACCATCCTCGGCAGCGGCATCAGCGCGGGCGCACTGACCGCCGTCGCGCTCAACCTGCTCTTCCACCACGTGGGCGCGCGCCGTCGGCGCAGCCCGGAACAGGCCGCCCTGCTGCAGTAGCTCGAGCCACGCTCGCACCTGCAGGGCATCCCCGCCGCCCGGCCTGACTCCCCTCCCCAGGCCGGGCGGCGCCCTTGTGCAAAAGGATGGACGCCGAGTGCCCGTTCTTGATCGAATACAGGATGACTTCGATCTGGATCGGTGAGCGGGTGCGGCTGCGCGGGATCGAGCCCGAGGACTGGGACGGCCTGATGCGCGTCGCCCAGGACGAGGAGGGGTTGGGGGACCTGATCCGCCCACCGGGCTCCGCCGAACATTTCCGCGGACGGGCGAAGGAGGAGGCGTCGACCGCCCCGGAGGCCGAGCGCTTCCCGCTCGCGATCCAGGCGGTCGGCACCGGAGAGCTGGTCGGTGTCGTCGGCGTGCACCAGGCCGACCCGAGAGCCGGATGGTTCGAATACGGCATCAGCGTCGGCGCGGCGCACCGACGGAAGGGCTACGCAGCGGAGGCCGTCGTGCTGCTGCTGCGCTTCATGTTCGGCGAGCGGCGCTACCACCGGTGCGAGGCACGGGTGTTCGCCCACAACGAGGCCTCCTTGGCGCTGCATCGCCGGCTCGGCTTCGTCGAGGAGGGGCACCTGCGGGACCGGGTGTTCCAGGGCGGACGGCACGGCGACCTCGTGGTGCTGGGCCTGCTCGCCGACGAGTTCACCGAACGGTTCGCCTAGCGGTTCACCGGGCGGTTCCCCTAGCGCTTCACCGACCGCGTCACCCGCCTGGCCGATCGCGTACGACCCTCAGCTGGTCGTGCACCAACCGTCATGGGTCACACTGGTGGCGACAGCTGACGCGGTACCCGACGACCCCAGTGTGAGGCGCGCGTGGTTGCTATCTCAGATCTGAGATAGTGTGACCCGCGTGACTGATGACTACCTCGTCCGTATCGGCAAGCTCATCCGTACCGCGCGCCAGCACAAGGGGTTGACCCAGGCGCAGCTGGCAGAAGCGCTGACCACCAGTCAGAGCGCGGTCGTGCGCATGGAGCGCGGCCAGCAGAATCTCAGTCTTGAGATGATTGCCCGGATCGGCGACGCCCTGGACAGTGAGATCGTCTCGCTCGGCTACGCCGGGCCGATGCACCTGCGGGTGACCGGCGGCCGTCGGCTGACCGGGTCCATCGACGTGCGCACCAGCAAGAACGCCGGAGTCGCACTGCTCTGCGCGTCACTGCTCACCACCGGCAAGACGACGCTGCGCCGGGTGGCCCGGATCGAGGAGATCTTCCGGATCCTGGAGGTGCTCACCAGCATCGGCGTCAAGGCCCGCTGGATCAACGACGGCACCGACCTGGAGCTGACCCCGCCGTCCCGGCTTGACCTGGACGCCATGGACGCGGACGCGGCCCGCCGTACCCGCAGCGCGCTGATGCTGCTCGGCCCGCTGATGCACCTGGAGTCGCACTTCAAGCTCCCCTACGCGGGCGGCTGCGACCTGGGCACCAGGACCGTTGGGCCGCACCTGGCCGCGCTGCGCCAGTTCGGCCTGCGGGTCAACGCCACCGACGGTCACTACCACGCCGACGTCGAGTCGGGCGTGGTGCCGACCCGTGCCATCGTGCTGACCGAGCGCGGGGACACCGTCACCGAGAACGTGCTGCTGGCGGCGGCCCGGCACCCCGGCGTCACGGTGATCCGCAACGCGAGCCCCAACTACATGGTCCAGGACCTCTGCTTCTACCTGGAGCGCCTCGGCGTCAAGGTCGAGGGCGTCGGCACCACGACGCTGACCGTGCACGGCGTCGAGCAGATCGACTGCGACGTCGACTACGCGCCCGCCGAGGACCCGGTCGAGGCGATGAGCCTGCTGGCGGCGGCCGTGGTGACCTCCTCCGAGCTGACGATCCGGCGGGTGCCGATCGAGTTCCTGGAGATCGAGCTCACCGTCCTGGAGGAGATGGGCCTCGACTACGACCGCGGCGACGAGTACCTGGCGCGCAACGGCCGCACCCGGCTGACCGACCTGACGGTCCGTCCGTCCAAGCTGACCGCTCCGGCGGACAAGATCCACCCGATGCCGTTCCCCGGCATCAACATCGACAACGTGCCGTTCTTCGCCGCGATCGCGGCGGTCGCGCACGGGGACACGCTGATCCACGACTGGGTCTACGACAACCGTGCCATCTACCTGACCGAGCTGGGCAGGCTCGGCGCGGACGTCAAGCTGCTGGACCCGCACCGGGTGCTGGTCCAGGGCCCGACCACGCGGTGGCGCGCGGCCGAGATGATGTGCCCGCCCGCGCTGCGGCCCGCGGTGGTCGTGCTGCTGGCGATGCTGGCGGCGGAGGGGACCTCGGTGCTGCGCAACGTCTATGTGATCAACCGCGGTTACGAGGACCTGGCGGACCGGCTCAACTCGATCGGCGCGCGGATCGAGACCTTCCGCGACATCTGAGGCGCGCCCTGGCTGGCTACGCTGGCCAGGGCACCCCGAAGGAGACACCGTGAGCTTCTACGAGCAGCACCGCGACTTGATCGAGGAAATCCAGCGCCTCGCACCGCCCGGCATGAAGGTCGAGTGGTCCGGAGACACCCTGATCATGCAGGCCCTGCCGAAGGGCATTCACCAGGGCAATCTTCGGAAGATCCGCGAGCAGTTCGACGCCAACCGCCCGGGTGACAGCGTCCCCAACGAAGGGGCCGAGCTGGTTTCCCCGAACGTCGGCAAGGGCCGAGTTCCTGACTTGACCTACCTGCCGGAGGAGACCGAGGAGAGTGAGGCCGACTCATTCCCCGCCTACATGGCGCTGATCGCCATCGAAATCGCCTCCCCCTCCAACTCCGGCAACGACTGGATGGACAAGCTCCACGACTACGCCGTGATGGGCATCCCGCTCTATCTGCTGGTCGACGCCAAGCAGAAGACGGTGACGCTGTTCTCTGAGCCCAACCAGTTGAAGTACCACGCTCGCGTCGACCACGCGTTCGGCGAGAAGATCCGCATCCCGGAGCCCTTCGGCTTCGAGCTGGACCTGTCGCGGCTAGTCGCCTACTGACGGGTCGGCCGCCGTCCACGTGATCAGCGGTGGCACGACCCGGGCGCAGGTCGGGTTGCCCTTGGGGTCGGTGAGCGGGAGGCGGCCGACCAGGGCGCCCCGGCGCAGCGCCTCGGCCAGTACGTCGTCCGGGACGGCGCTCAGCATCAGCTTGGCGCGCCGGAACAGCTTCGGCGGCTGCGGGTCCGGCAGCCGTTCGACCCAGGAGAGGTAGACGAAGCGTCCGCCGAGCCGGTTCTGGATGTAGGGGCCGGAGATCTCGCCCGTCGGCATGACCCTGCAGGGCAGGGTCCAGGAGGCTGACGGTGCGTCACCCGGCTGCAGGGCGAGCAGCTCGGCCGGGCGGTCCCGGCGCTGGACGGCGACATGGACGTCGTGCGCGCCGGGGAAGTCCGGGCCGACGCCGTTTGAAGCGGCTGGGCAGGAGCGGCTGGGCAGGGTGTGGCCCTCGATCCGGAGCTGGAGCGGCACGTGGGATGCGGGGGTGTTGCTCATCGCGTGCTTCCGGGGTCCGGGGACCAGAGCGGGAGGGCCAGGTCGAGGCCCTCGGGGTCGTCGCCCGACCGGGCCAGCGCCTTGCCGACCGGGTCGGGCAGCGGCCAGTGGCCGAGCAGTCCGCCGACCGTGAGCGCGGTCAGCCGGTGCCAGGCGTTGGCGCGTCGCAGCATGGCGTGGTCGCTGCCGGGAATGACGCAGCGCGCCACCGACGCGCCCGCCGCACGGGCCCGCCGGGCGAGGTCGAGCGACTCGCCCGGCGGCGTGGTGCGGTCCACGTCGGAGTGGATGATGACGATCCGTCGGTCCGCCAGCTGCTCGACCGGCTCGCCGTGCGGGCACCAGGGCGCCAGCGCGACGATACCGGCGACCGACGGGTGTCCGCCGACGCGCAGCGCCGCGCGTCCGCCCATGGAGTGGCCGAGCAGCACGACCGGCACGTCCGGGCCGATCTGCCGCGTCAGCTCGCCCAGCGCCGCCTCCGCGTCGACGGCGGCGTCCGCACGCGTGCCGTTCCAGCCTCGGTGCCGGTAGCGGACCTCGGCGACGCCGATCGTCTCGCCGAACGGCGCACGCCGCACCGCGCGTTCGAACGGGCGCAGCCGCTGGATGGGCGGGTTCAGCCACGACGGCGGACGCTCGTCGTGCTCCTCGCCGCCGTGCATGGCCAGCAGCACGGCGCCTGGTCGAGCCGGTCGTTCACGCCAGACGAGGGTCACCGAGGACTCCGCAACCTGTAGCAGGGGCATAGGTAGTTGCCGTGAGCCTACTTCGCCAGGCGGCCCATCAGCATCGAGGCGGCGGTCACCCCCAGCGCGGTGGCCAGGGCCAGCACCCCGAAGTCCGTGGCGAGGTGGGACGGCGTGCCCAGCAGCAGGCCGCGCAGCGCGTCGACCTCGTAGCTGAGCGGGTTGGCCCGGCTGATCGGCTGCAGCCAGCCCGGCATCACCGACACCGGGTAGAGCGCGTTGGAGCTGAAGAAGAGCGGCATGGTGATCGCCTGCCCGATGCCCATCAGCCGGTCGCGGGTGCGGACGATCCCGGCGATGGTCATGGAGAGGCAGGAGAAGAAGGCCGACCCGAGGATGACCACGGCCGCGACGCCGATCAGCTTCAGCGGGTTCCAGGTCAGCGCCACGCCGAGGACCGCGGCGATCAGGATCACCACGACCGCCTGGACGACGGCCTTGACCCCGGCCGCGAAGGCCTTGCCGGTGACCAGCGCGGCCCGTGGGGTCGGCGTCACCAGCAACTTGGTCAGCACGCCGGAGTCGCGCTCCCAGATGATCATGATGCCGTAGAAGATGGCGATGAACATCGCCGACTGGGCGATGATCCCCGGAGCCAGATAGTCCAGGTACGGGATGCCGCCGGTCGGGATGGCCCGGATGTGGGTGAAGGTCTCGCCGTAGATCAGCAGCCAGAGGGCCGGCTGCACGGCGCGGGTGTAGAGCTCGGACCGGTCGTGCCGCAGCTTCTGCAGCTCGACCGCGCACATGGCCAGCACCCGGGCGAGCACCAGCCGCCAGGCCCGCCGCGCGGGCGGCGGGGTGAGCAGCAGGCTGAGCTCAGCGGACGCGGTTCGCGGCGGCGCGGGTGCGACGGACATCCTTGAAGTTCCCTCCCTCGTCGGTACGTTCGCCGCCGACCAGGCCGGCTCCGGCATAGTGGCGGAACACGTCTTCCAGGCTCACCCGGTCCGGATCCACGCCGGTCTCGGCGGCCAGGTCGGCGCGGAGCCGCTCGGGCGTGCCCTCGGCGCGGATCGTGCCCTTGTGCATCAGGGCGATCCGGTCGCAGTGCTCGTTGGCCTCGTCCATGTAGTGCGTGGTGACCAGCACGGTCATGCCGGTCGCGGCGCGGACCTGGGCGATGCACTCCCAGACGCTGGCGCGGGCCAGCGGGTCCAGACCGATCGTCGGCTCGTCCAGGATCAGCAACTTGGGCGCGCTGACCAGGGCTTGGGCGAGTTCGAGGCGGCGGACCATGCCGCCGGAGTAGGTGGCGGCCAGCCGGTCGGCGACGTCCAGCAGGTCGACGGCGGACAGTGCCTCGGCGACGCGTGCGCGTCGCTCGGAGCGTGGGACGTCGAAGACCCGGGCGAACAGCTCGACGTTCTCCCGGCCCGTCAGACCGCCGTCGGCGGAGAGCTGTTGCGGGACGTAGCCGAGCATCCGGCGGACGCGCATCTTCTGGGTGGCGCAGTCGAGGCCGAAGACCTCGATCTTCCCGGCCGGAACCGGCAGCAGCGTGGTGATGGCGCGGATGGCGGTCGTCTTGCCCGCGCCGTTCGGGCCGAGCAGGCCGAACGCCTCGCCCTGGCCGACCTGCAGGTCGATGTGGTCGACGGCCTTTGTCGGGCCGAAGGCGTAGTCGAGGCCGGTGCAGCGCAGGGCTGGTGGCAGGTCGGCTGCCGCCGGGTCGGGCGGGGGTATCGGCCCCTGCTCGGGAACTGTGGTCGCGGTCTCGGTCATGGCGCGCTCTCCTCACGCAGTCCCTCGGCCAGGCGGCGCAGCGCGGGCAGCGCCGCCGTGAGCGCCTGATGGTCCGAGTCGTCCAGGCGGCCCAGCTGTTCGGTCAGCACCGCGCCGCGCCGCGCGTCCCAGTCGGTCAGGCGGGCGACCGCCTGCGGCTCCGGGTGCAGCAGCGCCGCGCGCCCGTCCTGGGGGTCGGGCTCGCGGCGCAGCATGCCGGTCCTGACCAGCTGGTTGACGAGTGTGGACACCGAGTTGCCCGCGAGGAACAGCTCCTGGGCGGCCTCGCTGACCCGCAGGCCAGGACGCGCGACGACCAGGCGCAGCAGCTCGATCTGCGCTCCGCGCAGCCGGGGGTGCGGCGTCTCGGCCTGGAGCCTGCGCCGTACCTGCCGCTGGATCGCGGGCAGCAGCTCTGCCAGTTCGGCGATGGGGTCTTCGGTGGTCACTCTTCAATTACCTCTCAGTGAGAGGCAAATGTCCAGAGGCTGGGGAGTTGAAGATCGCACGAGCGGATCGTAAGGGCGGAGCGGCGGTTGGGCGTCTACGCGACCGCTGCCCCCGCGCGGTCGGCGGCGATGTGCAGGGCCAGTCCGGCCAGCGCTGTTCCCATCACATAGCGCTGGACGCGCAGCCAGGCCGGACGCTCGACGAAGAACGCCGCGATTGCCCCCGCGCCAAGCGCGATCAGGCCGTTGACGGTGATCGCGATGGCGATCTGGGTGAGGCCGAGCAGCAGACTCTGCTCAGGGACGTGGCCACGGGAGGGGTCGACGAACTGCGGGAGCAGTGAGATGTAGAGGATTGCCAGCTTGGGGTTGAGCAGGCAGGTCAGGAAGCCCATGGCGTAGAGGCGGCGCGGCGGGTCGGCGGGCAGCTCCTGGGGTGCGAAGACGGCGGTGCCGCCCGGGCGGACCGCGTTCCAGGCCAGCCAGAGCAGGTAGGCCGCGCCCGCCAACTTGATGGCGGTGTAGAGGAAAGGGACGACGGCGAAGAGCGTGGCGATCCCGGCGGTGACGGCGGCGAGGTAGACGAAGAACGCGGTGCCGACCCCCGCCAGTGAGATCAGCGCGGCACGGCGGCCCTGGGTGATCGAGCGGGAGACCAGGTAGATCATGTTCGGCCCGGGCGTGAGCACCAGGCCCAGGGCTACTGCGGCGATGCCGAGTTCGGCGTGCAAGCTGACGACTGCGTCCATGGCCCGAGGCTAGGCTGGGGCGGAGGCTCGGTGCAATAATTATCCTGCCCTCGGTGCAATCGTCGCTGATTGACGCGTGAGCCCGAGTGACCGGCAAAGGGGGGAGGGAGAGCCGCATGACGGACGCGGGACCGGGCGACGACTACCGGCTGATCGCCGACGAGTTCGCCGCCGCCATCGCGGACGGACGCCTGCGCGCCGGGGACCGGCTGCCGCCGCAGCGGACCTTCGCCCGGCGGCGCGGCATCGCCGCCTCGACGGCCGGGCGCGTCTACGCGGAGCTGGTCCGGCGCGGCCTGGTGGTCGGCGAGGTCGGACGCGGCACCTACGTGCGTGCGGCTCCTGCGGTGCCGGGCGCGGGCCTGCCGCTCGGCGAGCCGTCCCGGGCCCGGGTCGACCTGGAGCTCAACTACCCCGTCGTGCCGGAGCAGTCCGCGCTGCTGGCGGAGGGGCTGACCCCGTTGCTCCGCGCCGACGCGCTGGACGCGGCGCTGCGTCCGACCCGCGCCGCCGGTACGGCCGCCGCGCGGGAGTCCTTCGCCGCGCTGCTGGGCGCGGGCGCGGGCGCGGGTTTGGGCACGGGCGGGAGCGACGGTCGGAGCACGGGCGCGGGTTGGCGGCCGGATCCGGAGTCGCTGCTCTTTGCGGGCGGCGGGCGGCAGGCGATCTCGGCGGTGCTCTCCGCGCTGGTGGCGCCGGGCCAGCGGCTCGGCGTCGAGGCGCAGACGTATCCGCTGGTCAAAGCCATCGCGCAGCGCCTCGGCATCGTGCTGGTGCCGCTGGCGATGGACGAGCACGGCGTCCTGCCGGAGGCGCTGGCCGCTGCCCACCGCTCGTCGCCGCTGCGCGCGGTCTACCTCCAGCCGCGCGTGCAGAACCCGCTCGGCGTCACCATGCCGGACGAGCGACGGGCGTGCCTGGCAGGGGAGTTGGACCGGCTCGACCTGTATGCCGTGGAGGACGGGATCTGGTCCTTCCTCCAGCCCGACGTCCCGCCGCTGGCCGCACTCGCACCCGAGCGGGTGGTGCTCGTCGACAGCCTCTCCAAGCGCCTGGCCCCGGGCCTGAGCACCGGCTTCGCCGTCGTGCCGGACGCGTTGCGCCCGTCGGTGGCGACCGCGCTCCGCTCCGGCGGCTGGATGCCGAGCGGCTTCGCCCTGGACGCGGCGGTCCGCTGGATCGGCGACGGCACTCTCGCCCGCATCGCCGAACTCAAGCGGGCGGACGCGACGGCACGTCAACTGCTGGCGCGTGAACGCCTCGTCGGGCAGACGCTGCGCGCGCATCCGTGCTCGTACTTCTGCTGGTGGGAGCTGCCGGCGCCGTGGCGGGCCGAGACCTTTGTCGCGGCGGCGGCCCGCGAGGGCATCGGCATCACGCCCGCGGCGGCCTACGTCGCGGGCAACCGCGCGGCTCCGGCGGCAGTCCGGATCGGCCTCGCGTCGCCCCCGCCTCCGGTGCTGACACAGGCGCTGGACACGCTGCTCCGCATCGCCCACAGCACGCCGGAGGAGTACGCGGACTGACGGACTGACGGACTACGCAGAGGCTGACCAACCGTCAGGCCTGGGCGGGCGCGCTCGGCTTGCCGCCCGAGCCGCCCTTGCCATCCTCGCCGCCCGAGCCGCCCGCGTTGTGTGCGGCGAGGGCGCCGGCGGCGGTCGCTGCGCCGATGCAGACCACCGCGCCGAGCAGCAGGGCGGCGGCCTCGCCGGGCGCCAACAGGTGGAGTTGGGTGCCGAGCGTCGCCGCCGCGACCGGAACTCCCAGCTGGGCTGCGGCCAGAACGCCGTAGGAGACCGGCTGTCCGCTGACGCGCATCAGCCCGTGGGCGACCACGGCGGAGACGCCCAGCAGCACGCCGAGCAGGATCGCCGACGGATGGTCGACCAGCTGGCTCAGGTCCAGGGAGGCCCCGAGCCAGACGAAGAACAGCGGCCCGAGGAAACCCTCCGAGAGCGCGAACAACTGCTTGGCCAGCCGCCGGGGTTCGCCGACCCCTGCGACGGCGAGGCCGAAGGAGAACCCGGCCAGCATGATCGACACATGCGTCCCGGTGGCGAGTGCCGCCAGTGCGAACAGGATTGCCAGGCTGATCCGCAGCTCCAGGGCGAACTTGCGGTGCTGGGACAGCCGGTGGATCCGCCGCCGCAGGCCCGAGCGCTCGCTCTGACGCAGTACCAGGAAGACCACCACCGCGCAGGCCAGCACCGCCGCCGCGCCGACCGCCGCACGTGCCGCGTGCGCGGGGTCGACGGCCAGCGGCAGCGCGACGATGCAGAGCGTGTCCGCGATCGCGACCTGCGGCAGCAGTTCCAGCACGGGTGGGCCGCCGAGCCGTAGCGAGTCGATGATCGGCAGGATCAGCGCCGCCGACGACGACGCGATCAGCACCGCGTACATCGCGGTGTGCCCGGTGTGGAAGCCGCGCGAGAGCGCGAAGGCCGGGCCGACCGCGATCGCCCCGATGGCAGCGGCCCGCAGGAAGCCCTTGCCCAGACCGCTGCGCAGCGCCCTGTCCCGGACCGGGACGTGCGCCCCGGCCACGAACATGATCAGCGCGAAGCCGATGTCGGCGAGGAAGGTGAAGGTCTGGTTGTTCGCGTCCAGGTAGCCGACGAAGGTGGGCCCGAGCAGCACCCCGGCGACCAACTCGCCCAGCACCGCCGGGAGCCGCCACTGCGTCGGCAGCGCCAGCAGCGGGCCGAGCAGCGCGACCGCCGAGATCACCGCCAGGGTCGTGAAACTCACGTCGTGTCAGCCTCCGCCGGTGAGCGCGTCGACAAGCGCCTTGGAGCGCCTTGGAGCGCCTCGGAGCGCTCGATGAGTGAGGAGCTTAACCGGGGCGGACGCAGACGCTCGTCAGGCGCAGGCGCGGAAGACCGGCAGCTGTCCGCCGTCGGCGGGACCGGCGAGGCGGACCCTGGTGCCCTCGGGCACGGTGCCGGGCAATGCGTCGTCCAGGGAGGCCTGGACGGTGAAGCCCTCGTCGAGGACGACCAGGCAGTGCGTCTCGTAGTCGCCGAACTGGCGGTGACGCGGCGTCAGTACCCGGTGCACGGTGCCGGTTCCGGCGCTGGCGCGCTCCATCAGCTCCGAGCAGCCGCAGATCGGGCAGAGCAGCGCGGCCCGACCGGTGGCCGAACCGCACCACGGGCAGCGGTGGTAGCGCAGCTCCGGCTCGTCGCACGGCAGGTCGGCGACGGCGGTGCTGCCGATGGCAGGAACGGACGGCAGGGTCAGGGTCGAGGGCATGGGGGCTCCAGCGAACGGTGAGGGGAGGACGTTCAGCGGCTGATGCCACGCTGACTGTATGGCACTGAGTGCCTCCCGTAAAGGCACTCAGTGCCCTCGCCTGTTCGCGGGGTCTCCGGAACCCGGTTCCCCGATTCCCCGGTCCCCGGAACTCCGGACCCCCGCCGCTGTCAGCTGCCGCCGAGCGCGCCCTCCACGTCGCGGACCACCCGCCACAGCGGCGTGCCCTTGCGGGCCAGCAGCACCACGACCTCCTCGTCCGGCCGCTCGCCGTCGACGCCGTCCGTGCCACCGCCGCCGTGCGGCCCCGCGGAGTCGGAGAAGGCGCGCACTACGTAGCCGAGCGCCTGGTCCATCGCCGCCTGCACGTCGCCCTCGCCACCCGCGCGCAGCCAGGTGCGCAGGGCGTGGTTGTGCGCGGCGACCACGGCCGCCGCCACGACGTCCGCGCGCAGCGCGCCGTCGGCACGGCCCGCGCCGCGCTCGCGCAGGTGCTCGGCGAGCGCGAGCTCGTAGCGCCACACGACGGAGAGTTCGTGCGCGCGCAGCCCGGGAACCTCGCGGGTCAGCCGGTAGCGCTGCACCGAGAAGAGCGGGTCGGCCGCGTACATCCGCAGCACCAGCCGGGCCGCCTCGCAGACCTGCTGCACCGGGTCGCCGTCGGCGGGCGCGTCGCGCAGGTACTCGGTCATCTCGACCAGGCAGCCCTCGTGGTCGGGGAAGACCACGTCCTCCTTGCTGGGGAAGTAGCGGAAGAACGAGCGTCGGCCGACGCCCGCGAGGGCGACGATGTCGTCGATGGTGGTCTGCTCGAAGCCCCGGTCGAGAAAGAGCTGGAAGGCGGCCTTGATCAGCGACTCCCGCATGGTCGGGGCCGGTTTGGTCGCGTCTGCTCCCGCTGCTGCTGCACCCATGTGCAGAACGTAACACTGGAACCCGGCACTCAGCTCCCCATGGGGGGTACTGAGTGTGCATAATCGAGGGTACTGAGTGCCATCACTTCTCGGGAGCCACCGTGAGCGCAGAGTTCGACCTGTACCAGATCTCCGAAGAGCACCAGATGCTCCGGGAGACGGTCCGGTCCCTGGCCGAGGCCAAGATCGCCCCGTTCGCGGCGGACGTCGACGAGGAGGGCCGCTTCCCGCAGGAGGCGCTCGACGCGCTCACCGCGGCCGAGCTGCACGCGGTGCACGTCCCGGAGGAGTTCGGCGGCGTCGGTGCCGACGCGCTGGCCACCGTCATCGTGATCGAGGAGGTGGCCCGCGTCTGCGCGTCCTCCTCGCTGATCCCGGCCGTCAACAAGCTCGGCTCGCTGCCGGTCGTCCTGTCGGGCTCCGAGGAGCTCAAGCGCAAGTACCTCTCGCCGCTGGCCGCGGGCGAGGGCATGTTCTCCTACTGCCTCTCCGAGCCGGACGCGGGCTCGGACGCCGCGGGCATGAAGACCCGCGCGGTGCGCGACGGTGACTTCTGGGTGCTCAACGGCGTCAAGCGCTGGATCACCAACGCGGGCGTGTCGGAGTTCTACACGGTCATGGCGGTGACCGACCCCGAGAAGCGCTCCAAGGGCATCTCCGCGTTCGTGGTCGAGAAGAGCGACAAGGGCGTCTCCTTCGGCGCGCCGGAGAAGAAGCTCGGCATCAAGGGTTCGCCGACCCGCGAGGTCTACTTCGACAACGTCCGCATCCCGGCCGACCGCATGATCGGCGCCGAGGGCACCGGCTTCGCCACCGCGATGAAGACCCTCGACCACACCCGCATCACCATCGCCGCCCAGGCCCTCGGCATCGCCCAGGGCGCGCTGGACTACGCCAAGGGCTACGTGCATGAGCGCAAGCAGTTCGGCAAGGCGATCGCCGAGTTCCAGGGCGTCCAGTTCATGCTCGCCGACATGGCGATGAAGCTGGAGGCGGCCCGTCAGCTCACCTACGCGGCGGCGGCCAAGTCCCAGCGCGTCGACGCCGACCTGACCTTCTTCGGCGCGGCGGCCAAGTGCTTCGCCTCCGACGCCGCGATGGAGATCACCACCGACGCGGTCCAGCTCCTCGGCGGCTACGGCTACACCCGCGACTACCCGCTGGAGCGCATGATGCGCGACGCGAAGATCACCCAGATCTACGAGGGCACCAACCAGGTGCAGCGCATCGTCATGGCGCGCAACCTGCCGTAAGGCCAGGTCAGAGGGCCTATATCGGAGCGATCGGCGGAGGCCGCCGACGAGCTTGGATCATGATCCAAGTGCCCGTGTTGCATCTATGTTGCATGGGAGACGGCACGCGGGCGGAACAGGCGTCCGTCGATCGCTCGGATGGCTCGCTCATGCGAGTCCGGCAGCATGTGAATGTATGTACGGAGAGTGAACCCCGGGTCCGCGTGCCCGAGGTACTCGGCCAGCTCCTTGACCGACACCCCGTCGGCGAGGAGCACGCTCGCGTAGTAGTGCCGGAGGGCGTGCATGCCGTCATGCCGGGAGTTGATGAAGCGCTTGCGGCCACGGGCATCCCTGACAGGAGCGGGAGCCAGCCCTGCGGTGACGAGCGCCGGCCGCCAGACCGACTCGTTGTACAGGCGGGCGCGGAGAGCCCTCGAATCAGTCCACCGGAACAGCAGGTTGTGGGTGGCCAGCTTTCCGCTGGGCTTTTCCCACGGCAGCGAGTACGGCTCTGGCTTGAACTTCGCCTGGTGGGCCTGGATCGTCTGCGCGACCCATGCGGACATCGGCACGGCACGCTCCCTGTCGTTCTTCGGGAGGGCGTAGACGTACTCGGACCCGAGCTTCTTGATCTGCCGGCGCACTCGGACGACGTTGGCTTCGAAGTCGAAGTCCTCCAATGCCAAGCCGAATATCTCGCCCTGGCGAAGGCCGCAGCCTGCGCCGATGACCGGCACCGCGCGAACGAGGTCGCTGTGCGCGTCGATGACCGCGGCGAGTGACGCGTCGGTCCACGGGACGATCTTCTGGCCTATCCACTTGGGGACCTGCACGATCGATGCCTTGGCAGGATTCTTCTTCAGTGCTTCGTCGGCTACGGCCAAGTCCAGCACGCCCTGAAGGATCTGGAAGGCCGTGATGATTGTCGAGGGCCCGTGGGTTCTCGACAACTTTCCGATCCATGCCTGGATAGCCGAGGGGGTGATCGTACGAATCTGTCGCCGTGCGAACTCGGGTGCGACATGCAGGTGGTAGACGCCTTCATACCGGATCTGGCTGGCGGGGTCGACGATGCGGGAGCTGAGCCAGCGGCCCGCGACCTCATTGAAGATGATCTTCCCGCGGTTGGGGTCGAAGTAGTCGCCGCGGTGGACGTCGGTTTCCATGGCCTTGGCATGTGCTTCCGCATCGACCTTGCGCTCGAAGACCTTCGACCGTGGCTTGCCTGTGTCGTCGATCCAGCGGGCCTGCCAGCGCTTGCCTTTGCCATATCGGTCCGTTTTGACCTTCTCGTACCTCCCCTGCTTGTTCTTGACTGTTCTTGTCCATAGATCTGCAACATTTGCCAAGGTTTGATCCTTCGAGAGCCTCATGGCGGGCGGGCAGCCCTATGCGGCTGGAGCTCAACGAGCCGGGATGTACGCGGCTGCCTTGAGCGGCGCCCGTCTCGCAAAATGGTTCGCGGGGGAGCGTCCGATGGCGTTGGATGAGCCTCTCGGAACTACTTGCTCCACTTGGTCGGCGCGAGTGAGGGCCTCTGCCTAGCGCCGAACCCATCCGCGGGTGTCCGTTTCATCGCGGATGATCTGAAATGAGTTGCTTAGTTGAGCACCGCTCGTCGCAGCTTGAGGTCAACGTGCTTGATCTGAACGGCGGTTGCCTCGCCCCAGCGGACACCCGTGTAGGCCAGGAACAGGATTAGGGTCCGATAGGGGCCGCAGGCGTCGGCGAGCGCTTCCACCTGGACGTTGTCGAGGTAGACGTCTTCGGCAGGGGTGTACCGGGGAGCGGAACACCGATCGCAGGGTTCGTGCCGATCTTGTTGGTGCGCACCGCGTAGCCCAGTACGCCCTTGAGGACCACGTAGATCTTCCTGATCGTGGTGGCACTGAATGGCTTCTCGGCCTTGATCGAGTCCTCCATCAGGGCAGCCAGCCACTTCATAATGTCCTCGTGGCTGACTCGGGCCACCGACGTCGTACCCCAGCGCGGCAGTATGTGGAAGTCCAGAACGCCCTTGTAACGACTACGAGTTGAGCGCCGCAGATCCACCTTGCAGGCGAGCCACGCCTCGGCGACGTCAGCCATCTTGGTCCGCCCTGCAGCCGGGTCCTTGTGTGTACCGTCCCCGAGCTTCGACTCCAGCTCTGTCCGCTTGGCCTCGGCGTCGATCTTCTTGAGGAAGGTGAGGGCTCGTTCCTTGCCGTTGGGGTCGTACCAGCGCACACGGAACCGGCCCGGCAGCTTTCGCCCAGACGACTTCGCGTTCTTCACCGCCTCCTTGTAGGCAGCGTGGCTGATTCGATCTTCAATCCAGACTCGGGACATGGGTCTCCTCTATGTTCTGTGCATGACATGAATTGCGCTGTGCTCCCTCTTGCTGGGCCGCGTTGGGCAAGAGGCCCCGTAGGCCTGGCAAGGGGAACGAGAAGTCGGTACGCACGCCTACGAGGTCGTCAGGTGTCGTACCACTTTGGGAAGCCGCAGTTGCTGCGGTGGGGAACCGGCTACTCCTGGCCAGCCTGCTTCAGAAGAGCCAAGACCTCGTCGAGGGATGCGCCGTCGTTGATGGCCTGCTCTGCTTCGGCAACCAGATCCTGCAACTGCGCAGTCGCGTTGGCTGCCATCTGTGCGGTCTGTTCGTTGAAGCCCCTCAGCAACTCCTTCGCGCGGTCCTGGAGTACGGATCGAGCGAACTCGGCGCTCGTACGCTGGACGTCGGGGCTGGGAAGTCGCTCGATGGCTGATGCGTAGTAGAGCCGCGCGTCGCTCTCGGGCAGCGGCGCGTCGCCGCGGACCCACTGGAGCAGTCCTGCGTTGTCCTTGAGAACCACGTCGGGGGCCACTCGGACGGCGACTTCAGTCTCTCCGTTCTCTGGTAGTGCGAGCAGGTGGATCGGGGCTACGTCGAGAACCAGGGCGAGGCCCAGAAGTTCATCAACGGTCACGTCCCGCTTGCGCTGTCCGTTCTCGTTGTGCCGGCCGGACTCGATGTTGTTCAGCACCGAGTGAGTAAGCCGGACGAGGCCGCGTTCGGCGCACCTCTCGGCCAGTTGCTTGGCCGACCAACCGCGGCGAGCGCGTGACTCCTTGATCCGTAGCGCGACGGCATCGCTGACCGACAGCTCCGTCGGATCTGTTCCGCTGGTCAAGCGAACCTCCTCTTCTGTCTTATCGACCACCCTACGTCGATGGAGCCTTCTGTGCAATCGACAGAGTGGGAAATGTCGAGCAAGTAGAACTGTCGATTCGACAGCGCTGCACCTGAGCGGCCTCTGGCTGTCGAATCAGGGGAATCGTCCGGGCTTCCGACGACTAGCCAAGGATGGCTCTGTCTATATGACAGAAGGAAATGCCGTCTTGACAGAGTGGTTCCCGATAGATGAAGCTCAAGCCATCGGTCGAAACGACAGTCTATCTTGTCGAATCGACAAAGACAACAGATGGGTGCAGATGACGAGCATGGAACGCCTGTGGAGCCTCCGAGAGACCGCCGATTTCCTCGGTGTGCCCGTTAAGACCATGTATCAGATGAATTGGAAGGGAACCGCGCCGCGCAGTTTCCGCGTCGGCCGCTATCGCCAGTACGCACCGGCTGATGTCCGGGCCTGGCTCGAACATCGGGCGTCGCGGCAGTGGGACGGCAAATGAAGCGGGGAAGCGCCGTTGCGGCGCAGTCGCATAGGCCGTGGTGGTCCATTCAGGTTGCTGCAAAGCACCTTGGATTGTCCCCGACGGACCTTCAAGAGGCCGGAGTTGACGGCTGGGGTCCGCGGTACACGGAGGTTCGGGGGGTGCGGCGCTACCAACCCGCGGACGTGCGCGCCTGGTCCGTGGACGGAGCGCGGAGCGCGTCTGGGCTGTCCCGACGTAGTGGCGCTGGAGTGAGCCGATGAGCGGTGGGTGCAAACGGCTTTGCAACGGCTGGCCCGCGACCACTCCCCGCGGGCCGCCGCTCAGGCCGCTTGCCATCACCTCGTCCGGATCAATCACGATGCCATGCCCTGGAGTAGAAGATGAACATCAACCCGACTGACCGATACGCCGAGCAGCCGCCCCAGGAATGGATCGGCCACCTCTGGGTCTCCACGTGGAAGGACAAGGGAGGTATGTACGTCCGAGGACAGATCCTCGACGTTGCGCCCGGCCTCATCCTTATCCGCTGGCTGGACCGACGGCGCCGGGCCGACGAGTGGGTCCGCACCGACAGCGGCACCCTGCGTCGCTCTGCCGTAAAGGACTTCCTAGACGGCCCACCGACCATCATGAGCTAGGCAAGGCCCCAGCCCGACCTCAATCGGGCTGGGGCCTCCGCGCGTTGAGAGGGACAGTCGCTAAGCGGCTTCGGTGAAGTTCGTTACTGATCCTTGAGAGGCTGGGAGGGCAAGTCGACGCTGATCGTCATGCAGCACCCTGTCTGCCGTGTCCATGGCTATGCTGGCGGGCATGGCGGGGGTCGTGGGGCTGTTGGTGGGTGGGCGGTACCGGCTGGTGGAGCCAGTCGGGCAGGGCGGCATGGGCCGGGTGTGGCGGGGCCATGACGACCTCCTTGACCGCGAGGTGGCGGTCAAGGAGGTGCTGCTCCCTCCGGGCCTGTCGGGGCCGCTGCGGGAGGAGTTGGTCGCGCGCACCAAGCGTGAGGCACGGGCCGCGGCCCGGCTCCACCACCCGGGCATCGTGACTGTGTACGACGCGCCCGAGCACGACGGTACGCCGTGGATCGTCATGGAGTTCATCACCGGGCCCTCGCTGGCCGCGCTCGTCGCCCGGGAAGGGCGCCTGGGCTGGGAGCAGGTCGCTGCGGTCGGCGCCGCCATGGCGGAGGCGCTGACCCACGCGCACCGCGCCGGAGTGGTGCACCGGGACCTGAAGCCCGACAACGTGCTGCTGGTCGGTGACCGCACCGTGATCACCGACTTCGGCATTGCCCGCATCCTGGACACAGCCAGCCAGCTGACGATGACCGGCACCGTCATCGGCACGCCGCAGTTCATGCCCCCCGAGCAGTTCGAGGGCAAGGCGGTGGAAGCCCCCGCCGATCTGTGGGCCCTGGGTGCGACCCTCTATACCGCCGTCGAGGGCCGTCCCCCCTTCGATGGACCGACACTTACCGCGATCATCACTGCCGTGCTGACCCAACCCCTGCCTCCAGCCCCACAGGCTGGCCCACTGGCCACCCTTCTCGACGCCCTGATGGCCAAGGCCCCCCAACAGAGGCCGGATGCCGCCACCACAGCCCGGCATCTGCGCTCCCTGCAACGCCCCGACGAAGCCACCAGGCATCTCGCCCCCGCTCTGGCCCCACGTCCCCCGCGCCGTGGCCGTGCATCAATCGCACCGGCCACATACGGTCCTGCGCCGCACGAGAGTGCACCGCCGACGGCTCCTGGGAGTGCGGCGGTTCCGCCCATATCCGGGATCGTGAACGCGCCGGGCACAGGCACCACGCGGCGCGGACCAAGCCGCCGCAGCATCGTTCTCGGCGGCATCACCGCACTGTCCGCAGCCACCGCCGCAGCATTCCTGATCACCAACGGGCCGCAGCGGAGCGGCAGTGAGGGCGCGTACCGGTGGTCCGCCCTCACAGGCCACACGAACGCGGTGTTTTCAGTGGCGTTCAGCCCCGATAGCAGGACCCTCGCCAGCGGCAGCACCGACGAGACCGTCCGGCTGTGGGACGTGGCCACCCGGACCGGTACCGCCACCCTCACCGGCAGCGCCAGCGTGTCTTCGGTGGCGTTCAGTCCCGACGGCAGGACCCTCGCCAGCGGCAGCGGCGACAACACGATCTGGCTGTGGGACGTCGCCACCCGGAGCAATACCGCCACCCTGACCGGAGATACCGACGAGGTGTCTTCGGTGGCGTTCAGTCCCGACGGCAGGACCCTCGCCAGCGGTAGTTTCGACGAGACCGTCCGGCTGTGGGACGTCGCCACCCGGAGCCATACCGCTACCCTCACCGGCCATACCAACTTGGTGTCTTCGGTGGCGTTCAGTCCCGACGGCAGGACCCTCGCCAGCGGCGGCGGCGACAACACCGTCCGGCTGTGGGACGTCGCTACCCGGAGCCATGCCGCTACCCTTACCGGCCACACCGACTTGGTGTTTTCGGTGGCGTTCAGTCCCGACGGCAGGACCCTCGCCAGCGGCAGCGGCGACCACACCATCAGACTGTGGGACGTCGCCACCCGGACCAGTACCGCCACCCTCACCGGCCACACCGGCTGGGTGTCTTCGGTGGCGTTCAGTCCCGACGGCAAAACCCTCGCCAGCGGCAGCGAAGACAACACCATCCGGCTGTGGGACGTCGCCACCCGGACCAGTACCGCCACCCTCACCGGCCACACCAACGACGTGATTGGGGTGGCGTTCAGCCCCGACGGCAAGACCCTCGCCAGCGGCAGTTCCGACAACACCGTCCGGCTGTGGAGCGGTTCGACCTCTTGGTGACCGCTGACGTGCACTGCTCGAAGCGTGGTGACGGTTCATCAATGGGCAGGCTCGTGACCAGCACTGTACTTCGCCGTAACCGCTTAGGGCCTGCAGCAGCCCTCACGAGCGGTTCGCGCAAGCGCACACTGGAGACAGCCCCTGACTGTTGCGCGGGAAGTGCCCTTCGATCTTGAGAGGCCGGTTGGGGTGCGGCTCGTGTAGCCGCGCGGTTGACCTACGGGAACGCGCTGTGGGTAGTGTCCACGGCGATGGATCGCTGAGAGTCAGTCAGGGCCGACGGGATCCTGCGTCATGTAGGGATTTGCGCAGGTCTGCGCCCTGGCTCGTTGCGGTGATGCGCGGAGTCCCATTGGCCTTGAGCGCGAGCCCGTCTTACCGATTCTGCGCTTCCTTCGAGGTTTGCTGTGCAGGCCCGTTGGCGTAGGCGTTGCCTGGGTAGAGCTCGGGCTCGGTCGGGTCGATGCCCCACCGGGCGCAGCGATCGACCGGCAGGATCATGAACGAGAGTTCCGTAGTGTTGTGGAAGGCGGACCACCTGTCCCCCCAATGGTTCGCGGCCCGCCGCGTCCGCTCCCGTCGCAGGATGCCCCGATCCATATCGTGCACCAGCCAATCGCGGTGTCCCGTTGCCGCCCGGAACAGCCGGCGCAGTCGGATGACGAGCATCTAGCCCTCCTGGCACGCATACGTTTCTTGGTAGATCCTAGGCTGCTCCCCACTCCGCTAAACGCTGGGACAAGTGGGGTGATCCACTGGGCAGGTGTCGGGGCGACACCACCATGTGCTACCAGACCAGAGAGCAGACCTGTGGCGATGCCGACGGGAGCCTCGTCGGCCCTTCGCGTGCGCAAGGCAGGCGCAGAATCGACGAGAAGGCCCAGAGTCTCCGCACGTCACTTGTAGGGACTCGTAGCGATCTTCGTTCGACATCGGCGTGAGCTGGGCTGTTGTCGGCGGTCTCGCTGATGTTGCGCGGGTTCTGGCTCATCTTCTTTGCGCTTTCTTCGGGGAGGACCTGTCAGTGCCGTCCGGCATCGTGTGCGCCGTGGCCGAACTAGTGGAACGCGTTGACCAGGAAGATCACGTACTGGCAGTCGTGGAGCGGGGCGAGGCGATCCGCCAACGGTGGTTGCATCGCGTCGCGACGACCGTCTGCCGCGACTCGGAGGGCCGGATCCTGGTCCATCGACGTCCCGACGACGACTCCCGCTTTCCCGGCCAGTACAACTGGCTGCTGGGCGGCGCCGTCAACGTGGGTGAGACATACGAGGCCGCAGCGGCCCGGGAACTCGCCGAGGAGATCGGTGTCCGCGCCTCCGCACGGCTCGTCTTCAAGTACCTCTGCCGCGGAGTGATCAGCCCCTACTGGCTGGGCGTGCACGAGGCCACCATCACCCAGCCGATCACGCCGGATGCCTCTGAGGTCGCCTGGCACGCCTGGCTCACCGAGGCCGAACTCCGGGACGCGATCCGCAGCCCGTCCTTCGTCCCCGACGCCCAGGAAGCCTTCACCCGGTACCAGGCCCTGACCGGCCCGCCGGAACTCCCCCGCGTCGAGTGACCTTCCGTCCAGGAGACCGCTACCGTCAGAGAGGCGCTCCACGAGCGCACTCGACCTCATCGCTGCCGCCAGCGCAGTTGGCTCATCGGTTCTTCGCCCCGCGCAAAGTGGGCGAAGAACCGATGAGAAAGCGCAAAGTTCGATGAGTCCCTACATCACTGCACGATGCGTCGGAACGCGACGGCCTGCGCGTTCCAGTAGCCGTTATCGAATTTGGTGATCTCGATGGACTCGCCGGTTCTTGGCGCATCAATTACAAGATCATCACCGAGGAGCATCCCGACGTGACCCGGATTGGTCACGGTGCCGTCGCTGCCGGCGGTGAAGATCAGGTCGCCCGGCTTCAGGTCGGATGCGTTGTAGACCGGGGTACCGTCGTTGATCTGTGTGTAGGTGGTCCGGGTGATCGTGACGCCAGCGGCTTGGTACGCCATCATCATGAGCCCTGAGCAGTCGTAGGACGGGTCGCCCGTGCCGCCCCACTGGTAGGGCAGGCCGAGCTTGGACACTGCGAACTTGATGGCAGTCGCCACCGCGACGGGTGTTCCGGCAGGGAGCGTGAAGCCAGCGGGGAGGCTGACGGGGCTGGTGGTGACACCCCCGTTCCCGTCGCTGGTGCCGCCTGCGCAGTTCATGGCTCCGCCGCTGACCGTGGCGACCAACTGGCGGGCCAGGCTTTCCCACTTTGAGTACGCACCGGGGTACCCGGACTGCTGGACTGCCTGTGCCGCCTGGGTCACGGGGAGGTTCTGCCAGTTGGGGACCTGGACCAGCCGGCCGAAGAACGCCTTGCTCGCGTACACCGGGTCCATGAGCTGCGACGGTGACCCCCACCCCTGACTGGGGCGCTGTTGGAACAGGCCAACGCTGTCCAGGTCACCGCGGGGTAGGTTCACGAGGCTGGATTCCTGCATCGCGGTGCTGATTGCGACTACTGCGGCCTGTTGAGGCAAGTTCAGGTCCGCCGACACCTGGTAGATGATCTGCGCGTTGCTGATCTGCTCGCTGGTCAGGTTCACGCCCCCGGTGGCCGGGGAACCTGCGGAGACCGGGGCGGTGCAGTTGGCCGTGCCGATCGTCGTCGGGGTCACGGCGGAGGCGCCACCGGCGGCAAGCGCGACCGTCATCACCAAAGCGATCGGCGACGCGATCCCGGTCGCGATGCCGAGCACTGCCTTGTTCATGGCCCCCCTAGACGGCAGGCCAAGAGCAGAAGACACCTCGGTATCCGAGGGAGCACAGCAATTCAGCCTGATTCACTACAGCTAATGCACGCGGCGCTAAAGATAGGCAGAAGGCGAACCATGATGTCAACCAGAGTGGCTCAGGGATAGCACTTCAGTCAGCCAGAGTGAAGACATATCCGCTTGCCTTGATCCCAAATGTCCGAATTGAGTCAACGGGGCCGCTGGGCGGAATGGCCTTGGGGGCCTGTCGCGACCGGGCCCGACTCCAGAAAGTAACGATTGGCAAACGAAAGAACCCCCCGGCTGGGGGGGTTCTGCGCGCTTCTCGACAAGATGCTTAAAACGGACATATGCGAGCGTTTGTATCCCTGAGGTCGCTAGTCCTCGTCCTCGCTGCCGTGGAGTCCTTCGATCCTGCGGAGGGATCGCGCGAGGTCGAGCAGGGCGGCGACGCCCACGGCTGACAGCCCGTCGGCCTGGCGGGCGAGCTCTCGGATCGGCTGCTTCTGGAGGGCCTGGGCGAGTTGCAGCTCTGTGCGCGAAGGCTCCTGCCGCTTGGCCTCGTTGAAGTAGTCCAGCTTCACGTTGAACAGACGGGCTATGGCTGCGACTCGACTCAGTGTGGGGTCGGTGCGCTTGCCCTTCCTCAACTGCCACAGGTAGGTCGGCGAGATGACCGACTGTCCCGCGGCCTCATTGATCAGCTTGGCCGCTTCCGGCGTGCTGTAGGGGGCCCGGTCCTGGGGGTGTACCGACTTGAAAAGGCGGTTCAGTCGCTCCGCGAAGAATCCGAGCTCGGGCCCGTCCTCTTGAAAGTCTTCCAGGTCATCGTTGGTCATGGTCGGCGTTCTTCTCCCCTCGATCGCCATCGGCACATCGTTGCGCACAGTGACATCGAGCCGCCAGGCGAAACCCTGCGTATATCTGTGACCTCGCTCACGTCCACCTGAGTTGACTGTCTGCCTTCATTTCTGCCTATTGTTTGTCGGCAGTCCATTAGCCAGAGTGAAACGGCCTTCAAGGGGCGATCCGTGGGGTAACTGGGCTTTCTCGTCAGCATGATCATCGACGCGGGGGGTGGTCGATCCGAGCCGGGAGTACCCGGTTCTGGTCGGCCACTGATCCGCTGCGTTTGGAGCCCACATGTCTCTCCCACTTCATGTTGCGCACGCCGCGCACACCCTGCTGGCCGGCGCGATCAGCAATCCGGCTCCGGCCGACCCCACCAATGGCAGCAAGGGCACGAACCTCCTGCTGAGTTACGCGAAGTGGGGCAGCCTCATAGCCTGCGCGGTGGCTGCCGTCGTCTCGGGCGGCCTGATGGGCATAGGCCACCTCAGCAACCGGCCGGATGCGGCGGACAAGGGCAAGCGTGCGCTGATCTGGTCGCTCGGCGGCGTCATCGTCACGGCCTGCGCGATCCCGATGGTCAACACCGTTTTCGGCGCTTCGGCGTAGCGGGTAGGGGCTGACTCCATCGTGGCTAACCCGTTCCTTGCTCCGAAGCGACGCCGGGTCTTCCCGCGTCTGATCGCAGCTGCTGTGGCCCTTCTCGCCTTCGTGGCCGTGGGCGTCGCAGTGGAGTCCCAGCTCGGACCCCGTGCGCCCAAGACGTACGCGCCCCCGACGGCCATCCCTCTGCCTGGAGCGTCGGCGACAGCCGGCCCGAGCGATGAGCCCTCTGCCAGTAGTTCTCCTGCACTCAGCGGTGCGCTGCAACTGATCCAGGGCGCCCAGCTCGTCAACGGCGTCCGGATCGGCTACCCCCACTCCACGGCCGGTGCCGTGTCAGCCGGGGTCGAATACATGCAGCAGATCGGTTCCACGCTCGACCCCGACCGTGCCGCTGCTGTCGGTCGGCTCGTCGCGGACCCTTCCTGGTCGGACGCTCCACAGCAGCTGGCACAGGGGCCCACGATCACCCGCAAGGAGTTGGGCCTGCCCGCGACCGGCCAGGTGCCGGCCAACGCCTCGGTGGTTCTGGCGCCGGTCGAGTATCAAGTCCTGTCGGCAACGGCGAACTCCGCGAAGGTGCTTCTTCTGGCCACCTACACCACCAGCTCGCCCGGTCAGGGCATCCAGACCCGGATGGGTGTCTACCCGCTGGACATGCACTGGTCCGCGGGGGACTGGCACGTCCTCGCTTCGACCGACACCACGAACTACAGCAGCTTGACCGCTCAGCCGGAGTCTCCCGATGCCTCGGCCAAGGGTTGGCAGGAGCTGAAGCAGTGACGAACACGATCAACCGAACTCGCGCCGTGGGGGAGTGAGATGTCCTGCATCACCGACCCCATCAGCTGCGTCGCAGGTCCCGTTGTCACTGGCGGCGTGGACAGCCTCGCCTCCAGCGCCTGGAACAACATCTGCAAGAGCTTCGCGGACGCGGCCACCTCTGTCCTGACCAGCTTCGCCAAGGCGTTCGTCGCTATTCCGGACGTGGACCTCACGTCCACTGGGCTGCGTAGCGTCTTCGCCATCTCCCTCGGTCTGTCCAGCCTCGTAGCTGTACTCCTGTTGCTGGGTCAGGTCGTGCGGACCGTCGTCACGCACGACGGGTCACCGCTGGCGACCGGCCTCGTCGGTGTCGGCAAGGCGGCGCTCGCCTTCATGCTCACCCTGAGCGTCGCCTCCACGTGTCTGCTGGCCAGCGACGAGATCGCCAGGTGGATCGTCGACAACAGCTTCGGCGGAACCCAAGCCTTCTCGGACAAGATCGCGAATCTGGTTGCCTGGGACCCCCAGACCAGCGGCAGTTTGCTGCTCATCTTCGGCATCCTCGGCATCCTGCTCGTCGTCGTGCTCTGGTTCGAGATGCTGCTGCGGAACGCCGCCATCGCCGTGCTGATCGCGACCTCTCCGATCGCCGCCGCGGGAATGATCTCGGAGACCACCAAGTCCTGGTGGTCCAAGCTGGTCGCCTCAACCGTGCAGCTCATCATTCTCAAGCCGATCGTGGCCTTGGTCTTCGTATTGGGCTTCAACCTCGCCGGTGGCTCCCAGGACCTGGAAACCACCCTGTCCGGGATGCTGGTTCTCCTGCTGGCAGCCCTCGCCTGGCCCTCCATCGCCCGCTTCTTCAGCTTTGCCAACGTCCAAGCCGGCGGCGGTGCCGGGCTCGGAGCGCTGCTCGGCTTCGCCGGAGGCCGACTCAGCGCCCCGGGCGCGGGCGGCCCCGCGGGCGTCGAACCGGGGGAGTTCGGCCCGGCCGCCGCTGACCGGACGATGAGCAGCTTCGCAAGCAAGGGCGGCGGCCAGGTCGCCGGCTCCGTCGCAGGCGGAAGCGGGGCAGCTGGTGCCGCCGGTGGCGGTGCGGCTGCCGGCCCCGTGGGGCTGTTCGCCGCAGCCGGTGTCCGGCTTGCCCAACAGGCCGTCAACTCGCTCGCGGGCGGCATGGACAAGATGGCCGGACACGCCGGAATGCAGGCCGCCCCGGGCGCGCAGCCCGCCGGGTACGTGTCCCGCTACGGCAATCCCCGTGCACCGCTGAACACGAGCACCGGAACCGGTGGCCAAGCAGGAGTTCCCTCCTCGGGCGGAGCACCAGCACCGGACAACCAGCAAGCCCGCACTGAGGGAACGCCCGACCTACCTGTCACCGGGACGCCCCAGAGCGCGGATTCCTCGGCCGCTCCGTCGGGCCCACCCACCGTCGAGATGCCAGTGGTGCCCCCGGAGACACAAGCACCCAGCACGAATCCGGTACCGGCACCTGCCCCCGGTCCGTCCATGACGACCGATCTGAACACTCCTGAGGACGGAGGAACGAAGTGAGCGACGCCCAGTCCACTTCACGAACGTACTTCGGCTGGCAGCAGGAGAAGGTCGCGTTCATGTTCGGCATGTCCGCCCAGCGTGCGGCCATGCTTGGCGGCGGCGTCCTCCTCGCCGTCTGGCCGCTCGCGGCCTCCCGGCTCCAAGCCGGAATCGTCACCTGGCCGTTGTCCATACTCCTGGTCGCTCTGGCCTTCGCCCGGATCGCCGGGCGCACCGTAGACGAATGGGCGGTTGCCTACGTGAGCTTCACCTTCCTGCGCAACCGGCAGCAGAACAAGTTCCTCTCCGGCCCGTTCAACCCGGCCGCACGCACCTCGCGCGACGCCAACGGACCGACCATGGACCTCCCCGGCATCCTCGCGCCGCTCTCGATCCTCGAAGCGGACACCGGAAGCGGCCAGACCATGGCCGTCATCCACAACCGCACCGACCGCACCTTCACCGCGGTCGCCCGCATCCGCTACCCCGGAATCGGCCTGGTCGACTCCAGCCGCCGAGACCAGCGCGTGGCCGGGTGGGGACAACTCCTTTCCGGCCTGTGCACCGAGGGAAGCCCGATCGTCCGCGTCCAAGCCCTCCAGCGCCTGGTCCCCGAGTCCGGAGCAGCGCTCCACCGCTGGCACGCCGACCACCTCGCCGAGGACGCGCCCGCAGCCGCTGTGGAGATCACGAAGTCCCTGCTCGGTACGGCCACCCTCGCGACATCCCAGCGCGAGGCGTACCTGGCCTTCACCATGGACGGTTCACGGGCAGCGGGCCCCATCAAGAACGCAGGAGGCGGCACGGTCGGTGCCGCGGCCGTCCTGGTCCGCCACCTGAGGGCGTTGACCTCGTCGATCGGTTCCGCGGACCTCCAGGTCGAAGGCTGGCTCGCCCCCCGTGACCTCGCCGAGGTGCTGCGCACGGCCTTCGACCCGCACTCCGCCCGGATGCTCGCCGAACGACGCGCGACGGCCAACGCGGCAGCAGTCCGCGGACTCGAACCCGCCCCTGAACCCGGCGTCGCCGTCGGCCTGGCCGGTCCCGTCGCCACAGAGAGCGCCCGCGCGCACTACTCCCACGACGGCGCGCTGTCGGTGACCTACTGGGTCGCCCAGTGGCCCCGCACCAAGGTGTACTCCACCGCCCTCGCTCCACTGCTCGGCGAGGGAGAGCACCGCAGGGCATTCAGCCTGCACGTCGAACCGTTGACCCCGCGCGCCGCCGAGCGTGACGTCATGCGCGAGCGCACTGCCCGGCACGTCGCCGTCAGCATGCGCCACAAGTCCGGGCAGATCGTGCCCGAACACGAGAAGCAGGCACTGCGCCGCGCCGAGGACCAGGACGCCGAGCGCGCATCCGGCCACGGCCTGGTCCGCTTCAGCGCCTACGTCACCGTCACCGTCACCGACCCGGCTGACCTCGAAGACGCCTGCTCCGCGCTGGAAGCCGACGCCTCCGGTGCCCGCATCGAGCTCCAACGCCTCTGGTTCGCCCAGGACATCGGCTTCGCCTGCGGTGCGCTTCCGGTCGGCATGGGCCTGCCGAAGAAGCGGTGGTAAGCCATGAGCCCCCTCCTGAGCCGCCGTAAGCCAGCCGACCTCCCCGCCTTCGACCTGAGCCAGGTCCTGGGCACCCCCGCCCCCGAGACCCCTCAGGCCAACCCGGGCAAGGCGAAGAGGGAACCGCGTCAACCGCTCGCGCCGCGCCGCGGCTGGGCGCGTCCCTACGGCGGCCGGGCCCCGGTCATGCCGAGCGTTCCCGTCTTCCGGGGGAGCACCGGCCAGATCCAGGGCCTGTACCCCTGGCTCTACGGCGCTTCGATCCCACCGGTGGGCGTCTACATGGGCGTTGACTGCATGGCGGGTGGCGCGTTCTCCTGCCACCCCATCGAATGGCTCCACCGCGGGCTCATCACCAACCCCAACATCCTGGTCACCGGCGTGCCCGGCGCGGGCAAGTCAGCGACGCTCAAGGCGCTGTCCACCAGGCTGGCCGCCTACGGTGTGCGGACCTTCGTCCTGGGCGACATCAAGAACGAGTACGCCCCCCTGGCCCGCGCCTTCGGCGTTGAGCCCGTCGAACTCGGCCCAGGGTTGAAGGCCCGCCTCAATCCGCTGGACGCGGGGCCCCTCGGGGCAAACCTCCCTGCGGACCGCGAAGAGCTGCGCGAGCGACTGGACGAAATCCACCGCCGCCGCATCACCTTGCTCTCGTCACTGCTGGTCATGCGCCTCGGACGTCACCTGACTCCGACCGAGGAGGCCGTGCTCTCCCTGGCCATCCACCACGCCTCCGGCCAGGCCACCGGCAACACCGAGCTCGTGGACCCGACCATCCCGGACGTCTGGGCGCTGCTGCGCGACCCGCTCCCGGAGATGGCCGAAGAACTCCGAGTGCGCGATGCCGACGTGGCCGAACTGCGCGAGATGATCCGCCCCGCCGCCGACGCCCTGGGCAACATGGTCCGCGGCAGCCTCAGCGGCCTGTTCGACCGGCCCACGACCGTCCGACCGGACTTCGACGCACCGATCCAGACCGTCGACCTCAGCCGAATCGACGGACGCGGAGACGAGACCGTCGCCATGACCCTTGCCTGCGTCAGCAGTTGGGGCCAGGCCGCCATCGACGAGCCCGGCGGCCCCGTCCGCCTGGTCGTCCGCGACGAGCTGTGGCGCGCCATGCGCGTCCCCGCCATGATCCGCAAGCTCGACTCCGACCTGCGCCTGTCCCGCGCCCAGGGCACCATCCAGGTCCTCAGCACCCACCGCCTGGCCGACTTCGAGGCCGTCGGCGCCCAGGGCAGCGAGGAAGTCAGCATCGCCAAGAACCTGATCTCCAGCTGCGACGTCCGCATCTGCCTGCGCCAGGACACCGCCCCGCTGGCCATGACCCGCGACGCCATCGGACTGACCGACACCGAGTGTGCCCACATCGCCTCCTGGAGCGGCGAGCAGATCGGCCGCGCGATCTGGAAGATCGGCCGCTCCTCCAGCCATGTGGTGCAGACCGTGCTCTCGCCGATCGAGCGACAGTTGTACTATACAAACGAACGCATGGCTGTGTGATGGCCGCCAGCAACAGCACCGTCGCCCGACGCCCCCTGCTCGACGGGCCCAGCGACTACCTGATCGTGGTCCTGGTCATCGTGGTCGTCACCGCGACGATGGGGACATGGGCGACCGGACAGCTCGCCGGACTGCTCACCCACGCCGCCTGGCCCCCGGTGAGCTTCGGCGCGGCCTTCACCATCGCCCAGCAGATCCCGAGCCACTTCGGCGACCCCAAGCAGGCTTGGCCCGCCGCCGCGCGCGCCGACCTGCCCGGGCCGGTCGGCTTCACCGTCGCGGCCGTCCTGGTGCTCGCGATGATGGTGACCGCTGCCCTCTGGGTCATCAGGAACAGCAGGCGCAGCCGGTCCGTCCGCGGCTTCGCCTCGCACAACCAGCTGGCCCGCACGCTGTCCGCGACGGCGGTCGTGCGGCGGGGTCAGATCGTGCGCCCCTCGCTCACCGGCACCCAGATCACGGTTGAGGCAGTCGCCGTGACGCTCGGACGGACCTTGGCCGGCCTGGCGCTGTGGGCGATCGTGGAGAGCAGCGTCCTAGTGCTCGCGGCACCGCGCCAGGGCAAGACCAGCCAGGTCATCATCCCGTGGCTCCACGCCTGGATGGGGCCCGCGCTCGTCACCAGCCTCCGCGGCGACGTGCTGGAGGCCACCGCACTTGGCCGCCGCGCTGCCGGGCCGGTTGCCGTCATGGTCCCCACCGGGATGGTCGACTGGCCGGACCAAGCGCAGTGGTCGCCGACATCCGGCTGCGAGAACTTCGGCAAGGCCATGCAGCGCGCCGACCTGATGGTCCAGATCGGGAAGTCGGAGACCTCCGACAGCAGCGGCGCCGGATTCTTCGGAGCCACCGCCACCTCACTCCTCGCCGGTTGGCTGCACGCGGCAGCCATAACCGACCACACGATGGAGGACGTCCTGCGCTGGGGCTTCAACCCCAGCATCGAGGAACCTATCAAGCTCCTGGCCAACTCGGACCGCGCCGAGCCCGGCGTCGCGGACATGCTCGACAGCCTCTACCGCAACCCCGGCGACACCCGCGCGAACCTCTTCGCCACCGTCCAGACGGCCCTGACGCCGCTGTTCGCACCGATGGCGCGACGCACCTTCGTCCCGGCCCGAGGAGAAGGGCTCGACATCGAAGCCTTCCTCAAGGACACCGGCACCCTCTACCTCCTGGTCGGGGAACAGGAGTCACGTGCGCTGGCACCGTTGATCACGGCCTTCATCGACGAGTTCACCGAGACCGCGAAGCGTCTCGCCGACCGCTCTCCCGGCGGTCGGCTCGACCCGCCGCTCGGCATGATCCTGGACGAGGTCGCGAACGTCTCACCGCTCCCGCACCTGCCCGAACTGCTGTCGTTCGCAGGCGGATCCGGAATCTTCATCACGGCCATCGCCCAGAACTTCGCCCAGCTCCGCAAGCGCTGGGGCAAGGAAGGCGCGGACATGATCTGGGGTGCTTCCACCGTGAAGATCGCCCTCGGTGGACTGGCCGGCGAGGAGCTCGACGAGTTCAGCAAACTCGGAGGCATCTACCGCGAGTCGCTGACGACCTACCAGTCGGGCACCCACGGCACCACCATGCAGACCACACTTCAGGACCGGAAGACGATCTCCCCGGACGAGATCCGCACCCTCAACGAAGAGCGGCGCGAAGCGCTGGTCATCCATGCCACCACCCCGGTCACCAAGGTCATCATGCAGCGCCACTACGAAGGCCCGCACGCCGCTGATTTCGCCAAGTCCGTCGAGTGGGCACGCGAGTACCGCCAGCAGGGCCGGCCGGAAGGCGAGGCGGCATGGGCCGGGCACTGACCGAGAGCGAGGGCCTGCGCGGGGCACGACAGGACGCCCGCTACCGCGATGGCCGCTGCCCGCAGTTCGATCCCTTCGACGATGGGTGGTTCGCCTTCCACGACCGCGGACAGACCAGCAAGGGAGTAGACGGAGCCAGCTACGTCGGCGTCGTCCACACCGACACCGAGCAGCTGTACATGAAGATCAGCAGCCCCGGCTACTTCGAGTCCGTTCCCGTGCAGGAGGACCCCACCGGCTGGCTCAGCGACCGTGCGTCCCGGCGCGAACAGCCGCTGGCTCCACTCGCTGATCTCGGCTGTGACTCCCGAAGCGACCGCGAGGACCAGGTCCTCGCGTTCGTCGCCCAAAGACCCGCAGACCTCAGCGAACTGGCCTGGATGCCCACCAGCGTATTCACGACGCATCGCAGGTACGAGCTCTACGACGCGATGCTCACCCTCCGGGCCCGGGGCCAGGAGATCACCCCGGAAAGAACGTTGGCGATCCTGGAGCGCCGCCTCGAAGACATCTACCCAACAGGCCTGTGGATCCCGCGATACGAGCTCCACGACTTCAGCGCCTACCTCACGCGGCTCCGGGCGACGCCGAGTGATCCCGTCACCGCCATGGAAGCGGCCGAACGCCTCCTCACTGACGACCACCGAGCAGTGATCACCCACCAGAGCGGCCAACCAAGCCTTGTCCGCCCGCCGGTGATCAGCTCAAACGAGGCGACGACCCAGCTCGTCGAGCACACGCGCACGCAGCTGCTGTCGCCGCCCAATGCACCGACACCGCACGTAACCTCACGCACGATCCAGGGTCACCCATGAGCGATACGGAATACCAGCCCATCGGCAGGGTCAAGGGGCGTCCCCGCATCCGGAGACCCCGCCTTCCCCGTTCCACGGCGACCGCACTCCCGGGACCCAGCAGCCACGGCTCGGCTGCGGCGTCCGCGAGGCCCGATCTGGTCGAGTGGCACGCGATGAGCCCGAGCGAGCGCGCCGTCAACTGGGCCGAGCTCTGCACCTGGGTCACCTGGCTCTACGACCGGTACGAGCTCTCGGTCGAATCCCGGCTCCCGGAGTGCTGGGCCGAACATCCCGGCATGATCGAAGAGCTGTGGGCGCTGATGATCTGGCGCAAGGAGATCTACGGCTCCGAACAGCCAGCCGGCCAGGCGGCCCGCTACTGGCACACCGAACTGCGCGTTGTCACGGCAAACGCCGCAACCTACTACGCGTCCAACTGCCGTACCGGGCACCGGAAGACCTACGCGCGTGCAGCCGAGTCGGTCGAACTCCAGGAACGATGGCGCACCGCCGACCCCTGGTCAGGCATCCCGTCCACCGTGCTGGCCGCGCAGGAGACGACAGAGAAGGCCAACCCACCCGGCACCATGTCGAGCGCTGCCATGCGGGACGCCGTCGCCAACGGCGACGCCACGGAACTCAGCCCGGCCATCCCGGAGTACGTCCGGCTGCGCGGCAGCTGGTGGCTGGACACAGGCGATGAGCGCTGGGTGCTCGTCACCGACGAGGCATTCGCCGCCAAGCTCGACGCCTCCGCCTCAGCCATGGCAGAGGCCACGGCGGCAACGCAGCGACGCAGGGCGTCCCGGCAGCTGTTCGCGGATGACTCCGCGGATCACGAGCACGGATCGAGGAACTGACGATGACCAATCCGAACCTGTCCCTTCGGGCGGAGCAGGCCGTCATCGGCGCGCTCCTCCAGGACCCAACCGCGCGGGAGGAAATCGCCTACCTGAAGGCGGACCGTTTCACCCACCCCACCTACCGGGAGGTCTTCGCCGAGCTGGACAACAGCGGAGCCGTAAGGGCCGCGGAGCTCCCCGAGCGCATCGCGGACCGGCTGAAGCTTCCAGGCGTCGACGCGACCTACCTGCGCAACCTGGCAGCGAACTGCCCCGAGCCTGCGGACATCGCCGTCTACGCGCGGATGATGCAGGAGACGTACGTCCGCAGCCAACTCGCCTCACACGTGGATCGCATCGCCGCCAGTGCGGGGACGGTCCGAGGGGCCGACCCGAAGCTCGATCATCTCGACCGGCTGGCCCAGGCCCTTGCGCGCCAGGCCGCACCGTCGCACATCGAAGTCCAGCTCGAAGCCGCCCCCGCTACCTATCAGCCGACCGTGGTGGAGGTCGAGACGACCGTGGTGGTCGACGACAGGCGCCAGCGTGAAGAGCTGGTGCTCGCCGACCTTCTCCAACACGGCGAACAGGTCGCGGAAGTCGAGGTCTGGCTGTCGCCAGGGAGCTTCGAACCCGGGCCACGCCGTGAGGTCTACGAGGCGATCCTCGCGGTTTACGCACAGGGTGAGCCCGTGAACGAGCTGACCGTTGCTTGGGAGCTCGGCCGCCACACAGCGACAGTCGTCTATGCGAATGAGGTGGAGGTCTACCAGGAGCCGGCGGGGCCCGCATACCTGGCCCACCTCATGGCCACAGCTGTGGTCGTCGGCGTTGCGATGGAGGTCGGCCACGAGCTGTTCGTTGAGGATCTGCGCACCGATCTTGCCCACGACGCGAGCCGAATCGGCGCGCAGGCCGCCGAGGGGGAGCGAGCCGAGTCGTCCGCGCGCCAGGAGCTGACGCAGGTGCAGAACGCGAGGCCCGCGCCCCAGCACGACAGCAGCCTCTTTCAAACTCACGGAAGCCTCCAACCGCCACCAGCACAACCGCTGCCCGACAACCAGCCCACGATCCGGCCGTGAAGGGGGACGCCATGACCGACACCACGCTCGACCATGAGCCCTCCGGCCGCCGCGGCGGCTCCAACGTCCCGATTGAGATCCGAGTCAAGGCGATGACGGATGAGCTCGCTCGGGGACGAGCTCGGTACCTCAGCGCGACCATCACCGACTTCGTTCAGTACCGTGGCGCGTGGTGGATCTTGGACCGCGAACTCTGGTTTGTTGTGGATGATGAGGAGCTCATCGTTAGCTTGAACTCCGCCTCCGAGATGATGGCTGATGCCAGTATTAGGGGAAAGTCCAGTCGTCACGCTTGAGTTCCCCGCCGTAGCGTCAACGACGCGTGTACCCGGCGTAGCCGGAGTGCTCTGTAAGAATATGGGATCTGTTGTGGGCCCCACTCTCGTTTCGACAGCCCCGTGACTTACGGAGTGGTCAGCAGGTCGCCGTGTTCTACGGCCTGGCGCAGGACGGCGGCGAACTCGGGCGGCATCAGATTGACCTGGTCCAGGGCCTGGGTGCTGAGCGGGACCTCTTCAAGGAGGTATTCGCCGCGGTCGGTGCGTGAGAACTCCGGGCCCGTACGGTCGGCGAAGTTCCAACGCTCAACTAGGGCAAGGTAGAACAGTTCCTTCTCGCCTTTGTCGTTCTCCATTTCGTGGAGCTGGCGCAGGATCTGTGCGGTCCCGGCGATCTCCTCGCCGATCTCACGTAGCAGGGCGGCGTGGCGGCTGGCGTCGGTGTCTTCGACGCCGCCGCCGACGGTGACCCAATACGGGGCGATGCCGGGTCGGATGCGCTTGATAAAGAGCATCGTGTTGTTCGGGGTGATGAGGATGGCGCGAACCCGTTCGGTCACGGTCTTGATCTCCTCGTGGCTGCGGATTGTGGTGGTCAGTGGAGGAGCCACCCTCCGTCGACGTGCAACGACTGGCCGCTGATGAACGATGCGCCTGGGCTGGCGAAGAAGGCGATCGCTGCGGCGACGTCCTCTGGCTGGCCGCGGCGTGGGACGCACTGGCGGTCGATCTGGTCTTCGGGGCGGGGGCGATGGTGTTTGGGCAGGTCGTTCTCTGCGGCGACATGGATGGCTCCCGGGACGACAGTGTTCACGCAAATGCCGTGTGGGCCAAGCTCCCTGGCCAGGGAGCGGGTGAAGCCGAGGAGCCCGGCTTTGGCGGTGCTGTAGGCGGTCAGACCGGGGCGGCCGGCACGGGCGTTGACGCTGCCGATGTTGATGATGCGACCCCACTGGCGCTCGATCATGCCCGGTGTGATGGCTCGGCAGGTCCGGTAGTGCATGGTGAGGTTGACGTCGAGTGCGCGGGCCCAGGCTTCCTCGTCGGTCTGCGCCCAGGACAGCCGGGGGTAAGCGCCGGCGTTGTTGACGAGGATGTCGATGGGGCCGAGCTCGTTGGTGACTTGGCTGGTCATCATCGCCACGGCGTTGGGGTCGACGAGATCCGCACTGATCTCGATGCCGCCGGGGCCCACGCGGTGCATGTCGGCCAGTACGGCGCGGGCCTGTCCGATTTGGGCGAAGTGGTTGACGGCGACCGCAGCACCCGCATTTGCGAGGGCTCTGGCCGTGGCGGCGCCGATGCCGGTTGCGCCTCCGGTGACGAGGGCGACCCGCCCCTGCAAGGGGCGAGCGCTGATGGGCAGGTCGAGCAGGGACGTTGTCATCATTACTCCAGCGGGCTTGTGAGGTCTGGAGGCGTCTGGGTGTGGGCGAACAGCTCGCCGTCGACGAGCTGGGCTTCCGCGAGCTTCGCCAGCAGCAGGAGCAGGTCGCTGTCGGTGAAGTGGCTCGGCGGGAAGACGCCGAGGATCCGCGTGGTCAGGAACGGGCGCAGCAGGGCGAGCGGGCGGCCGGGTGGCAGGTCGGCCGCCTGGCCGAGATCGGTGGTGAGGCGGTCGTGAAGCCGGGTGAGGGCCGCGTGGCGTCCTGGGCCGACGGTCCAGGTGCAGGCGAGGTCAAGTTGCCGCTGCTGCGGGGAGAGTTGCGCCTGAAGGAGCGTCGGGTAGGCCGTAGGCGGCAGATGGAGGGCGAGAGTTCGGGCGTAGGTGTCGGGCTGGTAGGTGGGAACGAGCCAGCCGCCCATGGCAAGCAAGTACCACCAGAGGTTGGCGATCTCGCCGGGGAGGGTGTTACGGCCGGCATGCTCGAAGTCGAGCCAGCATGCCCCGGTGGCGCTGGCGGCGATGTTGGGCTCGGTCGGATCGCCCTGGGTGATAGCCGACACCCATTGGCTCGTGGGACGTAGCGCCTGGCGGGCGTCGCGGATGGCCTTGGGCACGTCCAGGGGTACCTCGGTGCCGTTGAGGGTCAGTGTGAAGCCGCGCAGCTCCCGCACCGGGAACTTGTCGCCCTTGCCTGGGCCGGGGATGGTGAGGTCGGGGCGGAGGTACCAGGCGTCGATGCGGCCCGCGTGGCGGATCCGGTCGAGGTACAGCGCTGGCACGCAGTCGGACAGGGCCGCGGTGCGGCCCGTACTGGCGGCGGAACCGATCAGGTCGTCACACACGGCGTCGATCAGCGCGACCACGAGGGGGAGGGCTGCGGGGTCCCGGTCTGCGGAGGCGATGAGGTCCCCCAGCAGGTGCTGGCAGCGCCCGGAGGCGAACACGTCCTCGTACGCCAGGACATGTTCGCGGTTGCTGCTTGGGGTGACCGAGTGCAGTGCGGGGACCTGGAGCCTGCCCGCGACCTGCTGCCATCCCCGCACCTCCGCCTCAGCCTGTATGGGCGCGAGCGCCTTGTGGAAGATCCAGGTGTCCTGACGCGTGGTCATGCCGCAGCCCGGATCGTGGGCATCGTGGCAAGCCAGTGGCTGAGCACGCGGTGGGCCAGGTCCTGTGCCGCGTCCCGGTCGGTCCGGGCTCGCTGAGGCAGCCCCGGCCCTGAGACTTGGTCTTCCTGGGTGAGCCGGGTGAGGGCCTCGTCGTCTTCCGGGCATTCGGTGCCCTCGAAGCGCAGGAGGACCTTGGCCAGGAGTGCGGTGATCTTGTACAGGGCGCGCAGATCCGGGGCACCCTTCAACAACTGGCGGCGGATCTCGACGGCCGACTGGATGCCTGCCTCCAGACTCGCCGCGATGTCGTCGTCCAGACCCGGGGCCGGGATGGCCAGGCTGGGCCGGGCCCAGAGCGGGAGCAGGGAGCCGGTGCCGAGCAGGGTGAGCACGTGCAAGAGGCGCGAGGTGACCGCTCCGGCGCGGCACTCTTCTTGGCTGAGGACGGTCAGGCCCAGCTTCACCGGGCCGAGTTCGCCTTCCAGGGAGGCGAGGATAGTGCGGAGTTCCGTGATGCGGTCGTGCTCGGCGATGACGAACACGTCCAGGTCGCTCCAGCCGTGCTGGTACTTGCCGCGGGCGCCGCTGCCAGTGACGGCCAGCAGGTCGATCAGCGGCTCTTTGCGCGCTTCGGTGCTGGTCGTGCGTTGCAACAGGGCGGTCAGGAATGCCTCCAAGCGGACCGGCAGGCCAAGCGAGTTGACCGGCGTGGTGGCCGGTGCGACCAGAGGCCAGGCGGCGTCCCGTGTAATCCGGTCGAACTCACGCTCAAGGCGCAGGCGGGAGCCGTTGTTGTCGATCACGGTCTCGGCGAGCTTGCTGATCGCCTCTGCGCCCCTGGCGGCCTTCACGCAGTCCCGCTCCGTGACGTCGCGGGGGCCCGCGGTGCCGCGCCGGGACCGGACGGCGGCGTCGGTGTCGAGGTAGGTGATGGCGATCTGGCTGCCGAGCATCCGGCGCAGTTCGGCGGTGACCTCGAACTCGTGGAGGGACTCCAACGAGAACCGGTCGTGGAAGTGGTGGGCCGATGCGTAGCGGTCGAGCCCGTCCAGGAGCAGCTCGGCGCGGACCACAGGGGCGATCGAGTAGGGATCGGGGATGCCGGCGCGGTGGGCGGCGTCCTCGATCAGATAGCCGATTTTGAGGCGTGCGTAGCCGTGGTGGGTTCGCAGGTACTCGCCCGCGGTGCTCTTGCCGCTCTCGGACATTCCGCCGAGCGCGACCACCCTGACCTCGGGCAGGCACCCGGTGGGCACAAGGAGTGTGCTCGGGTGCAGGCGACGGCGGATGTCGTCCTGCACCGCGACCACAGCCCTTCCCGCCACGACGATGACGTCGTGGAAGCGGCCTTCGGCGATCACCCGGTGGATCTGCACATGCAGGTGGCGCTGGTAGTCCGCGTAGGTCGGTGTGACGCTCTTCTCGTGCGAGAGGGATCGGGACGTGCCGATCACGGGGTCCTCGTCATGGAGGAGGCAGATGCCCAACTCCTTCGCCTCAGCAGCCGTCAGTTCCTCTGCGTAGGGCTCCAGCAACTCGCGTGCCCTGTCAGCGGCCTGCTCCGGATCGAGGCGCTCGCGCACGGCTACTGTCGCGGCCAACGACGCCTCCAGCATCGGGAGGCCGCGGTCCATCAGCAGTAGCCGGGCACCGTCGCCCTCGACGCGAAACCGGGCGAGGTAGGAGTTGGCGAGCACGTCGGCGACCTCCTCGACCGGCCCACTGTCAAACCACCAGTCACCCATACCGCGTGCCTTGATGTCCTCCCAACGCGGGTCGTGTGCGTCGAGCGGGCCCGTCGCACGAGCGTCCTGGCCGACGCGGCGCGCCAGGATGCCGATCTGCTTGGTCTTGCCGGTGTTGTCCGCTCCGCTGAACGCGACCCTCACCACGTCGACGCCGCTCACAGTGAGCCTCCGATCAGAAGGGTTCTCCCATGTCCGGGACGTACGGCCCGGAAGTGCGAGTACACCCAATCTCCGGTGCTAGCAAAAGCGTTCGATGGTCATGGGGGTGTCATGCAGGAGTCCTCGTTTGCGTCCGGAAGAGCCATGGAGGGTGGTGTCATGGACGAGTGGAAGCGCCAATCCAGCACCCGCTCGCCTTCGCCCGACACCTCAAGGGCATGTCCCAGAGCGACCTCGCCACGGGCGTGAAGGACGCCGCGCGCCGCCAGGATCGCAGGGCCGGCACCACGAAGCAGCAAGTGTCCGTCTGGGAGCGGCCGGGCGCTCGCCCACCGGACGACTGGTACCAGCTCCTCATCGCCGACGCCCTTGGCGTCAACCCCGCCGATGTCACCGCCCTGGGCTGGCCCTACTGGCTGCCCGGCTGCGAAGCGCCCATCCCCCTGGGAACAGGAGCGTCGGTCGCCGCACTCAGAGAGGCCCAACGCCGCGCCATGCTCGACCGTCGCACCATCCTCGCCATCACACCCGTCGCCCTCGCCTCGCTGGCGCACCAGTGGGCCACCCTCGACCCCGCTCTTGCGGCGACCGCGGCCGACGGCCAACGGGTCGACCCGGAATTCGTCGACTGGCTAGAGGCAAGTGTCCGGCACCTCACTGCGCTGGCGACAGCCGAGCGCCAACACACGGCCCAGCTCCTGGACAGCTACCTCGACACCGTCGTCGGTCTCCTGGAGAGCGCGCACTACAGCGAAGCGACGGGCCTCCGCCTCCACGTGCTGGCGGCTTCCCTTGCACAGACCATCGGCTGGCACAAGTTCGACTACGAGCACCACGCAGCAGCCGGACGCTACTGGCACGCCGCCCTTCACTCCGCCCATCAGGCCGGCGACAGCGACAGAGGTGCCGGAATCCTGTCCGACCTCGCCTACCAGAGCATCTGGCTCAGGCAGGCAGCGCCCGCCGTTGACGTCCTCGACCACGCACTGACCCGCACCCAGGACCACACCGCCCGAGCCCTCCTCCACGTCCGCAAGGCCCGCGCCCACGCCATGCTTGATGAGGGCCGCTCCTGCCGCCGGGCACTCGACGCCGCAGAACACTCCCTCAACACCGCGACCGACGAACCACCCGCTTGGTGCTCGTGGATGGGTCCTGCTGATCTATCGGTCGACGCAGGCCGCTGCCTGATTGACCTCGACGAGCCTGGACCAGCACACCACCAGATCACTCAGGGTGTTGAACTCCTACCGAAGTCCCGGGACAAGACTCGCACCGTCTTCCTCGCCTACGAGGCCGAAAGCCTCCTACAGCAACGCGAAATCGACCAAAGCGCCGCCACCGCCTACGAATCGCTGCGACTTGCACAACAGATCGGTGCATCCCGCTGCATTCGGCAGGTCCGGCAGCTCGCACCAGCATTCCAGAAGCACCAGGGCGTTGAAGGAGTCGACCGATTCCTCGACGCTGCTCGAAGCGCCGCCTGAACGGGCGCAGGAGCGCCGGGAAGCCCGTGCCAGCCAAGATGCTGGTGTGGCATGGTGAGGAGCACTGCCCGACCGTCGCCCAGCTCGAGCAATGCTCAAGACCTGTGGATCGGTTCCGGGACGGCACGCGGAAGGCGTACCTTCCCGAATGATCCGTAAGGTCTCCGAGTAGGCCCGCGT